>NZ_CP168006.1:2832997-3206901 GCF_041521385.1 Alcaligenes faecalis | reverse complement strand
TTTTTTTGCTGATCATTTAACTGTGCCAAGGCATTGAAGCCACCTCGAAACTTGAAGGCGCCAATACGCTGAAAGTTCTCACACTTGAAGTAGACTTCGCCATTCAGGCGCTCGTTCAAGGTTGCAGAGGTCAAGACTGGTGTGCGGTGGGCGACAGGTGCCAAGCGTTCAGCAGCAGCGACAACATCAGCAAAATCAGGTAATTCCAGGGACATGGCTAAAATCTCGGTTTAAAACTCCAACCCACATTATGCGCGATGCCAAGCAAAGCAGCCTAACGCTGACCGGACAAATCTAGCCTGGCTGCACTGGATGACCGATTTGCCCACGCACTCCCTGTATCCTGCCCCAACCCTGAGTACTCAGGCGGCGGGTGCTTGGTGTACCATACTGTATATTCAATCAGCGTAGTCATCATGGCCATACACTCCGATTCGCTCTCCAGCCTGCCTTCTGAACAGCGCATCATCACGCCCAAACCCTTGTCACCCAACGAAGAGTCCATCGAACGCGCCTTGCGCCCCAAGATGCTGGAGGACTATGTCGGACAAGCCCGGGCGCGTGAGCAACTGGAAATCTTTATTGCGGCTGCCCGCCAACGCCAGGAAGCCCTGGACCACGTTCTGCTGTTTGGGCCGCCCGGTCTGGGTAAAACCACTCTGGCCCATATCATTGCTCATGAAATGGGGGTGAACCTGCGCCAAACCTCAGGCCCCGTATTGGAACGCCCGGGAGATCTGGCAGCCTTGCTGACCAACCTGGAACCCAACGATGTTCTATTTATTGACGAAATCCATCGCCTGTCACCCGTCGTGGAGGAAATCCTGTATCCCGCGCTGGAAGACTTTCAAATTGATATCCTGATTGGAGAAGGCCCAGCCGCCCGCAGTGTCAAACTGGATCTGCAGCCCTTTACCTTGGTCGGTGCCACCACTCGTGCCGGCATGCTGACCAACCCCTTGCGCGACCGCTTTGGCATTGTGTCCCGCCTGGAGTTCTATGATGTCAAGGACTTGACACACATTGTGGCGCGTAGTGCAGGGCTACTGAATGTCACCACCACGGATGACGGCACCTACGAAATTGCCCGCCGCTCACGTGGCACACCGCGTATTGCCAACCGGCTTTTGCGCCGCGTACGCGACTACGCCGAAGTCAAAACGGGCGGCATCATCCATACCGAATGCGCCCAAGCTGCGCTGTCCATGCTGGAGGTAGACCCGCAAGGACTGGATTTGATGGACAGAAAATTGCTGGAGGCCATCGTCCATAAATTCGACGGCGGTCCAGTAGGCGTAGACAGCCTGGCTGCTGCCATTGGCGAAGAGCGCGACACCATCGAGGACGTGATCGAGCCCTATCTGATCCAGCATGGTTTTTTACAACGCACTCCCAGAGGCCGTATTGCCACGCTGAACACTTGGCGTCACCTTGGACTCACGCCTCCACGCAATACACAAGGTCAGGATCTGTTTGGAGCAGAATAAGCGTTTAGCCCCGCCGAGCCCAAGGGCGAAACACCAGTAGCAAGGTAATCGCAATGGATACAGCTGCAGCCAACAGCAAGGCTGGCAGCCAGTGCATCTGTGTAAAGACCATGGCTAGCGTGGTGCAAAATCCTGCCAGACTGCCGGTTCCCCACAAAGCCGAACGCAGAGTCGCTACCAGGCTGGCAGCACCCAGGGTTTGATGAATGGTCACAGCCACCACGGTATAGCCAATGGGAAAGGCCATGATCAGCCCTGACAAGCTCGGCCCCAACAAAGAGCTGCTGGTGGTCACAAGCGCAACCAAAAGTCCCGCCAAGGCCCCTCTGAATATCAGCAAGCCCCACCCCGCCTTCGCTTTATTAGTCCCTTTCATGCCGGCCAAACGGCGCGACGCGCGCAAGCTGAACGCAGTGACGGCAATAAACAAGGCTAGCCCCAGCACAGGTTGCACGGGCATGAAGGACAAGAGCAAGGCAGCTACCGCCCAACCTGCGACCGCACACAACAAGGTGCGCCAAGGCGACAAGTTGGGAGCACAAAGAATGATGAGCAACAAAAACAGTTGCGTCGCACTCAGCGAATACACGGCATAAGTTGCCGCTTGCTGCACATAATCGGCAGGAAACTGTTGGGACAAAAAATAAAAGCCGGGGCCCAGCACCATGGGCAAGCCCGCCAAGGCCCCCCCGATCAATGGGCCAAATGCGCCCACTGACCACGAAACCAGCACAACCACCAAAGCAGTAGCGGCCATGCGCACGGCCAAGGCAGACCATGCCACATCAAGCAAAATAGTTTCCACGAAGGTATCTTGCAGTGAAACCAGGTATCAAGAGCTGCCCAGCCAAGCATCATGACAGACACTAAGACCGAGCTAGCTCTTTCTTCCTTAGCTCACCACACTCCAGTCCAGAGCCTGACCGGCCGCCAGCGGAATCAATGGCTCACCGGCCATTTCCACGGATTCGGGAATAGTGAACTGGCTGCGTTGCAGCGTCATTGTTCCTTCATTGACAGGCAAGCCGTAAAAAGCGGGGCCATTCAAGCTGGCAAAGGCTTCCAGACGATCCAGACGACCGGCCTTGTCAAAAGCCGATGCGTACAGTTCCATAGCGTGCAGCGCGGTATAACAGCCCGCACAACCACAGCTTTGTTCCTTGCGGCTACGCGAGTGGGGTGCGCTATCTGTCCCCAGGAAGAAACGATTGCTGTCACTGGTTGCGGCGTCCACCAAAGCCTGACGGTGCTTCTCACGCTTCAAGACAGGCAGACAGTACCAGTGTGGCTGCAAGCCACCTTGGAACAGAGCATTACGGTTATAGAGCAAGTGATGGGCCGTGATGGTCGCAGCAACCGGGCCCTCGGCCTGGCTCACGTAAGCGGCGCCCTCTGCCGTGGTCAAATGCTCAAATACCACTTTCAGCTCGGGAAAAGCCTTACGCATAGGAATCATCACGCGCTCAATGAATACGGCTTCACGGTCGAACAAGTCGATACTGGGGTCCGTGACCTCGCCGTGCATCAGCAAAGGCATGCCCGATTCCTGCATCTGGGCCAGTGCCTTGGAACAGTTCTTCAGCAAATCCGTCACACCCGCGTCAGAATTGGTGGTGGCCCCGGCAGGATAGAGCTTCACGCCATGCACAACCCCGCTTTCCTTGGCGCGAACAATTTCCTCAGGCTGAGTATTATCAGTCAGGTACAAGGTCATCAAAGGCTCAAACTTGCCGACATACTCGGTTTTGGCCAAGGCGCTCAGAATACGCTCCCGATAGGCCAACGCCTGTACGATTGCGGTAACGGGTGGGGTCAGATTGGGCATGACGATAGCCCGGTCAAATTGTGCCGCAGTATGGCCCAAAACCGACTCCAACACAGCACCGTCGCGCAGGTGCAAATGCCAATCGTCAGGACGACGAATGACCAGGGTATCCACAGTAGGGCTCATATCTTTACTCAATATCAAACAACGGCTCTGTGCTTTGAACCATCAAGAAAGCAACAGGTGCCACAATTGCCTTTCAACAGGCCGAATCCGTCATTATGCTACAGCTACCTGCGCTGCGCATGTCAGCACAGAAGTTCCGAACCCCACTTAATCGTGCATTGCAGCAGCCTGTAAACACTGGCAAATCTGCTTACAGACCCGCAAAGCTCTTGCTCACAAAGGGCTTGGACGTACAGGGAGTATCACGGTATGCTGACAGACAAGTCGTGCCCTAGCGCATAACCCGCCCCTTCAACTCGTTTCTCAGGAGTTCCGTTCATGGCCAGCACTGAAAAAAAACCTGCTACCCGCAAACCCAATGCAGCCTTCATGAAACCACTCACTCCTAGCCCGACACTGGCTGCGGTGATTGGCTCTGGCGCGCTTCCGCGCACTGAAGTTACGAAGAAAATCTGGGAATACATCAAGAAACACGATCTCCAGGATCCCAAGAACCGTCGCAATATCAATGCTGACGCCAAGCTGCGCCCCTTGTTCGGCAAGGATCAGGTCTCCATGTTTGAACTGACCAAGCTGGTCAGTGCTCACCTCAAATAAGCGCGGGGTGCCCAGGCACCTTTGGCAATATCGGGTCGCGTTGCTGAGCTTTCAGCCGCGGCCCTTTTTCATGTGGCATCATAAAGCCTCTGCATTCGCATCTTCATGTCGATGTCTATCTCTGCTCCTCCCGATCCAAGCCCACGTGTTCTATGCTGGCTGCGTCGTGATCTTCGCCTGCATGACCACGCAGCCTTGCACCACGCACTGAAAAGCGGTTTGCCTGTGGCCTGTGTGTTTGTCTTTGACAGCACAATCCTGGAATGCTTGCCTGCCGATGATGTACGACTGGCTTTTATACACGACAGCCTGCTGCAGGTGCAGGAGCAACTGCGCCAATATGGCAGCGAACTGATCACAGCCCATGGTGACCCGGTACATAAAATTCCTGAACTCGCTAACAGCCTGAATGCAAAGGCCGTCTATGCGAATGAGGACTACGAACCTGCGGCTATGACTCGGGATCAGACTGTCAGCCGAACCCTGTCCACACAAGACATCGAGCTACGGCTCTTCAAGGACCAGGTCATTTTTGCCCGCGATGAAATCCTGACGCAGCAAAAACAGCCCTATACCGTTTTTACCCCCTACAAGCGTAACTGGCTGGCGCGCATCCAATCGAGGGATATACAGCCCTATGACTGCACGCAAGGGCCATGGGCTGCCCTGCCAGAGCAAGCCTTGCCTGATTTGGACGAATTAGGCTTTCAGGAAAAATCTCGTGCAAAACTACTCAATCCCGCCGGTTGGCAAGGCGCCCAGACCTTGTTGGAGCAATTTGAGCCCAGAATCCATGCCTATCATGAACGCCGGGATTTTCCAGCCAAACGAGGTGTGTCCTATTTGGCCCCCCATCTGCGATTTGGAACACTATCCATCCGCCAAGCCGTATCTCTGGCCTGGCCCAGCGACTCCGAGGGCGCGGCTACCTGGCTGAGCGAACTGATCTGGCGAGAGTTCTACCAGCAGTTCCTATGGCATCATCCAGAAACGGCGACAGAAAGCTTCAAACCCGCCTACAAGGACTTGCCGTTTCCTAATCGCGAAGACTGGTTTCAGGCCTGGAAAGAAGGTCGAACCGGCTATCCAATTGTTGACGCCGCCATGCGTCAATTGAACCAGTCTGGCTATATGCACAACCGGCTACGTATGATCAGTGCATCCTTTTTAGTGAAAGACTTGCTGATAGACTGGCGATTGGGCGAGCAGTATTTTGCCCAGAAGCTACTTGATTACGATATGGCTTCCAATGTGGGGGGCTGGCAATGGGCCGCCTCCACCGGATGTGATGCGCAGCCTTACTTTCGCATCTTTAACCCCGTCACTCAATCGCGTAAATTTGATCCAGACGGACAATTCATACGTCGCTATGTGCCCGAACTGGCATCGTTGGACAAACAAGCTGTTCATGCGCCTTGGCAAGCCAAGCAGCTCCCTATCGAATTCCGGCCGGGACAAGACTACCCGGCCCCCATCGTGGATCACGACACGCAACGGCACCTTGCTTTGGCCTTATTCAAGCAAGCAGGAGAGCACGAACAAGCGAATTGAACTACTTTAAGGATACTTATGTCAGATAGCTTCAAACGACCTTCTCCGATCAGTACCTCCGTATTACTACAAAATCTGCAAGCCGCTCACCCCCAAGCACGAGTTGCCGTCCTGAACTTCGGCGCAGACCATGCCGAAATCTGTCTGGTTCATAAAGGCGTCCCTGTCCATACCGAACACTTCCCAGAACTCAGCGGAATCCAACTGTTGGCCAGCTGTTTTTCAGACTCAAGCTCACGGGAGGCGCAGTTGGAGCATGCCATTGAAGCCGTCGAAGACGCTATCCTGCCAGCCAGTCTGGATCTACGCCAGTTTATGGTATTTGCTGCCGGTGATTTCGCAGAAGAGCTTGGCGCCTGGCTCCATGAAGCCCAAGACAGCGAGCAGCACATCCTGAATCGGGACACGATTGACGACCTATTCACCCTGTATGCAGCCGCCAGCCAAGGGAATGTCAGCCTGAAAATGATCAACGCTGGCTCTTTGGAAAATACCCATCAACTAGTCAACAATCAAAACCTGGGTATGTACCTGCTACTTCTGCGTGAATGCATGCACCATATGCACATCGAGCAGATTCACCTGCTGGCGCCCTGAGACTTCCCCTTTTGAGCATCCATATAAAGATAAATCCAGCCATTCAGGAAACAGCTTGGAATTAACCTAGGCATCGCCCAGATGCAAGCATCGAAACAGTGAATGCCCTGCCTTATATAGCGAGACTTTCTGAAACGCTGTTAACACATCTTGAGTTTTTTCCTTGAGGCTTACACAGGGTGAAGCACACAGCTTGCAAGCCATGCTATGAAGCTGAGTCAGCCTGTATAGCCAGGAAACTCAAGACAGCTCCAGCTCAGAGCTGATCGAAACGAGATCACAAAACCAGATCACATCAAAAAAGGTGCTCACCAGAGCACCTTTTAAAATACCTCTTTCCAGCTTGACTCGGAACAAGCCGGGTACTGGATCGGCTTAGTAATCCTGACCCAGTGCTTGACCGCCTGCCAAAGCCAACCAGCCTTTGATCAAGCGATGCACTATCCAAACCAAGGCCACCAGTGCAGTTACCCAACCAATGAAAATGGCCGTCAGCAAGGCACTCAGCACCATCCACAACAGCCCCCACCAAAAGGTCTTGATAACCCAGTCCAGATGGCTGGCGTAAATTGTGCCTGATGCATCACCGCGTTTGACATAGGCCAGAATCACTGCTGCCACAGCCGCCGCACCGAAGATACCTGCACTGATCATAGCCAAAGAAAACAAGCCATAGCAGATGTGCGTAATCTTGCGCAGCGACAAGCCTGGTTCAAGCTCGGGGCTAATGGGCTGATTCATTCAGTTCTCCTGAAACAAGCATTAACAATAACTATATCGAACCATTTTACCCATACTTTGGGCATTAACCGTATGACGGTGGTAAAGCTACCACCTTACAGATAAAAGGAGAGGCCTACAGCCGCCCACTCGCAACGGCCACTAACACATCACGGGTAAAACAAGCCCCGTCGTGCTCGATAAAAGCGGCAACCCGCAGCCGCACAAAGGAAGGACGTACCCGGAACGTTTTTTTACGGGAGGAAGGGAAGGTGCTGAATAGACGAAGGATTGAGAAGATCCAGCGTACACACAGCCAATAAACCATCTGCTCGATGAGGCCCAAGGCTCGGGATTTCTTGGCTCTCCGGATGCCAAGCCGTCGTCGCTACCCGAGGTCTATCAAAAAAAAGCGGAGCAGCCACGTACAACAGATAAAAAAACGACGGCTTGAACGTCAATCACCATGATGCTCGATAGAGGCCAGGCTCCTGACATACCCCGAAGAAGAGAATGAACATGCAATCCTTTGATCCCAGGACTGCTCGTAATGGTGGCCGAGCCAATGGCGTCTCGGGCTGATAGGCATACGTATGTAGAGGGAGAGATAAACGTGCCCGGAACGGGCCTGAAGGGGGGGTGGTAGGCCTGGAGGAGGGATCGTGAGGATCGCTGGCCTTTGTGCAGCCAGAAGGGGGGTCGGTGCGCCTGAGGCGGATGCCCCAAGGAAGGCCTATGTGGCCTCCGGGCGTGCCGGTCGCGTGTGCGGTTGTTGCGCCTAAAACAAAACCCCCGCAAGGGATACTTGCGGGGGTTTTGAGGGATAAGAGCTTGACGATGACCTACTTTCACAGACGTCCGTCCACTATCATCGGCGCAAAGGCGTTTCACAATCCTGTTCGGGATGGGAAGGTGTGGGACCACCTTGCTATGGTCGTCAAGCGTAACTGGTTGCCGAGTCGTCTTTTGAAGGGACGCCCCAGCCAATTGGAAGAAGCACACTGCCAGCGATCAGTACGGATCAGCTAGCAGCGGTTACGAAGGTGTCGAGCGCGGGTTGCGCTGCACTTCAATATTACGTTCTGTGGTCAACAACTTCACTCACTACAACCTCAAGGGTTATAGGATCAAGCCACACGGGCAATTAGTACTGGTTAGCTACATGCATTACTGCACTTCCACACCCAGCCTATCAACGTCCTGGTCTCGGACGACCCTACAGGGGGGTCAAGCCCCCGGGATACCTAATCTTCAGACGAGTTTCCCGCTTAGATGCCTTCAGCGGTTATCTCTTCCGTACGTAGCTACTCGGCAATGCCATTGGCATGACAACCGATACACCAGTGGTACGTCCACTCCGGTCCTCTCGTACTAGGAGCAGGCTCCGTCAAGTATCCAACGCCCACGGCAGATAGGGACCAAACTGTCTCACGACGTTTTAAACCCAGCTCACGTACCTCTTTAAATGGCGAACAGCCATACCCTTGGGACCGGCTACAGCCCCAGGATGAGATGAGCCGACATCGAGGTGCCAAACACCGCCGTCGATATGAACTCTTGGGCGGTATCAGCCTGTTATCCCCAGAGTACCTTTTATCCGTTGAGCGATGGCCCTTCCATACAGAACCACCGGATCACTATGTCCTACTTTCGTACCTGTTCGACTTGTCAGTCTCACAGTCAAGCACGCTTATGCCATTGCACTATCAAGACGATTTCCGACCGTCTCTAGCGTACCTTCGAACTCCTCCGTTACACTTTAGGAGGAGACCGCCCCAGTCAAACTGCCCACCATGCACGGTCCCCGATCCCGGTAAGGGACCTAGGTTAGAACCGCAAACAGACCAGGGTGGTATTTCAAGGATGACTCCACGCGATCTGGCGACCACGCTTCAACGTCTCCCACCTATCCTACACAGGCCGGTTCACAATCCAATGCAAAGCTACAGTAAAGGTTCATGGGGTCTTTCCGTCTAGCCGCGGGGAGATTGCATCATCACAACCATGTCAACTTCGCTGAGTCTCAGGAGGAGACAGTGTGGCCATCGTTACGCCATTCGTGCAGGTCGGAACTTACCCGACAAGGAATTTCGCTACCTTAGGACCGTTATAGTTACGGCCGCCGTTTACCGGGGCTTCGATCAAGAGCTTGCACCCCATCACTTAACCTTCCGGCACCGGGCAGGCGTCACACCCTATACGTCCACTTTCGTGTTTGCAGAGTGCTGTGTTTTTAGTAAACAGTCGCAGCCACCGATTCACTGCGGCCTCTTCATGCTTTGTGCGCAGGCACATCACACTAATGAGGCATACCTTCTCCCGAAGTTACGGTATTAATTTGCCGAGTTCCTTCTCCTGAGTTCTCTCAAGCGCCTTGGAATATTCATCCCGTCCACCTGTGTCGGTTTGCGGTACGGTCTCGTAGAGCTGAAGCTTAGAGGCTTTTCTTGGAACTGCTTCCAGTTAGTTTAGAGCCGAAGCTCTATCCAGTCACACCCTTGAATTTCGCACCCGGATTTGCCTAAGTGCCTTCTATGATGCGCCAACGGGGACATCCAACACCCCGATAACATTCTGCAATCCGTCCCCCCATCGCACTCTACGACGGTGCGGGAATATTAACCCGCTTCCCATCAGCTACGCATCTCTGCCTCGCCTTAGGGGCCGACTCACCCTGCGCCGATGAACGTTGCGCAGGAAACCTTGGACTTACGGCGAGGGGGCTTTTCACCCCCTTTATCGCTACTCATGTCAGCATTCTCACTTCCGATACCTCCAGCATTCCTCACGGAACACCTTCACAGGCTTACGGAACGCTCTCCTACCATGTGTACATAGTACACATCCGCAGCTTCGGTCTATGGCTTAGCCCCGTTACATCTTCCGCGCAGGACGACTCGATCAGTGAGCTATTACGCTTTCTTTAAAGGATGGCTGCTTCTAAGCCAACCTCCTGACTGTCTATGCCTTCCCACTTCGTTTCCCACTTAGCCATAGTTAGGGACCTTAGCTGGCGGTCTGGGTTGTTTCCCTCTTGAGTCCGGACGTTAGCACCCGGTGCTCTGTCTCCCGTACTGTACTTGCCGGTATTCGGAGTTTGCCATGGTTTGGTAAGTCGCTGTGACCCCCTAGCCATAACAGTGCTCTACCCCCGGCAGTAATATACGAGGCACTACCTAAATAGTTTTCGGAGAGAACCAGCTATCTCCAGGCTTGTTTAGCCTTTCACTCCGATCCACAGCTCATCCCCTAATTTTTCAACATTAGTGGGTTCGGTCCTCCAGCACGTGTTACCGTGCCTTCAACCTGGCCATGGATAGATCGCCTGGTTTCGGGTCTACACCCAGCGACTGAATCGCCCTGTTCGGACTCGCTTTCGCTACGCCTCCCCTATTCGGTTAAGCTTGCCACTGAATGTAAGTCGCTGACCCATTATACAAAAGGTACGCAGTCACCCCACGAAGGGGCTCCTACTGTTTGTATGCATACGATTTCAGGATCTATTTCACTCCCCTTCCGGGGTTCTTTTCGCCTTTCCCTCACGGTACTGGTTCACTATCGGTCGATCACGAGTATTTAGCCTTGGAGGATGGTCCCCCCATATTCAGACAGGATTTCACGTGTCCCGCCCTACTTGTTCGATGCTTAGTTCCACGTACTGAATTTCGCCTACAGGGCTATCACCTGCTACGGCTGGACTTTCCATTCCATTCGACTATTCACTACGCTAAAACATCCAGGCTGGTCCGGTTTCGCTCGCCACTACTTCCGGAATCTCGGTTGATTTCTTTTCCTCGAGTTACTGAGATGGTTCAGTTCACTCGGTTCGCCTCCACATACCTATGTATTCAGTATGGGATACCGTATTGCTACGGTGGGTTTCCCCATTCGGACATCTACGGATCAAAGCTTGTTTGCCAGCTCCCCGTAGCTTTTCGCAGGCTACCGCGTCCTTCATCGCCTGTGATCGCCAAGGCATCCATCATATGCACTTATTCGCTTGATCCTATAACGCTTGATGCTGTTATAGGAATATGAGTATACGTTGTTGCCGTTCATCAATCCTTAGCTGTTATCCAATCCGAAGATTGAACAACGTCTATATTTTTGAGAACTTTCGTTGAACATAATTTGTTCTGTTGCAATCACAACCCGTGTATTGTCATCACAAGTCGACTAATCGTCTTGCGTTTATGAGACAACACACCTTCGTTGTGCTTCTTCCTAATTGTTAAAGAGCAATTCGTGGGTTGCATAACCCAACGAGCAGTATTCTTTACAAAGAACACTCTTCGTTGAATCTCGCGCCAGGCCAACCGTTGTTGTCCTGTGCCCTATACTCTGTCATGAACCTTGCTATATCGACCACCCCCATAAAAGCGGTGGTGGAGGATGACGGGATCGAACCGACGACCCCCTGCTTGCAAAGCAGGTGCTCTCCCAGCTGAGCTAATCCCCCCCGAAGTAATCGTTGGTGGGTCAAGTTGGAATCGAACCAACGACCCCCGCCTTATCAAGACGGTGCTCTAACCGACTGAGCTACTGACCCATCTATCACCAGTGGGCGATACCTTCAATGGTCATGACATGAACTAACAGCCAATAAGTGTGGACGCTTTCGCTTTGCGAGCCATTCGCTCTAAAAGGAGGTGATCCAGCCGCACCTTCCGATACGGCTACCTTGTTACGACTTCACCCCAGTCATGAATCCCACCGTGGTAAGCGCCCTCCTTACGGTTAGGCTACCTACTTCTGGTGAAACCCACTCCCATGGTGTGACGGGCGGTGTGTACAAGACCCGGGAACGTATTCACCGCGACATTCTGATCCGCGATTACTAGCGATTCCGACTTCACGCAGTCGAGTTGCAGACTGCGATCCGGACTACGATCGGGTTTCTGAGATTGGCTCCCCCTCGCGGGTTGGCGACCCTCTGTCCCGACCATTGTATGACGTGTGAAGCCCTACCCATAAGGGCCATGAGGACTTGACGTCATCCCCACCTTCCTCCGGTTTGTCACCGGCAGTCTCATTAGAGTGCTCTTGCGTAGCAACTAATGACAAGGGTTGCGCTCGTTGCGGGACTTAACCCAACATCTCACGACACGAGCTGACGACAGCCATGCAGCACCTGTGTTCCGGTTCTCTTGCGAGCACGGCCAAATCTCTTCGGCTTTCCAGACATGTCAAGGGTAGGTAAGGTTTTTCGCGTTGCATCGAATTAATCCACATCATCCACCGCTTGTGCGGGTCCCCGTCAATTCCTTTGAGTTTTAATCTTGCGACCGTACTCCCCAGGCGGTCAACTTCACGCGTTAGCTGCGCTACTAAGGCCTAACGGCCCCAACAGCTAGTTGACATCGTTTAGGGCGTGGACTACCAGGGTATCTAATCCTGTTTGCTCCCCACGCTTTCGTGTCTGAGCGTCAGTATTATCCCAGGGGGCTGCCTTCGCCATCGGTATTCCTCCACATATCTACGCATTTCACTGCTACACGTGGAATTCTACCCCCCTCTGACATACTCTAGCTCGGCAGTTAAAAATGCAGTTCCAAGGTTGAGCCCTGGGATTTCACATCTTTCTTTCCGAACCGCCTACACACGCTTTACGCCCAGTAATTCCGATTAACGCTTGCACCCTACGTATTACCGCGGCTGCTGGCACGTAGTTAGCCGGTGCTTATTCTGCAGATACCGTCAGCAGTATCCCGTATTAGGGGATACCTTTTCTTCTCTGCCAAAAGTACTTTACAACCCGAAGGCCTTCATCATACACGCGGGATGGCTGGATCAGGGTTTCCCCCATTGTCCAAAATTCCCCACTGCTGCCTCCCGTAGGAGTCTGGGCCGTGTCTCAGTCCCAGTGTGGCTGGTCGTCCTCTCAAACCAGCTACGGATCGTTGCCTTGGTGAGCTTTTACCCCACCAACTAGCTAATCCGATATCGGCCGCTCCAATAGTGAGAGGTTCCGAAGAATCCCCCCCTTTCCCCCGTAGGGCGTATGCGGTATTAGCCACTCTTTCGAGTAGTTATCCCCCGCTACTGGGCACGTTCCGATATATTACTCACCCGTCCGCCACTCGCCGCCAAGAGAGCAAGCTCTCTCGCGCTGCCGTTCGACTTGCATGTGTAAAGCATCCCGCTAGCGTTCAATCTGAGCCAGGATCAAACTCTTCAGTTTAATCTCTGTGGTTGTCCCGTCTTGCGACAAGACCGATTGTGTCTCAAAGAAAAATTCAGAGTTACACAAGGTAATTCTTCATCTTTCGTTTGTGAGCACTTGATACAAACTTGTGGCGATCCCCGAAGGGTTCGACTCGCTCATTCCAAGCGCCCACACTTATCGGCTGTTAATTGTTAAAGAGCAGTGACAGTTGCCTGTCGTTCCACTGACTAACCCGGCTGGCTCGTTGCGTTTAGTGCTTCGTGCCTTGCTGTGTTAGCAGCAGAGAAACGAGATTATGAAGCAAATCAGGCAGTGTGTCAAGCGTTTTTTTGAAGAAGCTAGAAAGTTTAAAACCGTCTAACTCGTCCCGCTTAAACCAGAATTTTCGTTCTGTCCTACCTGGCGAACAATCAACCTAAAAGGCTAACCATCCAACTTCACAAACAAGGGTAAATTTTCAAAACTGTCTCAACCTTCAAAACAGCTAAAAACTTAACGTTGCATTCTCTGGAGCAGAACCTAGAACTTTAACACAGAATTTTCTGATTTGTCAAGCTCCGGGTTTTACACCGTGTCAGTTACCTGACCAGTCATTCAAGCTTCGGTGCGGGCCTCTTGGCCAAGGCGATGAAACTTGTCTAACTGCTCTCTGCGGTCCCTCAGAAAAATCCGTGTGCTGCAGCGAGAAAAGAACTATAGCACGATGATTTTCATACTTGCAAGCCTTTTCATAGAAAAAAGTGAGACGGCCTGAACCAAAAACCTTTAAACCCATGAATTACAAGAGAAACTATTTTTAAGCATTTTAGATCCTACCTGCCAGACAACTGGAAGTTTCTCATTTAACCCCGTTTCAGGAGCAGGCTCAGTATGTGCCCCACGCGCCCTTGGACGCAAATCCTAGACTAAACCGCTATTTCTCGCGTGAAAAAATCGTCAGATACTCTTTAGCCCCTCGACACCCCCTCTTATATATATAAAGGGAAATCGAGGACTCTCTCCAATATAGCCACCAGTCCTGGCTGGCTGGATGACGGACAAAAAAACGGCCACACGAACACTGCATCGGTCCTACGCCTCCAATCAACAGTGTCTCTATATAGATGGCGAGTTGAATGACCTCCAAGATCGAGCACTATGCGGGGCAGCCAGCCGCTCGGGGCCCCGGGACCGAGTGTTGGGGCGAGTCAGAGTACTTGCCGCAGTCGGAGTCATGATCGGGGATGCAAGCAGTCTGCTGTTTGAGGCGGGGCGAGAGAGTGCTCAAACAGTCGGTCTGTATACACAGCCGAGCTCCAACGTGTAGTCCCTCCACCCCAGCACCTCTAAGACATCAGTCCTAAAGATACGCCCAAACTATACAAGCCCAAGGTTTGTGATTGGTCCGAGGACCAATCACTGGGCGAGTTCAGACTGCGCCCCGATTGTGACTCTGAAAAGGGAACCGGCGCGTTGCGCCGGCAAGGAGTCCGCCCCAACACCCGGTCCCGGGGCTCCGAGTGGCGACCTACGTAGAGCAACTGGAACAAATGTCTTTCTCTATATAGGTGCCGCTCACCGTTGCAACTCTACTCTCTATATAGATGGGGAAGGCCTCTCTAAGAAGCAATCGCAAACAAGGCCCCCTCCTATCTACTCTATATATAGAGATCCCCCTCCCCTTACACCCCAAAGCAATAAGCTAATCCCCAATTCATTGTTATTTTCTGTTCCCGCGTTCATTACCATTCCTTATGCACTTAAACCTCTAAGCAGGCCTCTGCTTACTCAAGAGAGTAATAATGATTAAACCTATCCTCATCTCCCTGGCATTTGCATTCAGCGCGGTCCTGGCACCAACCACCTCCGCAGAGCCAAGCACACCCGACACGGTAGCCAAACCAGCCGCCCTGATCTCGGCTGCCGACCTGGCCGCCAAACTGGATCAAAACAATCTACGCGTTCTAGATATCCGCACCGAGAAAGAATATGCGGCAGGCCACGTGCCTGGTGCCGTTCATACCCCTTATGGCGCCTATCGCGGCCCAGCAGATAACGCCGGCTCCCTGCGTTCCGAAGCCGACCTATCCGCCTTGTTCAGCAAAGCCAGTATCTCCAAAGACAGCTACGTCGTTGTCACCTACGCAGGCGCCAACCCGACAGACTTCGGCGCGGCAGCACGTGTGTACTGGACATTGAAAGCGGGTGGTCTGACACAGCTATCCATTCTTGATGGCGGCTTGCAAGCCTGGGAAGCTGAAGGCAAGCCCCTGAGCAAAGACACCCCCACCGTTCCCCCTACCGAATTCAGCTACCACTACAACAAAGACATGGTGGTCAGCACACAAGAGGTGGCTGACTACATCAAGAACGGCCAGGCCCCCATCTTGCTGGACGCTCGTCCTACCGAGTTCTTCAAAGGCGAAAAACGCGTTGACGCCGCCGCCCGCTACGGTACCTTGCCCGGCGCACGTGAACTGGACTTCAACAGCTTTTTCCGCAGCGACAAACCCGTCCTGAAGGACACGGATGAGCTCGTCAAGATCGTCACAGAACAGGGCCTGAATGACAAGCCCACTGTTTCGTTCTGCAATACCGGCCACTGGGCAGCCACGAACTGGTTTGTCCTGTCCGAACTGGCAGGCAACCCCAACGTGAAACTCTACCCCGAGTCTGTCGTGGAATGGAGCCGCAGCAACTTGCCCATGGACAACCAGCCCTCCCGTTTCGAGGTTCTGAAACTCGAAGCCAAGCGCGCCATTAACTAAAGAAATCGATCATGCTTTATCTGACTAGACTGGGCTTTATCCTGGCCAGCCTGGCCCTGATTGTTGGGGTCGCTCTGGTAGGTGGACTGCGCCAAGGCCTGCTCGCCCTGTTGGGCATTGGCTTTGGTGCCGTCCTGCAAGGAGCCCGTTTCGGTTTCACGACCGGCTGGCGCAACTATATCGAGCGCCGTGACCCTCAAGGTATCTGGGCACAAATGCTCCTGCTGGTATTGGCCGCCGCCTTCACCCTACCCTTGATCGCCGATAGCGGTGGCGAGCTGGTTGGCGCGATTGCCCCATTGACCATCAGCCTGGTATTGGGCGCCTTTCTGTTTGGCGCTGCCATGCAACTGGCCGACGGTTGCGGTTCCGGTACTCTCTATAAAGCAGGCGCTGGCGCACCGATCTCCTTTGCGGTTCTGCCTACCTTTGCCATTGGCAGCTTTCTGGGCGCATCACACCAACCCGGCTGGATTGCCTTGGGCGGTTTACCCGCTATCGACCTGACTGTGTCCTTGGGCTGGCCCACTGCCTTATTGATTACCGTATTGGGCTGCGCCGCCGTATCCTGGTTCGTTGGCCGGGGCGCACGCCGCCATCAAAAAGAGCAAAACAGCGCACCCGCCAAATGGGAAATGCGCTGGTGGATGGGGGCCTTGCTGCTTGCCGTGCTGTACGCCATTCACATGATCGTCGCAGGCCAGCCTTGGGGCATTGTCTACGGTATTGGCCTGTGGGGTGCAAAAGTGTTCTCGGCTCTGGGCTGGTCCCCGGTGGGCGACGCATTCTGGGGCGTGGCTCCCCATGCTCAACGTTTGGCAGAACCTGTTCTGGCTGACGTTACCTCGGTTACCAACTTTGGTTTGATTTTGGGTGCCATGGCCGCCTCGCGCTGGAACCATCCTGCCAATTTCAAATCGCCCAATGCCCGCAGCTTGTGGGTAGGCGCGATTGCGGGTCTGGTCATGGGCTACAGTGCCCGTATGGCCTTTGGATGTAATGTGGGCGCATTCCTGGGAGGCATCGCCTCGGCCAGCATACATGGCTGGGTCTGGTTTGCACTGGCCTTTGCCGGGTCCATCATAGGCGTGCGCATTCGTCGCCGCGTTAATCCTTGAGTCGCGCCACCATGAGCAAAACTACTTTCCGCCTTATTACCAGTACCTTCTGGCTCCTTGTTGTCTTGCTGGTTGTCATGGACAGCCTGCAAGACTACCCCTACCGCCCCGAACCCGCCCCCATTGCCTGGGGTAGCGGACAAGCCGCCAGCGGCGGTCACTGCTCGGGTCGTTAAGTCTGGGCCTACCTGGCCTGCAACACCCCTGATGACAGGAAACCTGGCAGCCTCACTTGGCTGCATCGGATTTCATCATCAGGGGTTTTCTTTTGGGTGAAGGAAAGCGCCTCCGTTTGTAGTAGCAAACCGACAGCCCGCATTGCCCGCCCCCCACGCAAGCACCAAGGCACAACGAAGCAAGCACTGAGCCGTGCTAGCATCAGACAGATTTTCCAACCTTCTGCTCTCATGCTGACCTTCCTTCGCACCACCTTTAGCCGCAGCCTGCGCATGTTTTATACCGTTGCGCGCATCATGCTCCCCATCATGATTGCGGTGCGTATTGCCGCGCAACTAGGCTTGATCGAGCAAGTCGGCAAACTGATCGGCCCGATCATGGCATTGGTTGGTTTACCTCCTGAAGCCGGTATTGTCTGGGCCACCACCGCCCTGGCTGGTATTTACGCTGGCATAGGCTCGATGGCGGCCTTGGGCGACAGCTTAAGCTTCAACGTGGCTCAGATCAGCGTCTTGGGCACTATGATGCTGTTTGCTCACAATCTACCCATGGAACAGGCAATTGTGCGTCGGGCCGGGGCCAGCTTCTGGTTTACGGCTACGCTACGAATTGTCTGCGCCTTGCTGTACGGCGCTCTGCTGGCCTGGGGTTTGAACAGTACCGGGTTGTTGCAAGAGCCCGTATCCCTTGCCTGGCTTTACGGGCAATCCAATGCGACACAAGGCGGTTGGCAAGGCTGGATAGACTGGCTGTGGGGAACGGCCAGTTCACTGTTCATGACCTGGCTGATTATTCTTGGCCTGCTGTTAATCTTGTCCGTTCTGGAGAAAATCGGCTTCACCCGTTTGCTGACCCGGCTTCTGCTGCCCTTGCTGCGTTTTTCAGGCCTGGAAGAGCGGGTCGCCCCCACCACCACGATTGGTGTGTTGCTGGGCCTGAGCTACGGCGGTGCCTTGATTATTGATGAGTCCCGCCAGCAGAACTACAGTCCCAGAACACGCTTGCTGGCCTTGTCCTGGCTGTCACTCAGCCACTCCCTGATTGAGGACACCATTCTTATTCTGGCTCTGGGTGCCAACATCTGGGTGGCCCTGGTCGGCCGACTTGTTCTGACCTTGCTGATTATTGGCCTGATGGCCCGTCTGACATTACCAGGTAGCGCCCTATACAGACGCTACCTTGCTTGTGCTTCGCACCCCCAGGATGCTTAGCTTTTGACCAGCAGATCCTGAAAACGCTGGTAGAACTTCTTGAGCTTGGGCGCAATCACCATCTGGCAATAGGCTTGCTCGGGGTTCAAGGCAAAATAATCGTGGTGATAGTCCTCGGCTTCCCAGAAAGTGGAGCTGTCGAGTACATGCGTCACGATAGGTGCATCAAACTGCGATTTAACTTCTTCGATGACTTCAAACGCCTGACGACGCTGTTCCTCGTTTTGACAAAAAATGGCAGACGCATACTGCGGCCCCTGGTCAGCGCCCTGGCGATCCGGCGTAGTAGGGTCGTGGGTCAGGAAAAATACCTCCAGCAAATCCCGATAGGAAATGACAGAAGGATCAAACTCCACTTTGACCACTTCAATATGGCCGGTCTGCTTGCCACAAACCTGCTCATAGGTGGGATTTTCTACGTGGCCACCACAATATCCCGGCACCACTGACTGCACACCTTGCAAGGCTTTGAACACCCCTTCAGTGCACCAAAAGCATCCGCCACCTAATATGGCTGTTTCCTTCATGAACTCTCCTTTGTTGACGAATTGGCTAGACTCAGCAACCAGGCTGCAATAACTTGGAATTCCTGCGCCCGCACGATACTCATCAGTGCTACCGTATCAGCCTTTGCGATTGGATTAAAGACCATTGCTCCACAAAAAACTACTAATGGTAAATGGCGTGCCCATAGGCAGAATGCAGCGCGATCCTTCCCTTACAATTTACCCAGTCCTGGTCTGGGCTCGTAGTCACGCTATTATCTGATATTCATCTCTGTAATGGGCTCGCATGTTAATTCACCCGCAGTTTGATCCCGTCGCCATACAACTTGGCCCCCTTGCCATTCATTGGTATGGCTTGATGTATTTAGTGGGCTTTGGCCTGGTTTGGTTAGCTGGCCTGGCACGTATTCGGGCGGGCCATACCCTACTGACTCGCAAAGACCTGGAAGACCTGATCTTTTACTGCGTCCTGGGCGTCGTAGTGGGCGGGCGTCTGGGCTTTACCCTGTTCTATCAGCCCTCTTATTACTTGTCGCATCCGCTGGAAATTCTGTATGTCTGGCAAGGCGGCATGTCCTTTCATGGCGGCCTGATCGGTGTGCTGGTGACAATTGCACTGTTTGCTCGGAACCGTCAACGGCGTTTTCTGGAGGTCAGTGATTTCCTGGCTCCCTTGATCCCACTGGGCTTGGCCGTGGGCCGCTTGGGCAACTTTATCAACGGAGAGCTGTGGGGTCGCCCTAGCGATGGGCCGTGGGCTATGGTGTTCCCGCAAGTAGACACAACCCCTCGCCACCCTTCGCAGTTGTATGAGATGGCCCTGGAGGGCATTGCCCTATTTATTTTGCTATGGTGGTTTACGCGCCGTCCACGTGCCGTGGGCCAAACCAGCGCCCTGTTCCTGATCGGCTACGGAATCTTCCGCTTCGTGGTGGAGTACACACGCGAACCTGACGGCTACCTGGGTCTGCTCAGTGCTGGCCTGTCGATGGGACAGTGGTTGTCTTTGCCCATGATTGTGGCTGGGCTGGCCTTGTTTGCCTATGCCACCAAACGTGACGTAACGCCCGGTAATCAGGGTTAAGCCAAACAATAGAAAGGAAAAAGCCCGTCCAGATCTGGACGGGCTTTTTTTAGGTGCCCCACCATTGCCGTCAAGACCGGCATCCTGGAACCGAGGGTCCAAGATCGGCTGTCATCAAGCCAGCTTCGGGTTCGTCGACGAGGACGATCACTCCTACTGGCTAATCCAACAACCTGTATGCCAAAAGCATTGGTTCAAGGAATGTATGGTCGTGTCACGAACACGGCAGGGACTTACTGGGATGAAGCAGCTCGCGAGGGACAACAAGGAACTGCTTTCAAATTCGGTTTAGCGCGATGTGCCCGAAGGCTCGATGACATCGTCAATCATCGCGTGCATGTCCTCAATTTTACGCTTGAAATCGCCAAAAGCAACATTAGCCAGAGGACCATCAGGTGCTTTAGCAGATAAAAACTCGCTGGCGATCTGAATGGCGGCCATAACGGCGATACGTTCGTTGCCCGAGACGCGGCCCGAACCCTTGATAGACTGCATACGCTGATCTACCAGCTTGACTGCTTCCAGCAAGCGCGCTTTTTCAGATGGGGGGCATGCCAAAGAGTAATCGCGGCCCAATAGGGAAATATCGACTCGTTCCATGACTTACTCCTGTACGGCACCGGGTAAACGCATCAGGATCGAACCGATCTGATCACGAGCCTGCCCCGCCACATCACGCAGCACACCCATTCCTGCACGCGCACTATCCAGCTCACGACGCAAGGCGGCCACCTGAGCCTGTTCCTGTTCAAGCAGTTTTTTCAGCTCCGCCTGATCGGCTTGTGCTTGTTGCTGCACCACATCCAACTGACGCTGATGCGAAGCAACGCCGGTGGACAGGGACTCGAACTCGTCCTGTTGACGCCGATTCTGCTGGCGCAAGGCGTCCAGCTCGGCATCCTGAGTTTTCAGACGAGCTAATAATTGAGCGCGTTCAGCATTGAGCTGACGAGATTGCTCTACCAGTTGACCGATACGGTCAGCGAGAAAGTCGAGATCTTGCAACATGGGCCTTATCGTAAACCATTGCTAGCGTTACTGGGTAGAGGAATTTCATACTAATGATAACCTTTCACCCATCTTTCCATTACCTTTCAAACTTCTTTCAAAGCAGACCATCAGCCATCGAACTTGCTCCCAAAAAACCCTAAATTCCCAGATTTACAGGGAAAACCCTTAAAAACTAGGGTCAAGTCAGGGTTTTCAGTCTGCAAGTGCTCCATTACCATGCGTCACCTCTGTTCAATGCAGTCGGCACACGCAGAGTGTGGGGCCCGCTCCACCATAAACAAGCTGACACAGGAAAAAGGAAAACCAATGCGCAAGGCAGACAAGGAGAATCCACCTTATGCAAATTAAAAATAAACAGGACTTCTGGTCCGGGATCATGTTCGTGGTGGTGGGCGCCGCTTTCTCGCTCGGGGCTACCAGCTACTCGATGGGAACCGCCGCCCGTATGGGACCCGGCTACTTCCCCTTCTGGCTTGGTGTATGCCTGAGCTTGCTAGGGGCAGTTGTCACCTTGAACTCACTGTCTGCCAAAGCAGAAAGCACAGAGATAGAGAAGTTTAACTGGAAAGTTGTCTTCGTTATCATCGGCGCGGTTGTCCTGTGCGGGCTGACCCTTAACTCCTTAGGGGTGTACGCCTCTATTTTTCTGCTTGTGGTAATCAGCAGCTTTGCCAGCCACGAATTTAGCTGGCCGATCGCGTTGGGCGCAGCGGTGTTTCTGGTGCTGTTTGTCTGGCTGGCATTCATCAAGGGCCTGGGGCTGGTATTTCCCCTGTGGCCAAGTTTTCTGGCCTGATTGGGGGTGAATGAATATGGAATTATTTGACAACCTGATGCTGGGTTTTTCGGTCGCCGTCACACCGGAGAACCTGGCCTACGCTTTGCTCGGTTGCATACTGGGCACCCTGATTGGCGTATTGCCTGGCATTGGCCCTGTGCCAACCATCGCCATGCTGCTGCCCATCACCTATGTACTACCTCCAGTGGCTGGCCTGATCATGCTGGCTGGCATTTACTATGGTGCTCAGTATGGCGGGTCCACAACCGCCATTCTGGTTGCCTTGCCGGGTGAAACCTCGGCGGTGGTGACGGTGCTGGACGGACACCAGATGGCACGCAATGGCCGGGCCGGAGCCGCTTTGGCTATTGCTGCCCTGGGTTCGTTCTTTGCCGGTTGTGTGGCAACCATCTTGCTGGCGGCCTTCGCACCGCCTTTGGCTGAAGTCGCCTTCAAGTTCGGACCGGCCGAGTATTTCTCATTAATGGTGTTAGGCCTGGTGGGCGCGGTGGTGCTGGCCTCTGGTTCTCTGCCCAAAGCCATCTGCATGATTCTGTTGGGTCTGCTGCTGGGTATGGTTGGTACCGACGTGAACTCCGGTGTAGCCCGTTACGACTTTGGTATTCCCGAACTGCAAGATGGTATCGACTTTGCCGTCGTGGCCATGGGTGTGTTCGGCTTCTCGGAGATCATGAACAATCTGGAGCTGGGCGATCAGCGTGTCGAAATTACCGGCAAGGTCGGCAGCCTATACCCCAATAAACAAGAATTTAAAGAGTGCTGGCCTGCTGTCGTTCGTGGCACGGCCATGGGTTCTTGCCTGGGAATCCTGCCCGGTGGTGGCGCCGTTCTATCTTCCTTTGCGTCTTACACACTGGAGAAAAAGATCTCCAGAAATCCAGAACGCTTCGGTAAAGGGCACCCTGCTGGATTGGCTGGTCCAGAGTCAGCCAACAACGCCGCCGCTCAAACCTCCTTCATTCCGTTGCTGACCCTTGGTATTCCCGGTAACGCCGTGACGGCTCTGATGATTGGTGCAATGACCATCCACAACATTCAGCCCGGCCCACAAGTGATGACCAGTCACCCTGAACTGTTCTGGGGTCTGATCGCCTCCATGTGGATCGGTAACCTGATGCTGGTCATTCTGAACCTGCCACTGGTTGGTCTGTGGGTAAAGCTACTCAAAGTACCCTACCGCCTGCTATTTCCGGCCATTCTGGTGTTTTGTACGGTCGGGGTGTACTCGCTGAACTACAACGTGTTTGACATTCTGGTCACCGCCGCCTTTGGTTTTGTTGGCTATGTCTGGTCCAAGCTGCGTTGTGAAGGCGCTCCCCTATTGCTGGGTCTGGTCTTGGGCCCCATGATGGAAGAAAATTTCCGTCGCGCCCTGCTGCTGTCCCGCGGGGACTACACCACTTTTGTTACTCGTCCGCTGTCCTTGTCATTGCTGGTTCTCGCCGCCATCCTGGTGGTAATTGTGGCCCTGCCCTCAGTCAAGAAAAAACGCGATGAAACTTTCGTGGAAGAGGACTAAGACACAACCCGTTCTCTGGTTTGAACGCTCCTTCTGAAAGGAGGCATTCAAACCACGCAGTCAACAAGAAGGCCTGATTTCGTCTCTCCACGAAATCAGGCCTTTCTCTTTGCCTGCTCTACGCCCCCGATAAACGAAAGACCGGACCGGCAGCGCCAAGAGCACCTACCCGAAGGCTACAAGCACTAAAGCACCCTGTCCTGAACGAGGGCACAGCCCGCTGCTGGTCAATGAAACCCGAAGGGCCGACGATGCTAGCCAAGACTTTCCAACAGACTTCACCGTGAAATGGATGTTGAACAAGCTGGATCTGGTGCAGCAGGGAGCCCAGCGTCATAGGCTCAGTGGCTGGCGACTCGATTGACTCAGGAGTTATCTGGTTTTGGCGCTTCGGGCTGCATCAAGGGCAAACGTAGCGTCGCCTTCAAGCCGTAACCGCCCATATCGTTGTGCTCACCATCCGTGAGCACAATCGTGCCGCCATTGCGCTCGGCATAAGCCAGTGCAATGGCCAGGCCCAAGCCGGAACCCGAACCACGTCCGCCCTTGCGTGCCGGCCCGCCCCGATCAAAACGTACAAATACACTTTCACGCAAGCTGGCTGCCAGGCCCATGCCATTGTCCGTCACGCTGATCCAGGCCTGCTGGTCATCGTGTCCGGCAGAAACCGTTATCGCACTGCCACTACCGGCGTGATTGATGGCGTTGTGAATCAGGTTGGAGACCGACTCATGAATCTCGGCATCGCTGGCGTAAACCCACAAAGGTGCCTGCTCGCCCTCTTCACCCGGCCCGATCCAGCCCAGGTCCTGACGATGCTCACGCGCCAGGGGCAGATATTGCAGCACCACCTCGCGCCCCAAACTGGCCAGATCGACCTGTCCCTGGCTCATGGTGGTGCTATGGCTGGCGTGGGCCAAGGCAAGCAATTGCTCGGTCAGACGAGTCGCCTGTCCCAATTGCTTGATGATTGCCCCCAGGGACTCCCGCACACGCTCAATATCCGGCTCGCGGCGAGCGTATTGGGCCTGGGTGTGAATAATCGCCAAAGGAGTGCGTAACTGATGTGAGGCATCCGCCAGAAACTGAGCCTGCCGATCCAGCACGGAGCGATACAACTCAATATGGTGATTGACCGAGCGCACCAAAGGCACGACTTCGCGCGGAACATCACGCTCGTCCAACGGCTGCAAGTCGTCCACGCTGCGATTGCGTACTTCCTGTCTCAAGGCCTGTAAAGGGCGCAGCGCCCAGGCGACGGCAAACCAGACCAGCAACACGGCGAACAGCAACATGCGTAAGTTGCGAAATATCCCTTCGCGCCAAGCTTCTTGCTGTGTACGCAAGCGCAAATCCAGGCTTTCGCCCACCATGACCAGAACCTGTCTGTGCTGGCCTTTATAATGAAGGTCGCGCCACAAGGCCACCATACGCACGGTGTCATTACGGAAAAAAGAATCGTAAAAAACCGGCACACCCTCATGATCGGCCAAAGTAGAGGGACGCGGCAGCCCTTCCATCCCGAGCAAGGTACGCCCTGTTAATTGATTGGCATCGGCCCCCCCCAGGTTACGGACCAAAGGGGTAATTTCTTCAACGCGGAAATACTTGCGATTGCCAGGGCGGGACTCCAGCATGACCTGGGCATAAAAAGGCGGGTCAATCCGTAAACTGCCATCAGTATTGAACTCTACACTGGTCTCCAACACCTTGGCTGGTTCCAGCAGGGCGCTGTCGTACACATTTTCCGTGACGGAGTTCATGGCCCGGTAATCTTCCCAACTGTCGTACAACAGCAAGGCGACCACCCCCGGTATCAGCAGGACCAGCAGCCAAAAGCGCAAGCTGCCTTGCCAGGCATTGGCAGGGGGGGGGGAAGGTGCTGTCATGCGACGCCGGATTCCGCCTCAAGCACTTCCAACATGTAGCCCAGGCCGCGCACCGTCACGATATGCACATCGCTATTGGCCAGCTTCTTGCGCAAGCGGTGCAAGACGACCTCAATGGCATCGGGGCTGGCATCGCTATCATGCTCGAACACGCGGGCAAAGAGCTGGGATTTTTCAACCGGCATGCCAGAGCGGCTGATCAGTACCAACAAAGCAGCATGTTCACGCGGTGTCAAATGCACAATGACATTGTCCAGCATGAATGCCCGACTTTCGGGGTTGTACTCCAATGAACCACAGCTGACCACAGGGGTCACCCGGCCGCGGCTGCGTCGCACCAACGCCGCCAGACGTGCCTCCAGCTCTTCCAGAGCAAAGGGTTTGGTCAAGAAATCGTCAGCACCCAGATTCAAGCCGCGAACGCGGTCCTGCAAGGCACCTTGAGCGGTGAGGATCAGCACCGGCGTGTGATCGCCACGCTCGCGCATCTCGCGCAAAAGCACCAGCCCGTGTTTATCGGGCAGGCGCAAATCCATCACAACCGCATCATATTCATGCGCTGTCAACAACCCTTCTGCCGTTCGGGCATCATGAGCGGGATCGGGCAAAAAACCACTTTGCGCCAAGGCCCGCTCCAGCCACGCGGCCATTTCCAACTCGTCCTCAACCAATAATATGCGCATGATCCCTGCTGTCTACGGTATCGGCATCAACGGCGCTTTGCAGGCGCTGACGTAAATAACGATTTTCCTGGCGCCGTCGGAATAAAATATCCGACAGCTCGTTCAACGCTTGCTGATAGACTTCCCGCTTGAACTCAATCACTGAATCAAGTGGCACCCAATATTGACTCCAACGCCAGGCATCAAACTCCGGCGTCGAGGAAGAACGCAGGCAGACATCGCTGTCTCGCCCTACCAGCCGCAACAGGAACCAGATTTGTTTCTGGCCCTTGTAATGGCCACGCGCCTCCCGACGTACAAAATGATTGGGCACGTTGTAGCGAAGCCAATCTCGCGTCCGGCCTAATATACGGATATGCTCTGGCAGCAAGCCCACTTCTTCGTGCAGTTCGCGGTACATCGCCTGTACGGGTGTTTCGCCGTATTTGATACCGCCTTGCGGGAACTGCCAGGCATGTTCCCGAATACGCTTGCCCCAAAAAACCTCGTTCTTGCGATTAACGAGAATAATTCCGACATTAGGACGGTAGCCTTCACGATCTAACATAGGCCACCTCTAACGAATTCAATACAATTAGATCTGATTATACGTACCTGACGAGTTCCCTACCATGCATGCTAGCCAGTATCACATTAATACCCTGAAAGAAGCGCCTACCGAGGCCGAAGTTGCCAGCCACCAGCTCATGACGCGTGCCGGCATGATCCGTAAAGCCGCCGGCGGTATCTATACCTATATGCCAATGGGCCTGCGTGTGCTGCGCAAGATTGAAAACATCATCCGTCAGGAAATGGACCGCTCCGGCGCCATTGAGCTGCTGATGCCAGTCGTCCAGCCTGCCGAACTCTGGGTAGAGTCGGGCCGTTGGGAAAAATATGGTGACGAACTGCTGCGAATCAAGGATCGCCACCAGCGCGACTTCGTGCTGCAGCCCACCTCCGAAGAAGTGATCACGGACATTGCCCGCAACGAAATCCACAGCTGGCGCCAGTTGCCCATCAACTTCTACCATATTCAAACCAAGTTCCGTGACGAGCGTCGTCCCCGCTTTGGCTTGATGCGTGGCCGCGAATTCACCATGAAGGACGCCTACTCCTTTGACCGCAACGCCGAAGACGCTCAGGCCAGCTACGACAATATGTACGACGCTTATATGCGTATTTTTGCTCGTCTAGGTCTGGACTTCCGTGCTGTAGCGGCTGATACCGGCTCCATTGGCGGTTCGCGCAGCCATGAATTCCAGGTCATTGCCGATACCGGCGAAGACTTGCTGGTCTACAACCCCGACACAGACTACGCCGCCAATATCGAGTTGGCCCCTGCCCCTTGTCTTCTGGCTGAGCGCGCCGCTCCTGGTCAAGACCTGGTCAAGACCGCCACACCAGAAGCCCCCAAATGCGAACTGGTGGCTCAGCAACTGGGGCTGGATTTGACTGCCACCGTCAAATCCGTTGTGGTGGCAACCGACCTTGAGGAAGACGAGCAAACCAAGACAACGGTGTACCTGTTGCTGATTCGCGGCGACCATGAAGTCAACGACATCAAGGTTTCCAAACTGGCTGGCTTTGAAAAAGGCCACCGCCTGGCCAGCGAAGAGGAAATTGTGGCTACTTTTGGCTGCAAACCCGGCTATCTGGGCCCGATCGGCACCCACCAGCCTGTGCAAGTCATTGCCGATCTGACTGTGGCCAATATGAGTGACTTTGTCTGTGGCGCCAACGAAGAGGGGTATCACTACACCGGCGTGAACTGGGGTCGTGACCTGCCTGAGCCCATCAAGGCAGACCTGCGCAACGTGGTTCACGGCGACCCGGCCCCTGAAGGCGGCAAGCTGGCCATCCAGCGCGGTATTGAGGTGGGCCACGTTTTCTTCCTGGGCGATGTTTACTCCAGGAAGCTGAACGCCACCTTTTTGGAAACTGATGGTAAACCTGCTGTCATGCAAATGGGTTGTTATGGCATTGGCGTCAGCCGCATTGCTGCGGCTGCCATCGAGCAAAACCACGATGAGCGCGGCATGATCTGGCCTCGCGCCCTGGCTCCTTTTGAAGTGGTGATCTGCCCGATCGGCTTTACCAAAAGCGATGCTGTGCGTCAGACTGCGACTGATCTGTACACCCAGCTCAAAGAGCAAGGTGTGGATGTCATTCTGGACGACCGCGACGCCCGCCCCGGCATCATGTTTGCCGATTGGGAGCTGATTGGTGTGCCACTGCGCATTACTATCGGCGAGCGCGGCCTGAAAGAAGGTATGGTTGAAATGCAAGCTCGCCGCGACGCCAGCAGCACCAAGGTGCCGGTGGAACAGATTGCCCAGCTCAGCCTGGAACGTCTGGCCACGCTGTAAAGACTTCAAGCAGGGGTGGCCATGGGCCATGCCCTGCCCGTCAACATAAACTCTTTTACGAACGACATGCTTACTGACAAGTGGGACACCCAGGCTCGGCTTGATATTCGCGTATATTACGAGGACACCGATGCTGGGGGGATCGTATATTACGCCAACTACCTGAAATTCTTTGAACGTGCGCGCACCGAATGGCTCAGGAACTTGGGCGTAAACCAATCCGATGTGGCCGAGCAGAATCAACGCCTGCTCGTAGTCAAGAAGGTTGAAATACAATATCTCAAACCAGCCAGGCTCGATGATTTGATCTCGGTGCGCAGCCGCATTACCCAGTTAGGTTCGGCTACCATCCATTTTGAACAAGGTGCCCTGCGAGGTGGGGAACTGTTATGCCACAGCACCATCCAAATTGTTTGCGTTGACGCCAATACGCTTCGTCCAAGCAAGCTGGACTCTGATTTACGTACCCTTTTGGAAAAGGTTCAGGACTGACCATGCAAGCTACTAGCGACCTGTCGCTGATTTCGCTACTTCTCGATGCCAGTATTCCCGTTCAGCTTGTCATGCTGATCCTGCTGGGAATCTCGATTCTCTCGTGGGCCTATATCTTTAGTAAAAAGGCTGCACTTAAACGCACGCTGGAACAGACCCGCCGTTTTGAAGACGACTTCTGGGCGGGTGGTGATCTGGCTGTGCTTCAGCAATCCATCTCCTCACGGCGTGCCGAACACGGAGCCTTGGCCCGTATTTTTGAAGCCGGCATGACCGAATTCATCAAGGCCCGTCGCAGCCAAAGCTCGGGCCCTGCCCTGCTGGACGGTCCACGCCGTGCCATGCGCGCCAGCTATCAACGTGAAATGGATACGCTGGAAACACATCTGAACTTCCTGGCCTCTGCCGGTTCGGTCAGCCCCTACATCGGGCTACTGGGTACCGTCTGGGGGATCATGCACGCCTTTATCGGTTTGTCCGGCATGCAGCAGGCAACCCTGGCCTCGGTGGCCCCTGGTATTGCCGAAGCCCTGATTGCCACGGCCATCGGTCTGTTTGCCGCAATCCCCGCCGTGGTGGCCTACAACCGCTTTACCAACGAGCTGGACCGAATCTCGATCCGCTTTGACAGCTTTATCGACGAATTTCTGAACATCTTGCAGCGGCAGGTGAACTGATGCCATCGATGCGTGGAAGCACCGGCCGTCATGGCCGGCGCATGAAAAATGAAATCAACGTCGTACCGTATATCGACGTGATGCTGGTGCTGCTGGTGATCTTCATGGTCACTGCCCCCATGATTACCCCCGGTCTGGTGGAATTGCCTTCGGTAGGCCAAGCCTCCGAAGTGCCTGCCAAGCCGGTGGAAATCCAGGTTGATAAGGACGGAAAACTGGCCATACGCTTGCGCGATGCGGGCTCCGAGTTCATGAACATCGAGAAATCCACATTGCTTAACGAAGTGCGCTCGCGTATGCAGGCCGACAGCCCGGTTGTCATTGCTGCCGACGGCAAGGTCCCCTACGAGACCGTCATGAGCTTGATGGATGAGTTGCGCTCCAACGGCATCAACCGCCTGGGTCTGATCGTCGATCGCAACAGCGATCCTGACGCTCGCCAATAACCTCTGGCCGGATAGCGTGCTTGCCATCCGGCGCGAACAACCTGAACTGAATGAAGCACAGAACACGCAATACCCGCAATCAGGCGCTGCGCTCGCCTGAGCAAAAGGAAGATCGGCGCGGCTTGCTCATCGCCCTGGGTCTGCACGGGCTGTTGCTGCTCGCCATTTTGGCGGGAGCCCTTTTTTCTGCTGCGCCCAAAACACCCAATGCGGTGCAGGTCGAATTGTGGATGGACGGTGTCGCGCCTGACGCTGCCGTCAATGCCGATCCCGAGGCCCCCGAGGCCGAGCCAGAGCCAGAGCCACAACCTGAACCTGAGCCGGTCGCAGAGCCAGAACCCCAGCCTGAACCAGAACCCGAACCGCCTCCTGAGCCTGAAACGGTCACACCTCCTGCGGAACCTGAAGTCGATCCCGAGATTGCTTTGGAGCAAGCCCGTAAGGAACGCGAGCAAAAAGAACGTGAAGAAAAGCTGGAACAGGAGCGTCAGGAAAAACAGCGTCAGGACAAGCTAGCCGCTGAACGACGCGAACGCGAACAGAAGGAAAAGCAGGAACAGGAACGCAAGGAAAAAGCCGAGGCTGAAGCCAAAGCCAAGGCGGAAGCCGAACGCAAGGCCAAAGCAGAGGCCGACGCCAAAGCCAAGGCTGAGGCCGAGCGCAAGGCCAAAGCAGATGCGGAAGCCAAGGCCAAGGCAGACGCCGAGGCCAAAGCCAAAGCGGACGCTGAACGGAAGGCTCGCGCTGCTGCGGCCGCCAAAGCCAAGGCGGATGCCGAACGCAAGGCCAAGGAAGAAGCATTCCGTCGAGCCATGCGTGAAGGCGCCCCAGGTCGTCCTGGTGGTACCGCAGATCGCAACCAGACCGGCGGCGGCGGTGGTGACGGTGGCTATGCCGCCAAGGTGCGTGCTTGCGTGCAGCCTGGTGTGGTCTACCGCACCCCTGCCCGCTCCGAAGTGCGCGGCAACCCTACGCTGCAGTACCGCGTGGACCTGAATGCCGATGGCACCCCCAACCGCGTTCAAATCAAACGATCGTCCGGCATCGCTCTGTTCGATGATGCCGTATCCAAGGGTCTTGCCCGTTGCAGCCCTTTCCCCAAACCGCCTAGCGGGCAGTATCCATCGTATATTGATGGCGAATACCGCATGTTCGATTAATCAGGAGATTGCATAATGACCGCCGCTACCCCTGCCCTGGCGACCTTAGGTCGTCATTGGCGCGCCACGGCCACTGGAGCGTTTGCCCTGGCTGCTGGCATGTTCGCCAGCCAACCGGCCCAGGCCCAACTGCGGGTTGATATATCGGGTGTGGGTGCTACCCAGTACCCCATCGCGATCGCCGATTTTGCTGATAACCCAGCCAGCCAGTCCTTGGCCGAAGTCATCCGCGCCGACTTGACCCGTTCGGGTCAGTTCCAATTGATCAATGCCACCGGTGCTGGTCTGAATGCAGAAAGCACGATTGCCTACGACGAATGGCGCAACCGAGGTGCCGATTACCTGGCCTACGGTTCGGTTGCCCAGACCGGCGGGCAGTACTCCATCAGCTATCGCCTGGTGGACTCCGTTCGTCAAACCCAACTGGATGGGGTGGCGTTTGCGGGCAGCGAGAAAGAATTACGTCGCATCTCCCACCAGATCGCCGACCGTATCTACGAAAAAATCACCGGCGTACGGGGAGTTTTTTCGACACGCTTGGCCTATGTGTTGCAGACAGGCAACAACTATGAGTTACAAATTGCTGACGCCGACGGACAAAATCCACAGGTAATGTTGCGTTCTCGACACTCAATCATCTCGCCAGCCTGGTCTCCTGACGGTAAAAAACTGGCTTATGTGAGCTTTGAAAACGATAAACCTGTTGTATATGTGCAAACTTTGGCCACTGGCCATCGTGAACCTCTGGCCAATTTCAAAGGCAACAACAGTAGTCCCGCATGGGCTCCCAATGGCAATCAGCTTGCTGTTGTGCTCTCCAGAGACGGTATTTCGCAGATTTACACGCTAAATGCAGACGGTTCGGGCTTGCGTCGTGTGATGCGTTCGCCCCTGATCGATACTGAACCGAGTTTTACGCCTGATGGCAACTCCCTTGTATTTGTGAGCGATCGTGGTGGCGCACCCAATATTTACAAAGTCAGCCTGGGAGGGAACGACGCACAACGCATTACCTTCAACGGGAGTTACAATATTTCACCGGAGGTCTCTGCGGACGGTACTAGGCTTGTATACGTCACACGCAGAAACGGTGCTTTCCGAATTGCCACTCAAGATATGGCATCAGGGTCTGAGCAACTGCTGACGACAGGTCCCGACGATCAGTCTCCGAGTTTCGCCCCTAATGGGATGCAGATCTTATATAGTTCTGTTCAGGGGGGGCGCAGTGTCCTAGCTGTCACATCCGTGGACGGTCGCGTTCGTCAGACCCTCTCGTCATTGAATGGCAAAGTACGCGAACCCACCTGGGGACCATTTACCAACTGACATCCTGTGTGACTCTTTTTCAAAAGGAATTCAAATGAGCTCGCGCATTCTTAAAAGTCTTACCCTCGCCGCCATGGCTGTAACCCTTGCTGCTTGCAGCTCGGTGCCTTTGGATCAATCCGGCTCCGGCTCAACCGGCGGTACTGGATCAGACTCTGCCAGCGCAGGCCAGATCATGGACCCTTTCAATCCTCAAAGCCCACTGGCACAACAACGCTCCGTCTATTTTGACTACGACAGCTACGTTGTGAACGCGCAGTACCGTGGCCTGGTAGAAATGCACGCCTCGTACCTGAGCAGCCATCCTCAGCAAACCGTACGCATCGAAGGTAATACCGACGAGCGTGGTGGTGCTGAGTACAACTTGGCTCTGGGTCAGCGTCGTTCCGACGCCGTTGCACGTATGCTGGGTCTGCTGGGCGTGAGCAACAGCCAGATCGAAGCAGTGAGCTTTGGCAAAGAGCGTCCAAAAGCCTTGGGTAACACCGAAGCTGATTACGCCGAAAACCGTCGCGCAGACATCGTTTACCAACGATAATTTCTGTATCGACCAAGTGGTTCCGACGCCGTGGCGGTTGTTAACGCCGCGGCGTTTTTTATCGGCGGCACGCCCGATCCACTGAAAATTCGTTATGCTGGACAGCGGACTTACCAAGCCGGTACGCAGCCCCCAACACAGGGCAAACCGGCAGGTAAAGAGCCTGCACATTGCGGATGCACATTTTTTAACGGACTTCATTATGCACGCTTATAAAAAGCCTTTTCGTCTTGCGACTGTTGCCCTGTTCGCAGCGGCCGCCCTATTCGCCAGCCTGCCGGCCAAGGCCTTTGCCGATGACGAGGCCCGACGCGCCATTTTGGAGCTGCGTCAGCAAATTCGTCAGATGCATGAGCAAAACACCCAGGCTCGCCTGCAACTGGCTGACCAAATTGACACTTTGCGCGCGGAAGTTGTCTCGCTGCGTGGTCAGGTTGAAAAACTGAGCTGGCAAGCCAGTGGCCAAGGCCTGGGCAATAATGCAGCACCCGGTCAACAAAGCCCCCATGCTGCTGATCCACAAGAACAAGCCGTGTTTGACAGCGCGATGGACGCCTACCGCGCCGGCCAATACAAACCCGCCGCCGATGCTTTTGCCGGTTTTCTGGCCGCTTACCCCTCCAGCGTTCTGGCTGACGAGGTGCGCTTTTACGAAGGCAGCAGCCTGTATGCCATCAAAAGCTTCAAGACATCCATTCAAAAGCTTCAGGCTTTTGTGAAGGCGTCCCCGCAAAGCCCACGCGCGGCTGACGCTCTGATGGTAACGGCGTCCAGCCAGATCGAACTGAACGATTTGAGCGGTGCCAAAACCACCTTGCAGCGTATCGTCAAAGACTACCCGCAATCTGAAGCAGCCGAGACCGCGCGCAGCCGCTTGAAATTGCTGGAATAATCATCCAGCACGTAATGCCACAAGGACCGGGCTCAGACCCGGTCTATTTTTTTCAGGTGACCCATCCTTGCCTGACCTCTACTGCTTGCCATGACAAACCCTTTTGCCAACTTCTCCACGCTTGAGCTGACCGTACAAGGCTATCGCCACACCTTTGTGGATCAGGGACAAGGCGCCCCCGTCTTGCTGATCCACGGTTCCCTGTGCGATTGGCGCTACTGGCGCTGGCAGATCCCCGCCTTTGCTACCAAATATCGGGTTCTGGCCCCCAGCCTGCGCTCCTACTGGCCCGGAGCACCCAGCCCCGGCAACTTCAGCACGGCGCAACACGCCCAAGACTTGCAGGCCCTGCTGGATCAGCATATTCCTGATGAGAAAGTACATATCGTGGGGCATTCTCGCGGTGGTCATGTCGCCCTGCTGCTGGCTCAAAGAATGCCCGAGCAAGTGGCCAGCCTGACCTTGGCAGACCCCGGCTTTCCAACTCCCGGAGCTTATTCGTACGCCCCTTTGTTCCAGCAAGTTGCCGAACGCCTGGAACAGGGTGACCGTGATGGTGCCATGGCTCTGTTTGTGGATACGGTCAATGGTTCAGGGACCTGGAAGCAAATGACGCGCTGGTTCCGCGAGATGATTCAAGACAATGCCCACACCATGCTGGATCAGCAGCGAGAGCCCAATCAGGGCCCGAATCTGGAATGGCTCAAGCAGATGAATGCCCCCTTGAGCTTCATCACGGGCGAGAACAGCCCCACGCGTTACCACCATTGCATGGACATCATTCGTCAGCACCGGCGTGAAGACCAGTTGCACCGCATTCCTTTGGCAGCCCATGGCATGAATCTGGCCAATCCCAAGGCGTTCAACCAGGCTGTGTTGACAGCGTTGCCAGCCTGAGCACGAAAACAAAACTGACCACTTGCTTGAACGCTCCCCTGCAAGTTAGGCAGCCATCCAGACTTTTGGAGGGCTGTGCCGATACGGCCAGTTTTTATATGAAAGTGCCAGTCTGAATCAGTAACCCTGTGTCTTGGCGGGACGCAGTTCGCACTCGGCCTGGACCTGTGTATCGTCAGACAAATGCAGGCTCAGAATTATGCGTTCGCCCAACGCCAGATCTTCTTTGGCCTGCCCCAGCATCACATGAAAATCACCGGGCTTCAGACGTAATGTGCCACCTGCAGGAATCTCCACCTCGGAGGTATGCGACATACGTGACATACCCTGGTGTTCGGTCGTCTGATGCAGCATCGCATGTCCAAACGACAAGGTGCTGGCCCCCATCAAAGCCACGCTCTGCTCGCCCTTGTTTTCCAGCTCCAGATACGCAGCCGAAGGCGCAGGCTCCGGGAGCATACGCACCCAGCATTGGCTGGCATGGACCTGCGTGCTCAAGGCGCGTACCGGTTCGGGCGTGCCATGACCTGCATGCCCCTGTGCCATCACGGTGCTAGTCAAAGCCAGCACACTTAAGCCTAGAACAACTGCGCTGCGTTTCATGATGCTCCTCGCTTCTTTTTGATCGATTGGAATAGGTTCAGCCCTGAACAGCCTGCCGCCTCGCTACCCCGATACTCGAGGCGATCTGATACAGTACCAGCCAGTCTGCCTTTCTTACAACGGCCTTCTTTTCAGTGACGACGTCATGACCAGCACACACACTGCACCCGAACCCAAAATCGATATCGTTCAGTTTCGTGATCTTTTAGAACGTCTACATCCCTTTGCGGCCGTTCTGGGTATTGATGTTGTGCACATTGGCCACGACAACGCCTGTTTGCGCTTGCCCGAGCGCAATGCCCACCAACGTATGGGTGGCATGGTGGCAGGCCCCATGCTGATGGGGCTGGCTGATCTGGCCCTGTATGCCGCTGTGGTCGGTGCCACCGGCAACCCGGATGCCGTCACCTCTAGCCTGACCATCAACTTCCTACGCAAAGCCCCGCCCGGCGATATTATGGCGCACGCCCGGATTCACAAGACAGGCCGCACCTGCGCGGGCGATGTGCTGCTGGAACCGGCCAACGGTGGCCCACCTGTTGCACAGGTGATCAGTACCTGGTCTTTACCTCGCCCCCAATAAACCATGTTTGCAACGTCTCACACTCCCGGCTCGACCCAGCTCTGGTTGGCGGAGCTGCAATCGTCCTTGCGCTTGGGCGGCCCTCTGATTCTGACAAATCTGGCGCAAATCAGCCTGTTGGCAACGAACATGATTTATATGGGTCGCCTTGGCCCTGATGAGCTAGCCGCCGGATCTCTATCTGCCAGCCTGTATCAAGCTTTCATGATTTTCAGTATGGGGCTGGTATCGGCTGTCGTTCCCATGCTGGCCACTACGCTGGGACGGCGACTGCGCAATGTACGCGAATCCCAGCAAATCATTCGCCACGGATTGCTGACCGCTTTACTCATTACCCTGCCTGCCTGGATTGTGCTATGGAATGCCGAGCACATCTTGCTGATGATGGGCCAAGATCCTGTTGTCGCGGCGCGCTCCATGACCTATATGCATACCCTGCAATGGGCCCTGCTGCCTTACCTGGGTTATATCGTGCTGCGCTCATTTCTGGCCGCCATGGAAAAGCCCGGATGGACCTTGGCAGTGGCCATTACGGCTATTGGCATCAATGCCGTACTGGGCTGGCTCCTGGTCTTTGGCAATCTGGGCTTGCCTGCCATGGGATTGGCAGGCGCGGGCCTGGCTACAACCGTATCCAGCGTGTTCATGTTCGCGGCGTTAAGCTGGATCGTGCTGCGCGACCCACGTTTTAGACGCTACTACCTGTTCAACGAGGCCTGGCAATGGAGTTTCAAGCGTCTGTGGAAAATGTGGGTGCTGGGTATTCCCATTGCGATTACCTTCACCCTGGAAACCCTGGTCTTTTATGCTGCCGTCATGATGATGGGCGTGCTGGGGCAATCTGATCTGGCCGCGCACGCGATTGCCATGCAGATTTGTGCAGTGTCTTACATGATTCCTTTGGCTTTCAGCCAGGTTGCCACCATACGCGTAGGATTAGCCGCAGGCCGTGTCGATCCGTTGAGCGCCCGCCGCGCTGGCTGGATTTCCTACATTCTGGGAGTAGGCTTTATGGGGCTGGCGGCACTGGTCTTCTGGTTCGCCCCCTTGACCCTGATTGGCCTATTCCTGGATCTGGATGTCGCTGAAAACCACGCAGTTATCCAGTTAGCCATTACCTTCCTGGCACTGGCGGCGCTATTCCAGATTAGTGATGGTGCCCAGGCTGTCGCTGCGGGGATGCTACGTGGCCTGCATGACACACGCATACCCATGTTGCTGGCCTTGCTAGGGTATTGGGTGCTGGGTGTTCCTACAGGCGCTTTACTGGCCTTCCAATTCAATATGGGCGGGGTAGGAATCTGGATCGGGCTGGTGACAGGCTTGTCTGTGGTTGCCGTACTGATGACGCTACGCTGGATGCGAGCATCCACGCGCTTGGGACGCAAGCGGCCTGCACAGGCAGCATAGTTCTGAGGTCGGTTCCATAGATCGATTTTGCAGGTCGACTCTGTATTCTGGCTCTGTATTTCAGCTCTGTGCGTCAGCCTTGTCTTCCTGAACGGATGACAAGCCAGACCCGGAACAAATACCGAACAAACGCAGACTTGAGCCAGGCAACAGCCTGAAAAGCTGCACAGTCCACCTATAACAAAGCCCCTTGTCGGAAAATCCGACAAGGGGCTTTGTTTATCTACAGACTGCGGGGCAGCTTACTGCTTGGGCAGTTTGCTGGCCACGCCTTCCACGTAGTAATCCATGCGGTTCAGCGCATCGTCATCCAGAAAACCGGATTCCAGACGTACCTTGCCGTCGTTGTCCTTGATGGGTGCGGCAAAAGGTTGCAGCGTGCCCGCCTCGATCTCGGCCTGCTTGGCCAGAACAAACTCTTTCACGTCAGCGGGCACTTCGGGACCGAAGCCTTCCAACGCAGCCATACCGGACTTCAGGCCACCCCAGGTGCTGTCGTTCTGCCATTTGCCATCCAGAACCTCAGTGGCTTTGCGAGTGAAGTAGTCACCCCAGTGGTGAGTCACAGCAGCCAGTTGGGCTTTAGGACCGAACTTGCTCATGTCGGAGTGGTAGGCAATCGCGTACTTGCCCGCTTCTTCCGCCGCTTGCACGGTGGCAGTGGAGTCGGTGTGGTGAGTCACCACGTCTGCGCCCTGACCCAACAAAGTGACAGCCGCATCACGTTCTTTACCTGGGTCGTACCAGCTATTGGCCCACACCACGCGCACCTGGGCTTCGGGGTTCACGCTCTTCAAACCGATGGCGAAAGCATTGATACCTTGCAACACTTCAGGAATGGGATGAGCACCCACATAACCGACCACATTGGATTTGGTCATCTTGCCCGCCAGCACACCCGCCAGGTAACGGGATTCGTAGAAACGGGCGTTAGTGGTCGCCACGTTAGGTGCTGTTTTGTAGCCCGTGGAGTGGACGAATTTCACGTCTGGAAACTGCTTGGCCACTTTCTGCGTCTGGTTCATGTAGCCAAAGGAGGTGGTGAAGATCAGCTTGTTGCCTTGCTGGGCCAGATCGCGAATCACGCGCTCTGCGTCAGCACCTTCAGGCACGTTTTCCACGTACTGAGTGACCACACGGCCTTTGAGGGCCTCTTCCATTTGAAGACGGCCAATATCCTGCTGCCAGGTCCAACCGGCTTCACCGATAGGGCTGACATACACAAAACCGATTTTCAGGGGTTCTTGATCGTTTGCCTGAGCGGACACAGGCAAGGCGGCCAGGGGGGAAGCGATGGCAGCGGCCATCAGGGCCTTGCGCATAAAGTTTCCAGTCATGTCTGTCCTCTAGTTGTTGGGATTGAAGTTTTTGCCAAGCGATGCAGGCATATTCAACCTGATCCAGTTAGCGTTTCGAGAAATTAAAACCAGCACAATAATCGTGGCCAGATACGGCATCATGGCCAGCAATTGCGAGGCCACCGGAACACCCAGAGCCTGCGCATGATAGGTCAGGATCGTGACCCCACCGAACAAGTAAGCACCCAGCATCACGCGCCAGGGACGCCAGGTTGCAAAGGTCGTCAGTGCCAGGGCAATCCAGCCACGCCCGGCGACCATATTCTCTACCCACATGGGTGTGTAGACCAAACAGATGAAGGCACCGGCCAGACCACAGCAGGCACCGCCAAACATCAGGGCACCCAGGCGAATGTAGCGCACGTTGTAACCCAGCGAATGGGCCGAGGCAGGTGATTCACCCACGGCGCGCAAGACCAAGCCAGACCGCGTACGAGCCAGAAACCAGGCTACGGCAATACACAGCACCCAGGACACATACACCATATAGTGTTGCTGGAAGAACGCTGGCCCGATCAGCGGAATGTCTTTCAAAACTGGAATGGACAGCTTGGTGACAGTCAGCGAGTTGCCGGTGAAAGGCAGGCCGATATAGGCCGAGGCCCCAACCCCAAAGAGCGATAAGGCCAAGCCACAAGCCACCTGATTGGCCCCCAGCCAGACCGTCAGCCAAGCAAAGGCAGCGGCCATCACGGCCCCCACAACAGCACCCAGCACAAAGCCCAATGCCGGGCTACCTGTTTGCACGGCCACAGCAAAGCCCACAATGGCGGCCATCAGCATCATGCCTTCCGAGCCCAGATTGATGACGCCCGACTTTTCATTGATCAGCAAACCCAAGGCTGCCAGAAGCAAGGGGGTGCCTGCGTTGATGGTTGCGGCTAGCAAAGGTGCAATCGCGTCCATTACTTTCTCCAGACCAAACGCTTGGTGATGAACACGTCACAAGCCAACAAGGAAAACAAGAGGATGCCCTGGAAAATGCCGGTAATTGCATTGGGCAGGCCCAAGCGACTTTGGGCCAACTCCCCACCGATATACAGCAAGGACATCACAAAAGAGGAAAAAATCAGTCCTAGTGGGTGCAGTCGCCCCACAAAGGCCACGATAATGGCCGCAAAACCATAGCCAGGAGAAATCGAGGGAGTCAGTTGTCCAACTGGCCCCATCACCTCTGCGGCACCGGCCAGACCAGCCAGCGCACCCGAAATCAACAAAGAGCTCCACAAGGCTTTACGGGAGGAAAAACCAGCGTAACGGGCTGCCAATGGAGCCATACCGCCCACTCGCAAGCGGAAACCGGCCATGCTGCGTGTCAGAAAAAGCCATGCGGCAACCGAGGCAATCAGCGCCAGCACAATACCGGTATGCAAACGCGTACCCGGCAAGACGGCAGGCAACAGGAACCCATCGGAAAACAGACTGGACTGCGGAAAACCAAAGCCGTCAGGGTCACGCAAGGCGCCGTGCACCAGGTAACTGAGCAAATGCTGGGCTACATACACCAGCATCAGGGACACCAGAATCTCATTGGCATTGAAGCGATCTTTCAGGAGCGCCACGATCGCCGCCCAAGCCATACCACCGAGCATGCCGCAGGCCAGGGCAATGCTAATCAGAAAAAAGCCGCCGTTCTCGCCATTGTCTACTTGCAGAACAAAAGCCCCGGCTGCCAAAGCGCCTATCACTAACTGCCCTTCCGCCCCGATATTGAAGATATTGGCCCGGAAACAGATCGCCAGACCAACAGAAATCAGCAGCAGAGGAATCAGCTTGACACCTACCTCGGCCCACCCATTCAGGTCACGCAAAGGCTCCAGAAAAAATACGTTCAAACCCGCCAAAGGATTTTTACCCAGCGACCAGAACAAGGTGCCGGCAACAACCATGGTCAGCAAAACCGCCAGCAAGGGGGAACACCAGGCCATCAAGGTAGAGGACGTGGCACGAGTCTCAAGCCTGAACATGCTCGCCCTCCTCCCACAAACCGCTCATCCATTGCCCAATCTGATCAACACTGGCTTGCGCCACGGGAATAGAGGGAGACATACGACCTTTGGAGATAACAATCAGGCGATCGGCAATCGCAAACAATTCATCCAGCTCTTCAGAGATGACCAGCAAGGCACAGCCCGCATCGCGCAGGGCCAGCAACTCGGCGTGGATCTGGGCGGCAGCCCCTACGTCCACACCCCAGGTGGGCTGGGCAATGACCAGAATGCGCGGCTGACGGGTGACCTCACGGCCAATAATGTACTTTTGCAGATTCCCGCCCGACAGGCTGTTGGCAGCGGCCTGCTCGTTGGAGGCCTTGACGCGGAAACGCTTGATAATCCCGCCCGCCAGACGGCGGATACTGGGAAAGCGCAGAAAACCCCGTTTTACCGTTTCCGGGTTTTGATGAGACAGCAACAGGTTTTGAGCCAATGACAATTCCGGCACAGCACCGCGTCCCAAGCGTTCTTCAGGGACGAAGCCCATGCCCTGATCTCGTCGCCAAGCCGCATCGCGTTGGGCAATCGCCTGACCGTCCAGCAAAATCATGTCTGCCTGCGCACGGGTATCTTCACCCGACAAAGCCGCCAGCAACTCCTGCTGACCATTACCGGAAATACCGGCCACCCCCAGAATTTCACCCTGGTGCAGATCAAAACTGACATCCTGCAATTCACAGGCAAAAGGATGGGATTTGCTCAACTGCAGATTACGTACCTGCAAGAGCGTACCGCCTTGCTGGGTGCTGCGCTCACCCAGAGACTGGGGCTCGGCACCAATCATCAGACGTGACAGGCTGGCCGTGGTTTCCTCGCGAGGATCGCAATAACCCGTGACCTTGCCCATGCGCATGACCGTACAGGCATGGCAAAGTTCGCGGATTTCATCGAGCTTGTGACTGATATAAACAATGCTGCAACCCTCGGCGGCCAACTGGCGCAGAGTGCCGAACAAACGGCGCACCGCCTGCGGCGTCAGCACTGACGTGGGTTCATCCAGGATCAGCAGCTTGGGCTTGCCCAGCAAGGCCCGCACAATTTCCACTCGCTGGCACTCGCCCACGGACAAGGTGTGAATGTGACGTTGCGGGTCCAGATCCAGCCCATACTGGCTGGCAGTCTCGCTAATGCGCCCCGCCAGCTCGTGCATATTGGTGGAAGCAGGCAGACCCAATGCAATGTTTTCCGTGACCGTCAGGGTGTCAAACAAGGAAAAATGCTGGAACACCATGCCAATGCCCAATTGTCGGGCTGCAGCCGGGCTGCTGATCTGAACAGGCTGGCCATCCCACAGAATCTGACCCTGATCCGGTTTGATCACCCCATAGATGATCTTCATCAGGGTGGACTTGCCCGCGCCATTCTCCCCCAGCACGGCATGAATTTGCCCCGGCAGAATAGACAAGGAAATATTGTCGTTGGCCACCACTGCCGGGTAAGCCTTGGTGATGTGACGAAGCTCCAGGCGTGGCACAGCCTCGGGATCTACGGATACCGTTTGCTCACCGGACTCAGAAGAATGGCCCACGGGAGACGATGGGGTCATGGCTGTATCAGCAAAAAAATATAAAACGTCTGAGCAAGCGCATTATGGCCTGCTCAGACGTAGAAAAAGAAAAGCTCGGGGTTTACCGCTTGCCCAGGGCTTGCTCGATTTTCTTATCAGTCTTGTATTGGCTAAGAGCATATACCGCCCAAATCGCGGCAGGGATCCATCCGATAAGGGTCAACTGCAGGATCAGGCAAATAATACCCGCCACTGGACGACCAATCGTGAAAAAACCTAACCACGGCAACAATAGTGCGATCAGTAAGCGCATGAGAATACTCAAAATAATAAGAAGTGGGCGCTATTTTACCCTTTATTGGCGCACCGAATCATTCACCTGAAATCAAACAAGACAAATGGCCCGGATCAGACGGGCTGAACCGGGCCGGTACGGCGGCACTGAGCTTACAGCAGCTCTTTGCGCAACTGTGCGGGCGACTTGGGCGAGAGCAGGCCTGGAGCGACATCCAGGACAGTCTGGGCACCGATCTGACCGCTCTTGTTCATGCGGTAGGCGGCACGAGCATATGCGACCAGCACGCTAGAGGTGAACTCCGGGTTGCTGCCCAAATTCAGCGCGTACTCCACCACCTGCTGCGACCCCGAACCTGATTGGCCACTACGAATCACAAAACCACCGTGTGGCATGGCAGCGTGGTCACGAGCCAGCGTTTCAGCGTCAATGAAATTCACTTCGGTGTCGTAGTCTGCAAAGTAGTCAGGCATGGTGACAATCGCTTCTCGCACGGTATCGGCATCCGCGCCCTGCTCCAACACCACAAAACACTGACGCTTGTGCTTTTCGCGGGTGCTAAGTTCAGGCTCCTCACCGTTACGCACGCGTTGTACCGCTGCCTCGATAGGCAGGGTGTATTGCACGCCACCGGCTACACCAGCCACACGGCGGATGGCATCAGAGTGACCTTGGCTCAAACCCTTGCCCCAGAAGGTGTAGGTCTGGCCAACGGGCAAGACACATTCACCATACAGACGATTGAGCGAGAACAGGCCTGGGTCCCAACCCACCGCAATCAGCGCCGTGGTGCCAGCACCTTGAGCCGCCGCATCGACAGCCGCGTAGTACTCAGGGATACGAGCGTGGGTGTCAAAGCTGTCTACCGTGGTGAACCAGCGCGCCAGGGCCGGCCCCTGCTCGGGCAGATCGTTTTTAGAACCACCACAGAGAATCAACACGTCAATATCATTACGATACTGTTCGATTTGGTCCAGGGCGCGCACGGGCACGCCTGCACTTTGCAGTTGCAAGGAAGCAGGATCGCGACGCGTAAAAACGCTGACCAGTTCCATGTCCGGATTTTGTGCCAGGGCCAGCTCTACGCCTCGCCCCAAATTGCCGTAACCTGCAATACCGACACGGATTTTGCTACTCATGGTGTTTTCCTTAAATCTGATAAATAAGTGCTGTCAGAACTGCTGCGCTCTGAAGCGGCTGGCTTAGTCGCTGATCATCCGGGCTGCAAAGCCCATGAACAGTAGCCCCACCGAGCCATTGCCCATACGGGACAGACGCTGATGACGTCGGAAAATTCCTGCCAGGCGGTCACCGCCAAAAATCAGCAAAGACAAATAACAAATACTGATCAGCTCCACCACCAGACCCAGCAACATAAAGGCCAGGCCCGTATGCCCCTTGGACGGGTCCACAAATTGCACGAAAAAAGACAGGAAGAACAAGATGGCCTTGGGATTCAACAAACTCAAGAGCAAGGCCTTGCGAAAGCGCGTTTCGTGACGCAAACGCGTATCTACAGACTGCACCGAACCACCTTGCCTGAAGGCCGACTGCAACAGCCGCACACCCAAATACAACAAATAGGCCGCACCCAGCCAACGTATACCCGTATACAACATGGGCAGCGTCTTAAGTAGCGAGGCAGCGCCCAAGGCGGTCAAGGTCATCAAGATGCCATCGCCCACGACAACGCCCAAGGCTGCTTTATAGCCTTCACGCACACCATGTCCGGCACCACTGGCCAAGACATACAAGGAATTGGGCCCAGGCAATAGCACGATAAACACCGTGCCCACCACAAAGGCCCAAAAATTGACTACACCGATTTGTTCAAGCACACCGGCCTCGCTAAACGCAGCAGAATCGGCAATTTTAGCCCTAAAAAAATGCCCCTGGCACGGGTGGAGTGCCAGGGGCGATCAGGTCAGCTTGTAAGGTCTACGCTGCCGGACTGACTCGGCGACGCATTACCAGACCTGATGGACTACGCAGTAACAAGTTCCTGGTTCTGGAACTGCTCCTGTTTCATCGTGCCTTCCTGCTGGAAACGAACGTGCCAGGACAGGGCCTCTTCCAGGATGTGGGGCGTATGACCGCCACGCTGGCTGGCGCGTTCAACATAGTCCAACAAAGCGGGACGGTAGTCAGGGTGGGCACATTTCTCGATGATCACGCGGGCACGCTCACGGGGAGCCAGCCCTCGCAAATCCGCCAGGCCCCATTCGGAAACCAGCACGGCCACATCGTGCTCGCAGTGGTCTACGTGCGAAGCCATCGGCACCACACTGGAGATGGCGCCATCCTTGGCAACAGACTTGCTGACAAAAATGGACAGGTGCGCATTACGGGCGAAGTCGCCGGAACCGCCAATGCCATTCATCATATGGGTGCCACAGACATGCGTGGAGTTCACATTGCCGTAGATATCAAATTCCAGGGCCGTGTTGATTGCGATGATGCCCAGGCGACGTACCAACTCTGGGTGATTACTGATTTCCTGTGGACGTAGCACCAACTTGTCACGGTAATTTTCCAGGCCTTCCAGGAACTGCGCCATCTTGGGGGCGGACAGAGTCAAGGACGACGCCGAGGCAAAGCTCAACTGACCCGAGTCCAGCATGGCAATCGCGCTGTCCTGCAAGACTTCCGAATACATTTTCAGGTCGGTAAAGGGAGAATCCAGCAGGCCATAAGTGACGGCATTGGCAATCGTACCGATACCCACCTGCAGGGGTAGCAAGGAGTGGCTCATGCGGCCAGCGTCCACCTCGCCTTTCAGAAACTCGATAATATGACCGGCAATCGCCTGGGTTTCTTCATCAGGCGGCAGCACACTGGAGGGGCTGTCCAACGCGTCCGTTACCACAATACCCACGATGCGGGAGGGATCCACCTGAATGGCGGTGCTGCCAATACGCTGGTCCACATCCGTCAGTTCAATAGGCTGGCGATTGGGGCGGGCCTCAGGCACATAGATATCGTGCAAGCCTTCCATCTCCACCGGCATGCTCAGGTTCAGCTCAACAATGATTTGTTTGGCTTGCTGGGCAAAGCTGGCCGAATTACCTACCGACGTCGTTGGCACAATCGCGCCCGTTTCAGTAATGGCAACCGCTTCAATGACGGCGATGTCGATGGCAGGCAGGTTGCCCGAGCGCATGTGCTCCACAGTCAGGGACAAGTGCTGGTCGGTAAACAGAACCTTGCCTTCATTGATATGACGGCGCAACACCGAATCCACTTGAAACGGCGAGCGGCGGGCCAGAATACCGGCCTCTGCCATCAAGCCATCGCTATCATTACCCAGCGAAGCGCCAGTTACCACATTCAGTTTTAATGGCTCGGTCTGGGCGCGCTCGGCCAAGGCACGCGGCATGACCTTACAGTCCCCGGCGCGAGTAAAACCGCTCATCCCGACATTCATCCCGTCTTTGAAGAAGGCAGTTGCCTCCTGAGCGGTCATGACTTTGCCTTCCAATTCGGGGGAACGAATGCGATCCTTGAACATCGTGTGCTCCTGTCTCTGTGTCATTGATCTACCTGCTGTTGCTTTCGGAAGGAGCCAAGGCCGAAAGCGCCAGGCGAGATCTTCACGCAACAGAACGACATCACGCTTTAAAAATAGGGGCTGTACAAGCCGGAGATAAAAAGCCGAAATCGCCCTGACAACAGGCGTTTATGTTTTTTGAACAAAGCCAGCATAGCATCGCCACAATGAATAAAATAACTTCCAAGAAGTCGTAAAAGTCATAGATAAAAGGTCATCCCATCATGGACATTCGATCCTTGCGATACTTCATTGAAACCGTTAAACATCAAAGCTTTACGCAAGCTGCGCAGAGCCTGAACGTGACGCAATCGACCATCAGCAAGATGGTCAAGCAGCTCGAAGATGAGTTGGGCGAACCCCTGCTGATCCGCGATCATCGTCAATTGCAACTGACCGATTGCGGCAAAGTGGTGCTGGAGCGAGGGCAGGAAGTTTTGCAAAGCATGCAGGGCTTGCTGCGAGAGGTTCATGAGGTTCAAGCACTGCAACGCGGTCGTCTGGACCTAGGCATTCCGCCCATGATTAATGTGCTCTTCACAGAAGTGCTCAAGGCCTTCAAGAACCGGCATCCGCAGATCGAGCTGATTCTGCATGAAGAAACCGGCATGGGAATTGAACGCATGGTTGCGGCTGGCACGGTTGAAATGGGCCTCAGTATTCTGCCCTTGGGGCCGGAGCTGAATGTATCGGCTACCCCCGTGGCCAAACATGCAGTTTGGGCAATAGGCCATAAAGACACGCTGACGGGTACGCAAAAGAAGATCAAATTCCGGGAGCTGGAAAAGCATCCCTTGATTTTCCTGGGAGAGGACTACGCTCTGACCCGTATGTTGCGGCGTGCTTTTGCCCACGCAGGATTGCAGGCGAATATTGCGGCACAAAGCAATCAGTGGGATTGGGTGGCCTCCATGGCACAGGCGGGAATGGGCGTTGCCCTGTTGCCCCAGCCGTTTCTGTCTCGGCTGGAGCCGGGGGATTGGGTTGCCAAAGAGGTGGTGGAGCCGGCTTTGAATTGGGAAGTGGCACTGCTATGGAATGGGCGGTATCTGTCGCAAGCCGCCCGAGCATGGCTGCAGGTTTGTACGGATGTGCTGGGGGGGAACTGGCCTGAGGTGGATGGCGATCAATAAAAAGAGCAAGGTGATGGCCACCTTGCTCCTTTGTCTTCCGCGACGCTTTATTTTCCGAAAAAACACCAACTGCACGCATCGGCCTGAACGCTAGACGCGACGGTACGCTCGACTTGATGCTACTTCACATAATGTTCGATCGGCGAATGATCATCCAGCCTCAACACCCGACCATCGATTAATAACGAGGGCAGTCGCGTCACTCCAGCGGCAAGCGCATCGGCAACACCTTCCTGCTGCTGCGAGAGATTGAATGCCTGGTAGTGATGCCCGGGTGTCGAGAAAACGCCGCGCATCAGCTCGTCAATACCCAGGCAAATATTGCATCCGTCATGAAAGAGTGTGACGTTAATCATTGAATATCCTCTATGTATGAGAGTCTAGATATAAGGAAAATGACGTCCTTTGGCCTACAAGCACAGCTGAACCGCTAGAAATCCCCGTGGCCCTGATCAATGCTGAGGCGACTTCACTAGATTCATAGCGACGTATAGCGACCAAATGAAATTCATTTATGTCCTGTGACATATCGGGATAATAGCAAATAACATCCCTATAAACGGCCTGATCTTCCCGAAACCATACCCTAGACGCCAACTCCTTTTGCAAGCATCAGCATCCATTCCTCTAGCGACTTGCTACAGTCTTGGCACGTTCTCACGTTCACGCTGAGTATCTTATTTACAAGCGCATCTCCAAGCGATGCGGGTCCCGTCTTCTTCACACCTAATGCCCAACAGCAGCTTCCAATAACATTTGGTGAAAAACAAAAAAAGGCCACCCCAAACAGGGTGGCCCTCTTGAACAGCCAGGTCCAACAATCAGAAAGACTTACGCAGTCACTTTCTCTGCAGCTGGCTCTTCAACGTCAGCCGAACTACGGATCAGGTAATCAAATGCGCTCAAAGCAGCCTTGGCACCTTCACCTGCAGCAATCACGATCTGCTTGAAAGGAACGGTCGTTACGTCACCCGCTGCAAAGACACCAGCCAGCGAAGTAGCGCCGCGCACATCAACTTCGATCTCGCCATGGCGCGACAGACCCACATCGCTACCCTTGAGCCATTCCGTGTTGGGCACCAGACCAATCTGAACGAACACGCCGTCCAGCTTGATGCTCTTGGCTTCCTGAGTAGCACGGTCCAGATAATTCAGACCCACCACCTTGGTGCCATCACCCAGAACTTCCGTCGTCTGAGCCTGCATGATGATCGACACGTTAGGCAGACTGCGCAGCTTAGCCTGCAAAACCTGGTCAGCCCGCAAGGCATCACCGAACTCGATCAAGGTAACGTGCTTGACCAAACCAGCCAGATCAATCGCCGCTTCGACGCCAGAGTTACCACCGCCGACCACCGCCACGTCCTTGCCCTTGAACAAAGGACCATCACAGTGCGGGCAGTACGCCACACCACGGTTACGGTAATCCTGCTCTCCAGGCACATTCAGTTCACGCCAGCGGGCACCGGTAGCCAGAATGACGGACTTGGCTTTCAGTTGAGCGCCACCATCCACGTCCACAATGACCTGCTTGCCTTCACGGCGAATGCCCTTGGCGCGATGCAGATTCATGATGTCCACATCGTAGGCTTTAACGTGCTGCTCCAGCGCCGTTGCAAACGCAGGACCATTGGTCTCAACCACCGAGATGTAGTTCTCGATAGACATGGTGTCCAGAACCTGACCACCAAAACGCTCGGCCAACACACCCGTACGAATACCCTTGCGGGCAGCATACACAGCAGCGGCCGCACCAGCAGGGCCACCACCGACGATCAGCACATCAAACTCGTCCTTGGCATTCAAGGCTTCGGCACGAGCCGAGTTATCGCCCGTATCCAGTTTGGCCAACAACTCTTCCGCACTGGCACGGCCTTGATGGAACATTTCGCCATTCAAGAACACGGCCGGAACCGACATGATGTTGCGCTGCTGAACCTCGTCCTGGAACAGGGCACCGTCAATCGCCACGTGCTTGATACGTGGGTTGATCACGGACATGGCGTTCAAGGCCTGCACCACATCAGGACAGTTCTGGCATGACAGCGAGAAATACGTTTCAAAAACAAAGTCGCCGGGCAGATTACGGATCTGCTCAATCACAGCGGCATCCAGTTTGATCTCGTGGCCACCCACTTGCAGCAGGGCCAGAATCAAAGAGGTAAATTCGTGTCCCATCGGGATACCCGCAAAGCTCACGCTAATGTCGGTACCGGGACGATTAATTTGGAAGGAAGGCTTGCGCTCTTGCGCATCCGCATCTTCGCGATAGCTGGTCTTGTCGGACAGACCATCAATTTCTTGCAACAGTTCGCGCAGCTCGACGGACTTGGCGCCAGTATCCAGCGTCGCAACGATCTCGATCGGTTGCGTGATCTTCTCGAGGTATGCCTTCAATTGAGTTTTGATGTTTGCATCTAACATGTGAAACGCCCTTTATCCTGTACTGAACGAAACAACTTGGGGTGCCTGAACCAGTCAGGCACCGGGGTGGCGGCGCAGCGCGCCGACCACCGCTAAAGACCCGTGTTTAAAAGGTCTTAGATCTTGCCAACCAGATCCAGGGAAGGAGTCAGCGTCTTGGCGCCTTCTTCCCATTTGGCTGGGCAAACTTCGCCGGGGTGAGCGGCAATGTACTGAGCAGCCTTAACTTTGCGCAGCAGCTCGGAAGCCACACGGCCGATACCGTTGTCGTGGATTTCCAGAACCTTGATTTCACCTTCTGGGTTCACTACGAACGTACCGCGCAGGGCGATACCTTCTTCTTCGATCAGCACGTCAAAGTTGCGCGACAGCTGATGAGTTGGGTCACCGATCATTGGGTAGTTAACTTTGCCGATGGCGTCCGACGTGTCGTGCCATGCTTTATGAGCAAAGTGAGTGTCGGTGGACACGGAGTAAACCTCTACGCCCATCTTTTGGAACTCGGCGTAGTTGTCGGCCAAGTCTTCCAGTTCGGTTGGGCAAACAAACGTAAAGTCGGCTGGGTAGAAAACAAAAACAGCCCACTTACCGGCAACGGTTTCGTTGCTGACTTCGATAAATTTGCCGTTGTGAAAAGCTTGTGCTTTAAAAGGTTTGATGACGGTGTTGATCAAAGACATATTTGCTCCGGTGAGTGATTAATCATTGACAGTAAAGCCATTATAGGAAGCCACTGTCGATTAGTAAAATTGATTAATGCAATAATGTTCATTGCTATTAGCTATCGCGCGTCGCATAAAAACTTCTTTCTATGCGTCGCACAGACTTATGCTAACAGAGCTAGATGACAGTGCAAAATCAGCGTTCAAGTTATAAGGCCACTTCGCTGGACACAGGGCTGGAGGACTGCTTGGCGTTGAACAAACAACGGGCAAAATCCTGCCAAAACTGCGCATCATCGCCTAAAGAAACATTAATGCGCATATAAGTAGATGGTTGCTGTTGCGGAGAAAACAAGGCCCCCGGTACTAATAAATGGCCGGGTCGCCCCAAGGCGCGCACCAGACTTTCCGTATCCACGCCCGTATCCACCCAAACAAACATGCCCGCCTGAGGTGGTGCGTCCGGTGCCAAACCTAATTGAGCCAGTTGCTCCAGCGTTCTGTGCCTGTCGCTGTCAGCATGACGACGCAATCGTTCCAGGTGCTTGCGATAGGCACCATCTACCAGCACCCGATGAATGACCCGCTCGCCCAACTCCGGCGAGGTCAATCCCGCCAGCATTTTCAAATTCACCAAAGCCTGCAAAAGCTCCGGAGCCGCTGCCATATAAGCCACCCGCAGGCCCGCAGCCATCACCTTGGAATAGCCCCCTACCAATGTCACCCGGTTCAACTGATCCAGTTGGGCCAGACGGCAGGCTGGATTGGCATGCAGCTCGCTATAGGTATCGTCTTCAATAATGTGGAAGTCCCAGGTCTGGGCCAAGGTCAGAATGCCGTGCGCCACCGCCGGGCTCAAACTAAAGCCGGTAGGGTTATGCACCACGGTATTCAGGATGACAAGACGTGGGCGATGCTCGCGCGCCAACTGCTCCAAGACGGCCAGATCCGGGCCATCCGCACAGCGTGGCACACTGAACACCCGCACATCCACTACAGCCAGACGGGCGAACAGCAAATACCAGGCTGGATCTTCCACAACAACCGCATCACCTGGCCGCAACCAATGGCGCAAAAGCAAATCCAGCGCCTGCGTCACGCCACTGCACAATACAAGCTGGGTATCGGGATCCGCCTGTATGCCGCTATCTTCCAGTTGCCCCGCAATATGTTGGCGCAAAGGTCGATAGCCATGAGAGTGCCCATAGCCCAGCAGGTTGGAGCCTGCACTACGGCTGACCTGCCGCAAGGCCGCCAGAATCATGTCGTTATCCAGCCAGTGCCGGGGAATACCCGCGCTGTCGCTATGCCCAATAAAGCTGTTCAGCATCCAGTTCACATCAATCTTGCGCGGCTCATTCTTTTCGACATGCAAAGATTCGGAACGCAGACGGCGGGGGCTGCGCACCCGCACAAAGAAACCGGAACCGGGCCGGGACTCCACCAAGCCCAAGGCCATCAACTTGTCGTACGCAGCCACAACAGTATGCGTACTGACCCCGGCAGACTGCGCCAATCGGCGCACGGAGGGTAAGCGACTTCCACCCCGATAGCGCAAATGCAAGGCCTGCTGTACCCAGGCGACCAACTGATCGCTAAGCGTCACATCCGAACCGCGCACAGGCTGCCAATCCAACCATTCCATGATGCTGACCTTTGATTGTGAAAACCGACTGTAGCGGTAGAAAGACCAGTACAGCTTGAGTCACTGATTGATAAATCGTATCGCAACTGTATTGCTCAGTTATTTTAAGCTCAAAGCTGTGATAAACCTATTTCTTATCCGTGGTGATTTTCATGAGCCGCAGCACCAGTCTTCCCATGCCCAGTACCGCCCCAGCATTGCTGATCTATCTCTACGCTTTTATCGGGGTTACCGTCTTTGCCTTCACCTTGCCCATGACGCGGCTGGCGGTGCAAAGCTTTGACCCCTGGCTAGTCGGAATGGCGCGAGCCAGTATCGCAGGGGTGTTTGCGGCCATCATTTTGCTGGCTACCCGCAGCCGCCGCCCCACTGCTTCGGAATGGCGCGGTATTGCCCTGTCCTGTACAGGTGTGATCGTGGGCTGGCCCGTGTTTTCATCGATTGCCATGCAGACCGTGCCGTCCTCGCACGGGGCCGTGTTAAGCGGCCTGATTCCCCTGGCTACCGCCATTGTTGCCTCTGCCCGTAGCGGTGAACCCTTGAGCCGCCGCTTCTGGATGCTGAGCCTGCTGGGTGCCGTACTGGTGCTGCTCTACGCTTTCTATATTGGTGAAGGCGCACTGCAAACCGGGGATATCTGGTTGGCTCTGGCCGTATTCATGTCCGGTGTGGGTTATGCCGAAGGTGGCCGCGTAGCCCGTACCCTGGGTGGCTGGCGCACCATTTGCTGGTGCCTGGCAGCCAGCTTGCCGCTGACCATTCCCGCCACCTTGTGGCTGACCTTTCCCATGACAGAAATGCCCTCTTCCCAATCTGTTATGGCGCTACTCTACCTGGCCCTGTTCTCTTCCCTGCTGGGCTTTTTCCCCTGGTACAAGGCCATGGCCATGGGGGGTGTGGCTCGTATCGGGCAGGTACAACTGGCCCAGCCCTTTCTGACCGTGCTGATTTCAGCAGTGTGGTTAAGCGAGCAAGTGGACCTGCTGACCTGGCTGTCCTGCATCGTCATCATCGCCATTATTGCGGCCAGCCGTCGCGCCTGAAAACGCAATGACAAGGCGGCTAAATACAGCAAGAGCATATTCACCTAACTAATACTTCGTTCCCAGCGTGGGCTCGCGCAAGCACACTGGCTCATCCTTCCATGAACCATGTAAAGGCGATAGCGCGGCCCACGTGACTCCGTTTTGAGCAGGGCCGGCTGGTATTGCCGCAAGGACATCTGATCATGCCCGCTCAAGCCCCTGCCGTGCTTGCCCTAAGCGCCCGGCCACTGATGCTGTGGAAACAGTTGCGCGACGATCTGCAAGTCATCGCACGCGAACACACGGATGCCGTTCTGGCCAGTTCCCTGGCTGCGGAAGACATGGTGCTGTTTCATGCCATGTCCATCTACACCCCCGAATTGCAAACCGTCACCCTGGATACCGGTCGTCTGCACGAAGAGACCTTGCAGTTGGGGCGCGACATCCAGCAACACTACGAACGCCCTATCCTGTTTTTTCACCCTGACCCGGACCGGGTGCAGGAACACGTCGCTACGCATGGCACACACGCTTTTTACGAAAGCGTGGAGCTGCGTAAAGAATGCTGCGCGATACGCAAGGTGGAGCCGCTGCGCCGTGCCTTGCAAGGCCGATCAGCCTGGATCACCGGTCAGCGCCGCGAACAGACCGCCAGCCGAACCGAACTGTCCAGCAAGGAATACGACAGCGTCTTTGGGCTGCAGAAATTCAACCCCTTGATCGAATGGACTCAGGACGATGTCTGGGCCGTGATCCGTGGATTGAGCATCCCTTACAACCCGCTGCACGACCAGGGCTACCCCTCCATAGGTTGTGAGCCCTGTACGCGCGCCATTCGCCCCGGTGAAGACGTGCGCGCCGGGCGCTGGTGGTGGGAACAGCGCGACAGCCTGGAATGCGGCCTGCATGCCAGCAATCTGAATAGCCGTGTCAACACCTGAAGGAACCCCATGGGCGAACCACTCTCTACCCGTACTCATCTGGACTGGCTGGAAGCCGAGGCCATTTTTATTCTGCGCGAAATCGCCGCCGAAGCTGAAAAACCCGTGCTGCTCTTCTCCGGCGGCAAGGATTCCGCCGTGCTGCTGCAACTGGCCCAGAAAGCCTTTGCGCCCGGCCCGCTACCGTTTCCCCTGATGCACGTGGACACCGGCCACAACTACCCGGAAGTGATCGAATTTCGGGATCGCCGCGCCGCTGAACTGAGCGCCGAGCTGATAGTACGCAGCGTGGAAGATTCCATTGCGCGCGGCACCGTGGTCCTGCGACACGAAACGGCCAGCCGCAACGGGGCCCAGGCCGTCACCTTACTGGAAGCCATTGCCGAATTTGGCTTTGATGCCTGTTTCGGTGGTGCCCGCCGTGACGAAGAGAAAGCCCGTGCCAAAGAGCGCATTGTGTCCTTTCGCGACGAATTCGGCCAATGGGACCCCAAAGCGCAACGCCCCGAGCTGTGGCACTTGTTCAACACCCGCATCCACAAGGGCGAGAACCTGCGCGTCTTCCCGATTTCCAACTGGACCGAGCTGGACGTCTGGCAATACATCCAGCGTGAAGCCATTGATCTGCCGTCCATCTACTACACCCACTCGCGCGAAGTGGTGGAGCGTCACGGCCTGATCGTTCCCATCACCCCGCTGACTCCCTTGCTCGATGGTGAGACCTCCGAATGGCGCGATGTGCGTTTCCGCACCGTGGGTGATATTTCCTGCACCTGCCCGGTGCTCTCTACCGCCGCGTCCGTGCAGGACATTATTGCTGAAACCGCCTTGGCCACCATTACCGAGCGCGGTGCCACCCGTATGGATGACCAGACGTCTGAGGCCTCCATGGAACACCGCAAGAAACAAGGATATTTCTAATGAATACCGTCAATGACGCCTGGCTGCAGGCTGCCGATCAAGGCGTGCTGCGTCTGATTACCGCTGGCTCCGTGGACGACGGAAAATCCACCTTGATTGGCCGCTTGCTGGTGGACAGCCAGGGCGTATTTGCCGACCAGATAGCGGCTATCCAACGCTCCAAATACAAGCGTGGCGAGGATGCCGAACCCGATCTTGCCCTGCTGACCGATGGTCTGGAGGCCGAGCGCGAACAAGGCATCACCATTGATGTGGCCTACCGCTACTTCGCGACTCCCAAGCGCAAGTTCATCGTGGCCGATACCCCCGGCCACGAGCAGTACACCCGCAACATGATTACGGGTGCCTCCACCGCGCAGGCTGCCATCATTCTGATTGATGCGCATCGCGCCCAAGATGGAGAGCTACTGACCCAGACCAAGCGCCACAGCACCGTTGCCAAACTGCTGGGCCTGCGTCATATCGTCGTAGCGGTGAACAAGATGGACCTGGTCAATTGGGATCAGGCCGTGTTCGACCGCATTCATGCCGCCTATCACCAACTGGCTGCCCAACTGGGGATTGAGCACTTTCACATCATTCCGCTTTCGGCCTTGAAGGGCGAGAACATCACCCAGGCTTCGCCCCACACACCTTGGTATCAAGGCTTGCCGCTGCTGCCTTTGCTGGAATCGCTGGATCTACGCGAGAACATTCAGCGCCCTGCCCGTTTGTTTGTGCAATGGGTAGCACGTCATGGTGGCAGTCGCGCTGACGGCTTCCGTGGTTATGCCGGCCAGCTCAGTGGGGGCCGCATCCAGGTGGGCGACAGCGTTCAGGTGTGGCCTAGCGGAAAAACCGCCGTCATCACGCAGTTATTTCGCGCTGGTACAGAACAAGTTTCCGTCAGTGACGGGGACGCCGTAACCGTGGTGCTGGATCGTGAGCTGGATATTTCGCGGGGCGATTTGCTGACACTGGCCCACGAGCCGGTCAGCACCAGCAAACACTTTGATGCACAACTGTGCTGGCTGGACGAGCAGGCTTTGAACACCACCCGTTCTTACTGGTTAAAGCAAGGCACACGCCTGACGCAAGCCAAAGTACAGGCCGTTCACGCCTTGCGCGACGTGCATAGTTTGCAAGAGCAACAAGCCACTGGCACCTTGTCCTTGAATGATATTGGCCGTGTCAGCCTGGTCAGCCGTGATCCACTGGTGCTGGACGATTATCAGGATCACTCCAGCACGGGCTCTTTCATCTTGATCGACCCCAGCACGAACCAGACCGTTGCTGCCGGTCTGGTACAAAAGCAGGCGTAAAAACAAGTCAGCGGCAGGTCTGAACCCTGCCGCTGTACAACATGGCCCTCTGGAAGTCGATTCCACCCCTGCGCCAAAGGCACAGCCGCAGACAAGCCGGTAAAGCCTGCCCCAATCACAGCAACATCCGCCTTGGCAGAACCTGGCAATCGCTCGCAGACCGGAGTGGGCGGCGCCGATGCCTGCCAGAGTCCGTGACTGCGCACCTCCGCCTTCATGCTCCCGACTCCGCCAGAAAACGTTGATGCAAGGCCTGCTCGGAGCGCGTCTGAGCAGCGCGGTACAGTTCAATTTCATCCAGCACGGGGCTACCCAGATCGTGTTCAAACTCAGCTCGGGCCGCCTGCGATCCATAATTTCTTTGTTCCGCATCGCCCAAGTTGGACTGAAAAATCCCCGCCGCGCTAACCGGCAAGAAATCCTCGTAAGTAATTGGGCGCAATGCGACTACGCCGCGCTTGATCAAATCAGGCAAGTTCCAGGGCCGGCCAGCGGCCAGCTCCTGCTGCCAGATATCAGGATCCCGTGGCTGAAACCGAAAAAAAGCCAGCCCACGCTCGTACATTTCCTTGCTGTCATCTGGAAACTGAGCAAACACGTGCTGGAGGCGTTCGGCATACGTCTGCGTAGTCGCGGCTTGCTGCCCGGTATCTCTGACCTGCGCCAACAAAGAGTCGTAAAGCGCCCGGCCCGCCTGGGTCAAGGCCACGCCGCGTTGCTCTATCTCACCAAAACGCGCGGTATGGGACCCCACCCTCGCCTGACCGACAAACTCAATCTCCTCTTCCAAGGCTTTGAAACTGGTCTGACGCAACAGGATGGGATGACGCCTGCGCGGTGGGCCTTCGATCAGCTCTTTAGCGGGAATGCCCCGTTGGGGCATGGCCTCTTGTACCGCATCAATATCCAGGGTTCGAGGAGTCAGGTGATTGATATGCGGGCCCTTGAAACAGACAATATCGGCCACCAGGCGATGTGCCGCATGCAACTTGCGATACGTGTCCTGATCAACTGTCGCTTGGCGATGCCAGCGAAAAACGGCGGTGGCGGCGGCCACAAACTCCTTGACCTGCGGTTCGGTCAAGCCACCCGCCACCTGTGCCTGTTCCGCCAGCTCCAACAATCCGGACGGGAAAATAGACCGTTTCGATAAGATTTCAGCCGCCTGCGCTCGCAGGTTCGCATCCTCAATCAGTTCCAGTCTGAGCAAAGAGGTAAACACCCGGAAGGGATTGGTTTGTAATGCGTGGTCGTCCACAGGGCGAAACGCGGTGGAGTGAACAGGCACACCCGCCACCGATAGATCGTAATAGCCAACGGGATACATGCCCATGGCAGCAAAAATCTTGGCAATCCCTTTGAGTTCGGCCGCTGTTCCAACCCGAATGGCACCATGCCGCTCCACATCCAGACGGCTCAACTCCGACTGCTGCCGCAAGGCGCTGTGCAGTGCCGGGTCATGCTTGAGCACACCGGCATTGATCTCGTGCACCAGGCTTAACAAGGCTCCGTACTGCGGCACCTCCTGCTGGTACATGGCCGACATGGCGCCTGAGAACCGGGAGCGGATTTCGTCCCTAGAAATAAAAACCGAGGTGTCCATCGAATCACCAGCAAATTGCATGACCTAACAACTGGGCAAGGTCAGTCCATTAACAAATCACTTCCGTGAACCTGTGTGTAGCACTTCACTGCACATCCAGCGGAAGCCTGTCATCTTATAAGCCTGAAATAGCTATAAATCTTGGACATCATTCTGTAAGTGGGGACAAGAGGGGTCAAACGATAATTCCAACTTAAGTCATTCCTAACTAGAATGACCTAACGTTTTCCCTTAACAAGCCGGCATGTCCATTCCCAAACGTTTTCTGCCTCCCATGCACGTCCTGATTGCCTTTGAAGCCGCCGCACGGCTGGGCAGCTTCACGGCAGCAGCGGGCGAACTGAATCTGACCCAAAGCGCCGTCAGTAGACAGATCAGGCTGCTGGAAGGAATATTGGGCGCAGACCTTTTCGTCAGAGAGCGCCAGACAGTTCGTCTGACTCACGCGGGCAGCACGTACGCCCAAGAGCTCAGCGATGCACTTCGACGTATTGCTAACGCTACCCTGGGGTTCAAGGCCAATCCGCACGGCGGAACGCTGAACCTGGCCATCTTGCCCACATTCGGGACACGTTGGCTTGCTCCCCGACTGCCAGCATTTGTGGCCGCGCATCCAGGCATCACCCTCAATCTGCTGACGCGCCTGCAACCGTTTGACTTTCACATGGAAAATGTAGATGCCGCCATTCATTACGGCCTGCCCGACTGGCCGGGGGCGAATCTGGATTTTCTGATGCCAGAAACCGTGGTACCAGCCTGTAGCTCCGCCCTTCGCGAGCACTATCAGTTCCAGACGGCCGCCGACTTGCTCAAGGCACCTTTGCTGCATCTGGTCTCAAGGCCCGATGCCTGGGAGCGTTGGTTCAAGGCCAACGGTGTGGAAAACGCGCATATTCACGGCATGCTGCTTGATCAGTTTGCGCTGATTACGCAAGCAGCGATCTCCAACCTGGGGATTGCCTTACTGCCCACGTTTCTGTTCAAGCAAGAGCTGAGTCGGGGAGACTTGGTCCTGGCGCTGGACTCACCCTGCCTGAACACGGAGGCTTACTACCTGGCCTGTCCAGCCGGACGCCGCGACTATCCGCCATTGATCGCATTTCGACAATGGCTGCAAGCAGAAATCGCGCGTGAGCACGCCCCGGCCTGACGCCGGGGCTTCAAACCGCCACGGTGGGGCTATGACCTTTTCCGCACCAGAGCGAGAGATTGCTCGGCAATGATCCGCTCTTCGTTGGTTGGAATGACCAGAACCTTGACCTGACTGTCGTCTGTTGAAATGACGGTTTGTCCTGACAGATTACGCGTCGGATCAATCTGCACGCCCATCCACTCCAGGTGCTTGGCGATGCCTGCGCGAATAGATGGACTGTGCTCGCCAATCCCCGCCGTGAACACCAAGGTATCCAGGCCCTTCAAGGCCACGCACAAGCCCGCCAGATTTTCAGCCGTGTGGTAGCAGAAGTAGTCCACCGCCAGTTTGGCACGAGGGTCATCCGAGGCTTCCAGCGCACGCATATCGGCTTGATCGCCAGACAAGCCTTTCAGACCGGATTGGGTGTAGAGCACGGACTGGATCTCGTCGTGCTCCATGCCCTGCTCCAGCATCCACAAGACCACACCGGCATCCAGACGCCCTGGACGCGTGCCCATCGGCAAGCCATCCAGCGCCGTAAAGCCCATGGTGGTGTGAACGCTGCGGCCTTCTTTCAGGGCGCAAGCCGAGGCCCCGGAACCCAGGTGGGCAACGACAACACGCCCGTCGGCTAGCGCGGGGAATTGCCCACGCAGGTGCTGAGAAATATAGTGGTAGGACAAACCGTGGAAACCGTAGCGGCGCACGCCCTGCTCAAAGAAACGCTCCGGCAAGGCAAAATGCTGTAGATACGGGACATGCCCTTGGTGGAAGGCCGTGTCCAGACACGCTACCTGAAAAATTTCCGGGTAATGTTCAAAGATTACGCGAACAGGGGCCAGATTGTTCTGCTGATGCAGTGGCGCCAGAGGCGACAGGCTGTCCAGATATTCCAGCACCTGCGGCGTCAAAGGCACACTGCTGTCATAGCGAGCGCCCCCATGCACGATGCGATGGCCCACCGCAATAGGTCGACCATCCACATGCTCCAGCAACCAGCGTGCCACCAAAGCCTGAGCCGTATGCAAGTCCTTGGCCTGTTCACCATCCAGGTCCTGCTTGACCATGGATTGACCTTGCGCATCCTTGACCTTGAACGCAGGCTGGCTGCTGCCAATACCCGAAACCTGTCCCCCAAATTCAAAATCCAGTTGGTCACCCGCCTGAACCTTGTACATATGAAACTTCAGGCTGGAGCTACCTGCATTGATGACCAGAATCTGCTCGCTCATGAGTGCCTGGCCTCCACAGCCACTTTACGCTCCAAATAACCGGCGTAAATGCTGGCAACAGCGCAGGAGGCCATGCGGGTCTGGGCGCTATCGGCACGGCTGGTCAAAATAATCGGCACGCGTGCGCCCATCACAATACCAGCGGCCTGCGCACCGGACAGGAAGGTCAGGTTTTTAGCCAGCATATTGCCCGCCTCCAGATCAGGGGCCACCAGAATCTGCGCCTTGCCCGCCACCGGCGACACAATCCCTTTAATACGCGCCGCTTCGGGGCTAATGGCATTGTCCAGCGCCAGGGGGCCATCCAGCACACCGCCCGTAATCTGACCGCGATCAGCCATCTTGCACAAGGCAGCCGCTTCCAGCGTGGTCGGAATTTTTTCTGTGACTTGCTCGACCGCAGACAAAATAGCGACCAGCGGCTTACCCAAGCCCAGACCGTGGTGCAGATCAATGGCGTTTTGCACGATATCTGCCTTGGTGCTCAGGTCGGGGAAGATATTGATGGCACCATCCGTCACAAACAAAGGCTCGGAATAACTGGGTACATCCATGATGAAAACATGGCTCAGACGACGGCCCGTACGCAAGCCTTTGCCCTGTGTGCAGAGCACGGCCTGAATCAGCTCATCCGTATGCAGGCTGCCTTTCATCAACAACTGCGCGCGTCCAGCCAGCACTTCTTCTACGGCCCGCTCTGCCGAGGCATGACTATGAGGTGTATCGATCAAGGTCACCCCTTCCAGGCTGAAACCATGCTCTGCCGCCACGGCATGCAAACGGGCCTGCGGGCCAACAAGAACGATCTCGAACAGGCCTTGGGCTCGTGCCTGCAAGGCAGCTCCCAGAGACACATCGTCGCAGGGATGAGCTACCACACAAATTCGACTGGTCTCTTTGCGCGCCTGCTCGATCAATCGGGAATAATGGCTGGAAGGCCCAGTGCGATCTATAGCAGCCGTATCCAGGCCAGCAGGGTGATTCATGATAGAGAACTCCTTGGAGATGAACGAAGCTAAGCTAACACTAAACCATTTATCAGCCTGCCCGTCTTTGATGGCGAACAGAGAAACATCAACATTTTGCCCATCATTCTTTTAAGTACGTAATGAATGAGGGATAAAGCTTCAAGATTTAAAAAAATCCGGTTTTGCAAAGCGCAAACCGGACTTTTATTTTTATGGCTGTTTATTCATCACGATAGCCCAGATCCGCCAGTATCCGGGCCGGATGTTACAAGCCTAATTCACTCAGACTGGGATGCTCGTCGGGACGTCGGCCCAAGGGCCAATGAAATTTGCGCTCGGATGGGGTAATGTCCAGATCGTTAATGCTGGCATGGCGCACCGCCATATAGCCATGCTCGTCAAATTCCCAATTTTCATTTCCGTAACTGCGCCACCACTGACCGTATTCATCTTGCCATTCATAAGCAAAGCGCACGGCAATTCTATTTTCATGCCAGGCCCAGATTTCTTTAATCAAGCGGTATTCACGCTCTTTTTGCCATTTGCGTTCTAAAAAAGATTGAACCTGATCTCGCCCCTGCGGAAACTCGCTGCGATTGCGCCAGCGCGTATCCACGGTATATGCCTGCGAAACCTTGACCGGGTCACGACTATTCCAGGCATCCTCGGCGGCACGCACTTTCTGGCGGGCACTCTCCAGATCGAAAGGTGGCAAGGGAGGACGTGTATCCATAGTGATCTCCTAGAAAACAAGAGTGGACCAGACAGTCTAGCGGCAAAACGTAAGCAGTCTCTTACTGGCCGGTATCGGCCCAGGTTGCCTGTTCAAATCCCGCGACCAGAAAATCGATAAAGGCTTGCACACGCGTCGGACGAGATCGGCTCGGTGGGGTCAGCAAATGCAAGGTCAGACTGGGCAGGTGCCACTGTGGCAACACAACTTCCAACTGACCTTGCTCGACCATATCGCCCAGCAGAAACTGCGGCAAGACGCTAAGCCCCAAGCCCTGTAGCAAGGGCGGAATCAAAGCCTGGGCGTTGTTGACCTGCAAGGCGCATGGCACGGTTTGGGAGTAATACTCCTGTCCTTGCTGAAAGCGCCAGACACTGCCGCGTCGCTCGTAGGCGTAGCGCAGGCTCATATGCTGGGCCAGGTCGCTGGGGTGGGCGGGTCTGCCGTATTTGGCCAAATAACTGGGGGCGGCAACCAGACGCAAGCGCAGATTGCACAGACGGCGCACCAGGAGGCTGGAGTCATCCATGGCCGAGATGCGCAAGGCCATGTCAAAGCCCTGTTCAACGATGTTCACCTGGGCGTCGTTAAAGTGCAGGTCCAGCAGGACGGCCGGGTGCTTTTCCATGAAAGCCGGCAGCAAGGGAGCCAGATGCTCCAGTCCAAAGGACATGGGAGCAGCAATCTTGATACGGCCTTGCAAGCTTTCTTTTTGATCCCGTGCCAAGGCTTCGGCGCTTTGCCCGGCAGCCAGAACGGCTTGGGCCTGTTCCAGACTGGCTTGCCCGGTTTCTGTCAGCGACAAGCGTCGAGAGGTTCGGTGGAACAGGGACACCTGCAGTTGTTTTTCCAGCCGTGTGATTGCCTTGGAGATAGTGGGCTGGGACAGTCCCAGGGCTTCAGCGGCCTGGGCAAAGGAGCCGGTTTCCGCCACGGTGGCAAAAATGGCCCATGCTTGCAGATCAGGAAGTGTCTTCATGTCAATTATGGAATGAATTCTATGCTATTGATTCTATTTTATTCAATCAGCAAGACGCCTAGAATTCTTTTCAGTATCCAATACTAAGGAGCGCGTCATGATTGAACATCGGCCTTTTCATAAACTGGGCGGTGCCAACCACGGTTGGCTGGACGCCAAGCACCATTTTTCTTTCGCTAATTACTACGATCCCGCTCGCATGAGCTGGGGTGCCCTGCGTGTCTGGAATGACGACACGATTGCATCCAACACCGGGTTTCCGCCTCACGATCATGCCGATATGGAGATCATCACGTATGTGCGTGAAGGGGCGATCAGCCACCAGGACAGTTTGGGTAACAAGGGGCGTACGGAAGCGGGCGATGTGCAGGTAATGAGCGCCGGCACGGGTATTCGCCATGCGGAATACAACCTGGAAAGCGATACGACACGAATTTTCCAGATCTGGATTCAGCCAGAGCGTCGTGGTTTGCCACCTGCCTGGGGAGCCAAGCCTTTCCCCAAGGATGAGCGTTCGGGGCAGTTTGTGGCCCTGGCCAGCGGTTTCGAGGGTGACGCGGAGGCTTTGCCGATTCGTGCCCAGGCTCGTGTGCTGGGAGCGACCTTGAAAAAAGGTCAAAGCACAACGTTGTCTTTGTCTGCCGAGCATCTGGCTTATCTGGTGCCTGCCACGGGGCGGGTTGTGGTGAATGGTCTGGAACTGAATGCGCGTGATGGGGCGGCGGTTCGCCATGAAACCATGCTGGAAATCCTGGCACTGGAGGATGCTGAGCTGGTGCTGGTTGAGACAGCGCAGTAAATCTTTGGCGAGTGACTTGGGAAATAGGGGGGAGCTTGGGTGGCTCTCCCCTTTTTCTTTTTTTGTTCTGCTGTTCTGTTGTTCTGTTATTCAAGAACTAAACGCGGGTAAGAGAAGATGCTTGTTTTTTAAATGTCATATGTCGGCTCAATGATTGAGCAAACTAGCTAGGTCGCGTAGAGAGCCAGGCGGATGGCTTATTCGGTACTCGGCCTTGTCAGAAAGACGCCGCTTGGCGCCCTGTCAGGGTATCCGGGCTGAGCACTTGCCGGTGCTGCGCACCGGTGCCCTTGTCAGTTCTGAAATCCGGGCGCCCTGTGAACTCGCGGGGTGGTTCGTCCCCCGGACGAACCACAAGCGCCCCGCTCAAACAGCACAGGGCTTGCATCCCGGACTCCAGAACCGACCGCGGCAAGTACTCTGAATCGCCCCAAACACCCTGACAGGGCGCCAAACGGCTGGCATCGTAAGCCAAGTAAGGGCGAAACGTAACGGTGATGCCACTTTTCGGGCTAATTAGTGATGGCTTCAGGAGGGGGGGGTTATGGTCCGGTGTCTTGCCATGAAAAATGTCGCGGGGAGTGGGCTGGCCCGGCTGTCTGTTTTTGGTCTTGGTTTGGAAAGTATTTCTGATTTTTGTTTAGCCTAGATAAACAATCCTCCCTTTTGTCTCTCCTCCCCATTCTGCACAGCCTTCCCTTAACGGGAACCGGCTCATAAAACAGATCAAAACCGCTTTTTTTCTCTGGGTAAACTGTTTGTTCTCAATTGATAAGCGCCTGCCTTGCAGCAATATCGTTACAATTGTTGTAACGCCCATCTTCCATTTTTCTTAATGCACGCGAACACACCGTGTCCTCATCCAGCCAGTACTTTGTTCTAATCGTCCCGGCCTGTGCTGCATTGCTGGGCGTCGTGATGATCTACTGCTGGACCCGTCTACGTGATCATCGTTACTTGCTCTGGATTGCCTCGGGGTATATCTTCACGGCTATCCCTATGGGGATCCACAGCTTGATGCCCAATGGACAATTGGCACGCTGGACTGTGCCCTTGTCGGCAATGTATTTGTTGGGTGTCTGGGCGTTATCCAACGGTGTCGCGTTACGATTTGGCGGGCGCGCTCCTCCCAGAATAGCTTGGGCGATCATGTTCATCACGCTGGGACTACTTTTTTATTTCTCCCAGATAGATGATGACCTCTGGCTACGGTTACAGATACTGAACTGGAGCTTGGCCCTACTGGTCGCTTTACCCGCCAGGCCGATTCTATATAGCAGGCGCACCATTCCTTTGGCAACGCTGTTGCGAGCCTCTTATCTGACGGCTCTGCTCTATGCTTTTATGCGTGTATTTGCGCTGGCCACACTTATCCCGCGCGAAATGCAGCCAGAGCTGACCCAATCCGGTTTTTGGCTCTTGATGCTGGCTGCCAATATGTTCATCAGCATCTGGGTCGCGCTGGCTATTTTGACCAGTACGGCCATGTCGATTGTGCAGACCCTGGATCATGAGCGCAGCCGGGATCCTTTGACCCGTTTGCTGAATCGTCGTGCGTTTTTTGAGCAGGTCAAAAAACGCCTGGAGCTGTATGGACATAACGGCTGGGCAGTCATGATCTGCGATCTGGACCACTTCAAGATAGTCAATGACACCTGGGGCCATGCGGCGGGGGATCGGGCTTTGAGGGAGTTCGGGGCTTTGCTGGCCCGCATGGTACGACAAGATGATTTGGCGGCCCGCTTTGGGGGAGAGGAGTTTGTCTTGCTGATACGCAGCGCCAGCTTGCATACCGCCGTACTGATTGCCGAGCGTTTACGCAGCAGTGTAATGAATCTGCATATCCCCGCCACATCACACACACTGACAGCCAGCTTCGGTGTGGTTCAGCTAAACAGCCATGGCGACATCAATCAGGCCATTGAACAAGCCGACCGACTTTTGTATGAAGCCAAGCATGCTGGCCGCAACCAGGTCATTTGGAAGGCTTCCTGAGTTATTCCGCCTGCTTGCTGGTACCCTGACAGTCTCTTTTTCAAGACAGCCCTTAGAGGCTGAATGATCGAACTATCACAGACAGGGGCTGTTCACGCCCCCCCCCCCCGGAGACTCCATGTCACTTAGCGAACTTAGCGCCAGCGAACTACTGGCAGGTCTGGACAAAAACCAGTTCAGCGCCCGTGAAATTGCCGACGAACTGCTCAAGCAATCCCACAAAATGGCCCATTTAGGCGGTCTGGCACACTTGAATTCGGAACTGTTCTACCAGCAGGCCGATCAGTCCGACGCACGCCGCGCCCGTGGCCAAGCCTTGGCACTGGACGGGGTGCCTTTGGTGATGAAAGACAATCTGAACACCACGGACATGCCCACCACCTCCAGTACCGGCGCCCAGCAAGGCCGTCTGCCGCTGCAAGATGCGGGTGTGATCACACAATTGCGCAAGGCCGGTGCCGTGCTGCCCGCCAAGGCCGTAATGCACGAGCTGGCTTTTGGTATTACGACCAATAACGCCACCACAGGCCCCAGCCGCAACCCATATGACCCTACCCGCATTCCCGGTGGTTCTTCCGGTGGCACAGCAACAGTTGTGGCAGCTCGTCAATTTCCGGCTGGTTTGGGCACGGATACCGGCGCATCAGTGCGTCTGCCTGCGGCGCTTTGCGGTCTGTATGGGTTCCGCCCTACGGTGGGTCGTTACTCGGGCCAAGGCATTGTGCCTTTGTCCCCTACCCGTGATACAGCAGGCCCCATGACTCGCAGCCTGGCGGATATCAACTTGCTGGACAAGCTGCTCTGCCAGAAAGCCCCTTCTATCATTGCCACTCCTTCTTTGAAGGAACTGCGTCTGGGTGTACCCCGTGACAGCTTCTGGAAAGAGATGGATGCTGGTGTGGCAGACGTCACCCTGGCGTTTCTGGATGATTTGCAAAAAGCGGGGGTCACGCTGGTCGATGTAGACCTGTCTCCGGTTCTGAAAATCAATGCCCGCGTCGGCATGCCGATTGTGCTGTACGAAACCTTGCAGAATCTGCCTTTATACCTGGCCGAAAATAAGTACGGTATTGGCTTGGACGAGCTGATTGCCGGTATCCGCAGCCCAGACGTGAAAGAGATCTTCGATGCCATTACGGGCGACTACACCATCAGCCAGGAAGCCTACGAAGAGGCGCTGCATGTAGACCGCCCCCTGATGCAGCAAGCCTATGCAAACTTGCTGCGCCAGTCCAATGTGAGTGGCTTGATCTTCCCGACCAGCCCGCTGACTGCCTGCCCGATTGGCGATGATGAAACCACCATGATGAACGGCAAGGCGGTACCTACGTTCAACACCTACATTTCGCGCACCGACGTGGGATCAAACCTGGGCGCACCGGGCATTTCCCTGCCTATCGGCCTGTCGGGTGGTTTGCCCGTGGGGATGCTGATTGAAGCGGGCATCGGTGCGGATGATCAGTTGCTGGCTCTGTGCCGGGCGATTGATCCTTTGCTGCCAGCGACACCTGCGCCCGATTTGAGCCCGCGTCCTGCGACGGCTTAATTCATCGCCAACGCTGCAAGCTGAATGACGGTGCCCACAAAACAGCTTCAGTTTGAAAAAACAGGCCGGCTTCCTCAGAAAGTCTAGCCTGTTTTCTTTTCGACCAATCTCCATCGCAAGGCCTCCCCTGTTCTTGTCTACACCACGGCCAAGCGGATACAAGCCAAATCACGCCCCAGGACAAATATGTAACAACCCGAGCTTGGTGCTCTTGAAATTAGAAAAGTCGTCCCTATAATTAGCACTCGAAGGGGTTGAGTGCTAAAACGCCTCGCCCCCAAAATCGGACCAACAACTAAAGTCATCTTTAAACAGGAGTTTCTCCATGGCACTGCGTCCTTTGAACGATCGTGTGATCGTCAAGCGTCTGGACAACGAACGCACCACCGCTTCCGGTATCGTTATCCCCGAGAGCGCGACTGAAAAGCCCGATCAAGGCGAAATCCTGGCCGTTGGCCCCGGCAAGAAAGCCGAGGACGGCAAGGTTCTGCCCTTGGATCTGAAAGTCGGCGACAAAGTTCTGTTTGGCAAGTACTCCGGCCAAGCCGTCAAGATCGACGGTGAAGAGCTGCTGGTGATCCGCGAAGAAGAAATCTTCGCCGTGATCGAATAAGTACCGCCAACGAAAATTCAATAGGATTCACACCATGACCGCAAAACAAGTTTACTTCGGCGACGACGCACGTACCCGCATCGTGCGCGGCGTTAATGTTCTGGCCAACGCTGTTAAGACCACCATGGGCCCTAAAGGCCGTAACGTCGTTCTGGACCGCTCTTTCGGCGCTCCTACCGTGACTAAAGACGGTGTGTCCGTTGCCAAAGAAATCGAACTGAAAGACAAGTTCGAGAACATCGGTGCTCAACTGGTTAAAGAAGTTGCTTCCAAGACTTCCGACAACGCTGGTGACGGTACCACTACCGCTACTGTGCTGGCTCAAGCCATCGTTGAAGAAGGCCTGAAGTTCGTTGCCGCCGGCATCAACCCAATGGACCTGAAGCGCGGTATCGACAAGGCCGTTGGCGTTGTGGTGGACGAGCTGCGTGAACTGTCCCGTCCTTGCACCACCAGCAAAGAGATTGCTCAGGTCGGTTCCATCTCCGCCAACAGCGATCACTCCATTGGCGAGATCATCGCCAATGCCATGGATAAAGTGGGCAAAGAAGGCGTCATTACCGTTGAAGACGGCAAATCGCTGGACAACGAGCTGGACGTGGTTGAAGGTATGCAGTTTGACCGCGGCTACCTGTCCCCTTACTTCATCAACAACTCGGACAAGCAAGTTGCTGTTCTGGACGACCCGTTTGTGCTGATTTTCGACAAGAAAATCTCCAACATCCGTGATCTGCTGCCCGTACTGGAGCAAGTTGCCAAGACCAGCCGTCCTTTGCTGATCGTTGCTGAAGACGTGGAAGGCGAAGCCCTGGCGACTCTGGTTGTGAACAACATCCGTGGCATTCTGAAGACTACCGCTGTCAAGGCCCCTGGCTTTGGCGATCGTCGCAAGGCCATGCTGGAAGACATCGCTATCCTGACTGGCGGTACCGTGATCTCCGAAGAAACCGGTATGTCCCTGGAAAAAGCGACTCTGGACGACCTGGGTCAAGCCAAGCGCATTGAAGTAGCCAAAGAAAACACCACGATCATCGACGGCGCTGGCAACGGCACCGACATCGAAGCTCGCGTGAAACAAATCCGCGTTCAGATCGACGAGTCCACTTCCGACTACGACCGTGAAAAACTGCAAGAGCGCGTGGCCAAGCTGGCTGGCGGTGTTGCCGTGATTCGCGTTGGCGCTGCCACCGAAGTCGAAATGAAAGAGAAGAAAGCCCGCGTTGAAGACGCCCTGCACGCTACTCGCGCAGCCGTCGAAGAGGGTATCGTTCCTGGCGGTGGCGTTGCACTGATCCGTGCCCGCGCAGCGGTTGCCCAACTGAAAGGCGACAACACCGACCAAGACGCCGGTATCAAACTGATTCTGCGTGCTATCGAAGCTCCTTTGCGCACCATCGTTTCCAACGCCGGCGAAGAAGCCAGCGTGGTTGTCAACCAAGTGGCCAGCGGCACCGGCACCTACGGTTACAACGCGGCTACTGGCGAGTACGGTGACCTGGTCGAGCAAGGCGTTCTGGACCCAACCAAGGTAACGCGCACCGCTCTGCAAAATGCAGCTTCGATCGCCAGCCTGTTGCTGACCACCGAAGTGGCCGTGACCGAAATCGTGGAAGACAAACCTGCTCCAGCCATGCCCGACATGGGTGGCATGGGCGGCATGGGTGGTATGGGCGGCTTCTAAGCCATACATCAGCACCCCGATCCGGGCGGAAATTGATCACTTCTGCCCGGATCGCCACGCTTTTAGTACAAAAACCGGATGGATTTTTCCATCCGGTTTTTTTTCGTCCAAGCAAACCCCTATAATCAGGACACTTCAATCTGCAGCGTCCTTCATGTCAGACTCTCCATTCAAAAGCAAAGGCGGTTTTGGTCGCCTGTTCAATGCCCTGCGCTATTCCAGCCAGGGCCTGGCCGCTGCCCTGCGCCACGAGGCGGCCTTTCGCCAGGAACTGATGCTGGCTGCCATCCTGACCCCACTGGCCTTCTGGCTGGGGCAAAGCCCGCTGGAGATTCTGGTCTTGCTGGCCACGCTCGTTTTTGTACTGGTGGTGGAGCTACTGAACTCAGCCCTGGAAGCCCTGGCTGACACCATTACCCTGGAGCACCACCCCTTGATCGGGCGGGCCAAGGATCTGGCCAGTGCTGCCGTGCTGCTGTCCCTTATTTTTGCTGGTGCCGTCTGGCTCAGCTTTTTGTATAGCCGTTTACTTTCCTGATTCCCATGACATTCATAGAAAAACTGAACCGTGCCTGGACGGACAACCAATCCATGCTGATGGTAGGGCTGGACCCAGACCCCGCCCGCCTGCCTTTGGAGCTGGCCAGCAAACCCGGCGCGATTTATGAGTTCTGCAAAGCGATTGTGGACGTCACCGCCGACTACACCTGTGGCATCAAACCGCAAATTGCCTACTTTGCCGCTCAGGGTGCCGAGGATCAGTTGCAAGACCTGTGCGACTACATCCGCAGCCGCTACCCTCACCTGCCCATCGTGCTCGATGCCAAGCGTGGCGACGTAGGCTCAACCGCCGAGCAATATGCACGCGAAGCCTTTGAACGCTACCGCGCCGATGCCGTCACGGTCAGCCCCTACATGGGCTTTGACTCGGTAGAGCCGTATCTGGAGCACAAGGACAAGGGCGTGATCGTGCTGTGCCGCACCTCCAACCCTGGTGGCTCAGACCTGCAGTTCATGGAAATGGCGGATGGCACGCCGCTGTACCTGCACGTTGCCAGCCTGGTAGCAGAGAAATGGAATACCAACGGCCAATGTGCTTTGGTGGTGGGCGCCACCTTCCCTGATGAAATTGGCAAAGTACGCGCCCGTATTGGCGATATGCCTTTGCTGGTGCCCGGTATTGGAGCGCAAGGTGGTGATGTGGTCGCAACGGTTGCCGCCGGTATGGACTCCCAAGGCAATGGCATGATGATCAACTCTTCGCGCGCCATCCTGTACGCCAGCCGTGGCGATGACTGGCGTGATGCAGCGCAGGCTGCGGCAATTGCAACGCGCAATGCGATTAATGACGCACGCAACAAGCAGCGTTGATTGATGGCCCTCCCGGCTTGTTAAACAAGTCCGGGGGTCGCGACAGCGACAGCGACAGCGACAGCGACAGCGACAGCGACAGCGACAGCGACAGCGACAGCAATTAGTGTAGATACAAAAAAGCCCCACTCACTTGGATTCAATCCAAAGTGAGTGGGGCTTTTTATTGATTAAGCGATGACCGATAGGTCCCACTCAGGCTCAGTTGAACCTTCAGCGTAAGAAGCAACCTCCCCCTACTGAGTCACGAGCCCTAGGCCAGGGTCTGAGCGGTACTTCAGGCAGCAGGAGCAGTGTCAATCCGGCACTGGCCCCGCCGCAAGCCCAAACACTAAACCAGGCCTGTGCTTCGACGCCGGCGCTGGTTCAAATTCTGGTTTGAGTTTGGCTGTGGTTTTCAATCCTAGCTCTCAAGCCTGGCTCCGGTTACGCCACTGCTGCAGCTCCGGGCAATCGACCCCCAGCACACTCTCCAGAGCCTGCTCGGTATGCTCGCCCAACTGCGGCGGAGCCATGCGGTAGGACACCGGGCTATCTGAAAAACGCATGGGACTGGCTGTCATGCTGACCTTACCAGCCTGGCTGTGAGCCAGCTCGATACGCATATTCCGGGCCTGAACCTGCGGGTGCGAGAACACCCCATGCAGATCATTGATAGGCCCGGCTGGCACACCAATCTTGTCCAAAGTTTCCAGCCAATAGGCACTAGGCTGTTTTTGCATCGCCGCACTCAGAATCTGCTCCAACTCGTCCCGGTGCCTGACCCGCTGACTGTTAATGGTAAAACGCGGATCCTCAACAACCTCCGGATGACCAATCGCCTCACAGTAAGCCGCGAACTGACGATTATTGCCAATTGCCACAATGATGTGACCATCTTCCGTCGGAAACACCTGATACGGCACCAGATTCTGATGCGCATTGCCCGCCCGCTTGGGCGCCTGACCACTGACCAGATAGTTCATGTTCTGGTTCGCCAGCATGGCAACCTGACAATCCAGCAAGGCAATGTCGAGATGCTGCCCCAAGCCACTGCGTGAGCGTTCAAACAAGGCCGCCAGAATACTGCTGGTGGCATACATGCCCGTCATCAAATCCGCCACCGCCACCCCCGCTTTCTGGGGGCCACCGCCGGGCTTGTCGTCACGCTCGCCCGTCAGACTCATCATGCCGCCCATGGCCTGGATCATGAAGTCATAACCCGGACGCTCGGCATAAGGGCCTGTCTGGCCAAAGCCGGTAATCGAGCAATAAATCAGACGAGGGTTGATCTCTTTCAGGCTGGCGTAGTCCAGGCCGTACTTGGCCAGGCCACCCACCTTGAAGTTCTCGACCAGGATGTCGCATTCCCGTGCCATGGCACGCACCACATCCGCCCCTTCCGGGCTGGCAATGTCCAGGCTGATCGACTGCTTGTTACGATTGGCCGACAGATAATAGGCCGCTTCCGCCGTATCTTCTTTTTCAGGTGTCTGCAAGAAGGGCGGGCCCCAGGCGCGGGTATCGTCGCCGGTTTCTGGCCGCTCTATCTTGTAGACATTCGCCCCCAGATCGGCCAGGTTCTGTGTGCACCATGGGCCAGCCAGAATGCGTGTCAGATCCAGAACCCGGATGCCATCCAAAGGGGCAGGACGCGTCGCCTGCGAGACGTGCTGATCGCTCACGTTACAGTGCTCCATTCAAAGACGATTAGTCCAGCGTGATATTGGCCTGCTTGATCAGGCTGCCCAACTTCTCGTCTTCTTGACGCAGGAACTCGACATACTCGGCAGGGGTAGAGGAAATGATATCCACGCCCTGACGACGGAAGGTTTCAACAAACTCGGTGTTCTCGCTGACCGTTCTCATGGACTGGCTCAGGCGTTCGACGATTTCAGGAGGCGTGCCACTGCTGACATGGAAACCAAACCAGGCCGTCACGTTATAGCCCTGATTCAGACCCAGCTCGGCAAAGGTGGGCACCTCTGGCAACAAGGAAGAACGCTCCGGGCCGGACACGGCCAAGGGGCGCACCGTATTGGCCTTGATATGTGTCATCGCCGTGCCCATGCTATCGAACATGAAAGAGATATGACCACCCAGCAAATCGGTCATGGCAGGTGCGCTGCCGCGGTAAGGGGCATGGATAACATCGATATTGGCCATCGTGGTAAAGGCCGCTGCCGACAGGTGCGAGGAAGAGCCATTACCAAAGGAGGCGTAAGTCAGCTCTTCGGGCTTGGAACGAGCGTAGCTAATCAGCTCCTCACCTGTCTTAAAGGGGCTTTGCTGGGCATTGACCACCAGCACATTCTGTCCTTCGGCCACCAGGGATACTGCCGTCAGGTCCTGCGCCGGGTCGTAAGGCAGTTTCTCGTATAGGTGATTATTCACCACGGCCTGACCGACAGCGGCCAGCAAGACGGTGTAACCATCCGGGGCGGATTTTGCGACGAAGTCCGTCGCAATAATGCCACTGGCACCGGGCTTGTTCTCCACAACAATAGTCTGGCCCAGATCTTTGGACATTTCCTTGGCAACGCCTCGGGCAATCACATCCGTCACACCACCTGGCGTAAAGGGCACGACCAGACGAATCGGTTTGTCCGGGTATGCGGCCTGCACTCCCAGAGAACAAAACAACAAACCCATGCCGGTCAGCAAAGGAGCCACTTTACGGGCTAGGACTTTATTCATGAATCACTCCAAACTTATTTTGTTCGATAATCGAACTTGATTATTTAATTGCTAAGTCTTGTTTTTTTTACAATTTATCATCGATAATTCTTGCAAATCCCATTCAGTTCGCTAATCGAACAAAACTGAATCTTGCTCCCCTGCCAAGCAATGACCATCAACAAAGAAACAGCTCCCACCGCCGACCACTACAAAGGCGACCCGGACTATATGCAATCGCTTGCCCGTGGCCTGCAAGTGATTACGGCTTTTTCAGACAGAAGGCGGCCTTTGCGGGCGGCAGAAATTGCCCTGAAAACCGGCCTGGCGCGCGCAGTGGTGCAACGCTGCCTCTACACCCTGCAAGCCCTGGGTTATGCGGAGCAGGAAGGCGCATTCTGGAAACTGCGTCCGGCAATCTTGCAACTGGGCCATGCCTATTTTTCCTCGACCTCCATCGTCAGTCTGGCGCAACCCATACTGGACGATTTAAGTGACCGCGTCGGTGAAACCTGTGCACTGGCCTTGCTGGACGGAGACGAGATTCTGTATCTGGCACGCGCACAACGGCAACGCGTTCTGACCGTGTCCTTGGGCTTGGGAAGCCGTTTGCCTGCTCACTGCACCTCGATCGGACGGATGTTGCTGTCGCAGTTGCCGCAAAACAGGCTGGACGCGTATCTGGAACTGGCTCCCTTCAAAATCATGACGCAATACACCGCTCATACCCGCGAGGCCTTGCTGCGCGAATTGAAACAGGTGCAGGAAAAGGATTATTCCTTGATCAAGGAAGAGTTGGAGCTGGGCTTGACGGCAATTGGCGTCCCCGTGCGTAGTGCCAGCGGGCGCGTGGTCGCGGGGATGAGCATCAGCATCAAAGACTGGCAGGACACGGAAGAACAGTTGATCCGGCGCTGCCTGCCCGAACTGCGTTCGAGCGCACGGCAGTTGGGTTTGATGTTACCGGCCTAAAATCAGGCCGGATTGAGCATGGTCAGCGCACTGGTCAAGGCGTACTCCACGGCCTGCTGACGAATTTGAGCACGATCACCGTCAAAGATACGGGCAGAGGCGCGGGTCACAATACCATCACCACGGCGCTGCGCAAAACCAAAGCACACCAGACCGACCGGCTTGCCTGCGGTGGCTCCGTCCGGGCCGGCAATGCCGGTCGTGGAAATAGCCAGCTCCGCATCTGCGGTAGCTTCCAGCGCACCCGCCGCCATTTCCATCGCAGTTTCTTCGCTGACTGCGCCAAAACGATCCAGGGTGTCCTGGTTTACGCCCAACTCCTGAACCTTGGCCTTGTTGCTGTAGGTGACCAGACCGCGCTCGAACCAGGCGCTGGAACCGGGCAGGTCCGTCAAGGCAGCAGCCAGTAGGCCACCGGTACATGACTCGGCGCAGGCGACCATCCAGCCGCGATCTTTAAGGGCTCGCCCCAGGGCCAGGGCGGCATTGCCGTGCTCGTAATCGCTCATGAGAACACTCCAAAACGTACCAAGACAGCCATCAGCAACAAGGTATAGCCTGCCGCCAGGAGATCGTCCCACATAACACCGAAACCATTATGCAGACGACGATCAAAATAGCGGATCGGCGGTGGTTTGAGAATATCAAAGAAACGAAATAAAACGAATGCGATGCCTTGCGCCAGCCAGGTCTGAGGAATCAGCCACAGCACCAACCAGAAAGCGACCATCTCGTCCCAGTTCATGCCGCTGTGATCGGACACGCCAAGATCATAGCCTGTGCGGTGACAAGCCCAACAGCCTATAAAAAAGGTGATCGGCAAGAAAATGGCCATTTGCGTGTCGGTCAGCACATGCAAACCCAAGACCCACAAGACCCAGGCCAGCACCGTGCCCCAGGTGCCCGGCCCCGGACGCAATACGCCGGTACCGCCACCAAAGGCAATCAAGCGCCAAGGCTTTTTCACCACCCAATCCAGGGTAGGACGTTGAATGGGATTCAAGGAAGGATCAGGAAATGTGCTCATGACACAGACTCAGCCACCAAAATGATCGAAACCGCCCTGGGCAGGGGCAGGATGCAGTCCCTGTTGATCACGCACATGCACCCCGCTACCGGCATGCATGGAGCCGATACGGCTGAGCTGCACACCTTCGCGCTGAGCCAGCGTCAAGATAGACTCGCGATGCAGGGGATCTGCGGTGAAACACAGTTGAAAAACGTCGCCTCCCACCAGAGCCGCCTCACGTTGCAAGTCGGCAGGCAAGCCTTTCAGGGAAGAGTCCAGCGGCAAGGCATCCCAATCCAGATGGGCTGCACATTGGCTGGCTTTGGCGATATGGCCCAGATCCTGGACCAGACCATCAGATACATCAATGGCAGCATGCGCCAAACCGGCCAGAGCATGGCCCAGGCGGTAAGGCGGCCAGGGCTGTTCCAGGGCTGGGCGGCTGGCAGCCAGTCGATCCGGATCCGCAGCCAGACGACCTTGCAGAAGCCGCAAGGCAATGTCTGCCGCCCCCAGGGTACCCGTCAACCAGATATCGTCACCAGGCTGGGCTGCACTGCGTTGCAAAGCCTGCCCCGCCGGCACTTCACCCAGCACCGTAATGCTGATAACCACCCCTTGTTTGCTGCGCGTGGTATCACCGCCAATCAAGGGGCATTGCGCCTGATCGGCCAGTTGGAACAAACCGTTGGAGAATGCGGCCAGCCATTCGGGCCGGACTTCGGGCATGGATAAAGCCAGAAGGCAGGCTCGTGGTTTGGCCCCCATGGCGCCCAGGTCCGACAGATTCACGGCCAGCGCCTTATGCCCCAAAAGAAACGGGTCTACGTCGGGAAAGAAATGTTGCCCTTCGATCAAAAGATCCACGCTGCTGGCCAGTTGCCAGCCGGGTGCTGGGGTAAAAAGGGCACAATCGTCACCTACTCCCAAATAACCTTCGGGAGTAGGACGATTGAAATATTGCTGGATAAGACCGAACTCGTTCAGCACGGCACGCCCCGTTTTAGCGGCGGGCCTGCTTGGCAACTTCCGGTGCGCGTACGTCGGCGGCCAGTTTGTCCAGCACGCCGTTCACGAATTTGAAACCGTCCGTACCGCCAAAGGACTTGGCCAGTTCGACGGCTTCGTTAATGGCAACGCGGTAAGGCACTTCAACGTGATGCACCAGTTCGTAGCTGCCAATCAGCAAGATGCCGTGTTCGATGGGAGAGAGCTCTTCCAAAGGGCGGTCAACATAAGGCAAAAAGCGTTCGCGCAGCACGGGGGCTTCGCGCATGACGCCAAACAGCAAGGTTTTGAACCAAGCGGCATCGGCTTCACCAAACTCCTCGTCGCCCCGAATATGAGCGTCGATGGAGGTGGCCTCCTGCAAGCCATCAGAGCCTCGCAAAAGCCAGGAGTAAATGCCCTGCAGGGCAAATTCGCGCGAGCGGCGGCGCGCGGATCGTCCGTTGGCCTTGCTGGCCGGGACTTTATTTGTCGTCGTCAAGATCTTCGTCCTCGTAATCTTCGTCCTCATCGTCGTCCAGCTCGGGTTCGAGGACAGCGATAAGATTGCCCAGCTCGACCGCTGTACGGGCGCAATCGCGACCTTTTTCAGCAGCACGAACTTCGGCTTGTTCATCTGTGTTGGTGGTCAGTACACCGTTGGCAACAGGAATGCCGGTTGCCAGCGAGACTTGAGTAATGGCCGACGCACTCTCATTGCTGACCACTTCAAAGTGGTAGGTGTCGCCGCGGATAACAGCGCCCAGAGCGATCAGGGCATCAAACTCGCCGGTTTCGGCCATCTGACCCAGAGTAATACCCAATTCCAGTGCGCCAGGTACGGACAGAACGGTCACATCGCGCTCGTCCACGCCCAACGCTTCCAGCTCTTTGAGGCAGGCTTCCAACTCGGCCAGACCGATAGACTCGTTGAAACGTGCACGCACAATACCAATGTGCAGACCTTCCCCATTCAGGTCAGGGGTAACAATGTAAGGATTCATGTTGGAAGCTCCGCTTAGGATTGAGAATCTGGTTCGCTATGGTAACCCGTCACGGTCAATGCAAACCCGGCCATGCTTGGCATTTTACGTGGTCGTGACATCAAACGGGCCTTGCCGACATTGAGGTCACGCAAAATTTGTGCACCAATTCCGTAGGTGCGCAGATCGTTGCGGCTAGGACGACCGCGTGGCGCCTGGGCTGGACTGTCTGCCCCCCAAGCCTGGATCTGCTCAAAACTCTCTTCCTCGGAGTTCTGGCAATTCATCAACAACACCACACCGCTGTCGGATTTGGCCACGGTACGCAGCGCAGTGGGCAGGGTCCAGCTGTGGCCCACATCGCCCTCAATCAAGACATCGAGCACAGTAGTCGGTTCATGCACACGGACCAGAGTTTCCACTTCGGGGCTGATTTCACCGTGCACCAGCGCCAGATGCAAACCACCGGAAGACAGGTCCCGGTAGGCGTGGCACTCAAAATCGCCATAAGGAGTCTTGACGGGTTTCTTGTGCAAACGCTCGATCATGGACTCGTGCTCGCTACGGTACTGGATCAGATCCGCAATCGTGCCAACCTTGATGCCATGTTCACGAGCAAAGACCAGCAAATCCGGCAAGCGCGCCATGGTGCCGTCAGGATTGAGCACTTCGCAAATGACAGCAGCCGGCGTCAAACCCGCCATCGCCGTCAAGTCACAGCCCGCTTCGGTATGACCGGCACGCACCAGCACGCCACCTTTGGCTGCCTTCAACGGAAAAATGTGACCGGGCTGCACCAGATCAATTGGGCGGGCATCACGGGCCACAGCCGCTTGCACGGTGCGGGCACGGTCAGCAGCGGAAATACCGGTTTCCACACCTTCCGCCGCTTCAATCGATACCGTAAAGTTGGTGCCAAAACGCGTGCCGTTGCGGGTGGCCATCAAAGGCAGATCCAGTTGGCGGCAACGCTCTTCGGTCAGGGTCAGGCAAACCAAGCCACGACCATGCGTCACCATGAAGTTGATCGCTTCGGCATTCACGAACTCGGCGGCCATGACCAGGTCACCTTCGTTTTCACGGTCCTCTTCATCAACCAGAATAACCATGCGCCCTGCGCGCAGCTCTTCCACAATCTCTGGAACGGGAGCGATTGGACTGGCGCCCAGTTGACCAGCGTCGGACTGAATTTCTTGATTCATCGTGCTCTTTGCTCAGACAGATAATAATTAAGGCCATTTTACGACACCCAGGCCACGGCGGGCAGCTTCATTAGTCGGTACACTTGAAGACCATACCAAACCGCCCCCAACCTCTATGACCGACCCCATTTTGCCTGCGCTGGACGAAAAACGTCGTCGTATCCAATCCATTGAAACAGGTTTTGGCCTGTTGAAAGTACTGGTGGACAGCGGACAGCCCATGATGTTGCGTGACCTGGCCACTCAAGCGGGAATGAGTTCGGCCAAGGCCCACCCTTATCTGGTCAGCTTTACCAATGTAGGACTGGTTCAGCAGGCGCCCACGACCGGACTGTACGAGCTGGGACCTTTTGCCTTGCAGATGGGTCTGGTCAGCCTGCAAAGCCAGAACCCGGTCAAGATCGCCCTGCCTCTGGTTCAAGCCTGGGCCTCGCGCATTGGGCATACCCTGGGTTTGGCGGTGCTGGGCTCACACGGCCCCACCATGGTTCATATCAGCGAAGCCAGCTACCCGGTCCACGTGAACATGCGCTGCGGCACGGTGATGTCCATGTTGCATACGGCCACCGGCCACGTCTTTGCCGCCTGGCTGCCCCCGGAAGTGGCCCGCCACTATATTGAACGTGAAGCGGGCGACAGCGCTGTTGTCACCAGTATCAGCCCGTTGCGTCCCAGCCCCAAAGAGCTGGCGGCCATGCTGGAAAAAATCCGTGAGCAAGGCGTGGCACAGGCACTGGGCAACCCCTTGCCCGGTATTGATGCCCTGTCCGTCCCCGTGTTTGATCACTCCGGCCAGATTGTGCTGGCCCTGACCAGCCTGGGCCCCAGCACATTGTTTGATGCCAGTATCGACAGCCCCATCCTGGCCCAATTGCGACAATGCGCCAACAGTATTTCGCATCAATTGGGCTGGCGCGAACCACTGGGCACCCCACCTTTATCAAACTTGACATGACTGCACACACTTATAGGGGTGTCGCTACTTCAAGTTTGACGGGTTTACATGCAAAATAATCGTTTTATCCGCCCACCTGTTGCAGGTGATTTCTCGAGTGCGATGCTGTGCTAGAACAAGAACTGAAATTTTTTGTACCCGAGAATGCCCGCCCCGGTTTGCTGACCGCCTTTGGCGCGGTACGCACGGGGAGCATTACGTTAAATGCCATTTACTTTGACACGCCCGAACGCGATTTGGCGCGCTCGAGTATCGCCCTAAGACTGCGCAAAGAAGGCGAACAGTGGGTTCAAACCGTCAAACTGCCCGGTCCTGACACCCTGTCCCGCATAGAAATCAATCACCCCCGCCCTGGCCCGGAACTGGACCTGAATCTGTACCAGGGCACGCCTGCCCAGGCCCCGTTGGCTCGTTACGCGGATCAGATTCAAGCCCGCTATCAAACCCGAATCCAGCGCGAACTGGCCCTGATCAAACAAGGCCAGTCAACGCTGGAACTGGCTTACGACGTAGGCCACATCGAATCCGATGGTTTGACACTACCGGTGAACGAGCTGGAAATTGAGCTGATCAGCGGCGAGAGCCTGACCATGTTTGAAGTTGGCCAACGCTGGCTGTACAAGCATGGCCTGATTCTGGAGATGCGCAGTAAATCTGAACGCGGCGACGCGCTGGCCAGTCTGGTGGATCGTCGCCGCGCGAAATCCGAAAACCTGGATCTGTCGCCAGAAAAAGTGGCAGCCGCCTTGACGCGCAAAGCCTACGATTTACCCAAACCGCATTTTGTCGACACAGAGGACTTGGAACAGTTCTACAGCCTGAGCGCCACCATGAGTCTGGAGCAGGTCATTCGTAACGCGGCTTTGCTGGCAGGCGTGGATGGCATACGTCCAGACTCTTCCCGACAGGCCGACTATCTGGCCTTGATGCGTGTAGGTCTGCGCCGCCTGCGCTCTTGCCGCAAGTTGTTCAAAATGTGGCTATCGGCCAGCGAAGGCTATGCCAATACTCGTCTAACGCATTATTTCGGCCTGTTTGGTCAGGCACGCGACCATGATCTGGTTCAACTGGAGATTACCCCCCTTTTGCTGAAAGCGGGCATGCCCGGTCCGGCCCCCGAGCCAACGCCAGCCCACCTGGAGCACGACCCGGTGCAACTGGCCAGTGCCGCTGAATTCCAGTCCTTGCTATTGAGTAACCTGCAAAGCCTGATCTGCGGCCCCACGCTGGAACTACACGGTGTGCCTCAGCCCGAGTATTTGATCGAAGCGCGTATCAGCCGCTGGTTCCAGACAATTCAACTACGCAGCCAACGCTTTGCGCAGATCAGCCAGGACAAGCAGCACCGCCTGCGCAACCGAATCAAGAGCCTGCGTTACTGCCTGGAGTTTTTGCCCAGCGCAGCCGATAAACAGGGGTTGCACAAAGTGCTGCGCGAGTGCCAGGCCTTGATTGGTGCCGTCACTGATGTAGACGTGGCACTGGATTGGTATGCCCAACATGCGGCCAACCCCGAGCAGGCGCAGTTTGCACGGGACTGGCTGACCCACGCCCGCCAAGGTCGTGCGGCTCATGCACAGCATGCCCTGAACGCCCTGGACCAGCATCAGCCGCAAACAGAACTTCTGCGACGCTAAGCGCCAAACACACTAAAAGCCCACACACACTGTGCCTTTGCTTGCCACTACGTGACGCTTTTTTCTTCGACGATCCAGAAATAAAAAAGCGGCGATATGAACGGCTCCCCCATCAGTTGGACGGTCACAGATTAGGTAGTCAAGACCTGAATTCGGTATGGCACCGGACTCAGGCCTTGTAGTTTCATTCTGATGCGTTCATGCCCAGCAAGGCCGATGCAAATTCACGAGCCACAAAGGCCTGCAGGTCCTGCATGCCCTCGCCCACACCAATCCAGTACACCGGAATAGGACGCACGCCCTGAGCACAGGCAGCAACGGCGGCCAGCGTACCGCCTTTGGCCGTACCGTCCAGCTTGGTGACAACCAGGCCAGTCAGCCCCAAGGCCGCATCAAAGGCACGAATCTGGGAAATGGCGTTCTGGCCGGTGTTGCCGTCCACAACCAAAAGAATTTCATGGGGAGCCTGACCATCGGCCTTGCCGATGACACGCTTGATCTTCTTGAGTTCTTCCATCAAGTGCAGTTGAGTGGGCAAGCGGCCTGCGGTATCGACCATGACCACCCCCATATCGCGAGCACGACCTGCATGTACAGCATCAAAAGCCACCGCGGCAGGGTCGCCACCATCTTGAGCAATAACGCTGACATTATTGCGCGAACCCCACTCAATCAACTGTTCACGAGCGGCAGCGCGAAACGTATCACCGGCAGCCAACAAGACCTTTGCCCCCTGCTCCTGGAAAGTATGGGCTAACTTACCGATAGACGTGGTTTTACCTGCACCGTTCACCCCGGCAATCATGACCACCAGCGGTTTGCTCGATTCCAGAGGAAAGGATTTCTCCAAGGGCTTCAAGTGATCGGTCAGGATGTCGCACAGAATTTGTTTGACCTGGGCCGCATCGCTGACTTTTTCCTTGCGAACCCGGGCACGCAAGGCGGTAATCAGTTTCTCGGTCGCCTCCACACCGGCATCCGCCATGAGCAAGGCGTCTTCCAGTTCCTCGAACAGTGTTTCATCGACCTTGGCACCGACGAACAGACTGCTCAGGCTTTGGCCTGTGCGAGACAAGCCTTGCTTCAGGCGAGCCATCCAGGAGGTTTTCACCACAGGCGCGGCGGCTTCTGGCTCTGGAGCCGGAGCAGGTACTGGTTCAGGCGGTGGAGCAGGAACTGGAACAATCTCTGGTTCCGGTTCGGGAGTCGGCTGTACCTCAGGTTCTGGCTGCGGCACCGGCTCGGGAATCGGCTGCACCTCGGGTTCAGGCACAGGTTCGACCTCGGGCTCCGGAGCACGACTTGGCTGCGGCACAGGCTGTACTTCCGGTTCAGGAGTACGAACGGGTTCAGGTGCAGGCTGTACTTCCGGCTCGTAGACACGTGCAGGCTCTGGTGTAGGAATACTGGCCGGGGCCGGTTGTGGCACCTCTGACCGTGTGGGCGTAGACTCCGGAGCAGCGCGATGTTCAGCCTGGCTGGCTGGCTGGCGATCCAAAGCCACCGCCGGCGGAGTCACCGGCGTTTGAACCGGTGCACTGTGCTCTTGCGATACCGCAGGGGATGCGTCTGCCGCGTCAACCTCGGACGGGGCAGGAGAAAGCGGCTCGGTCAGCTCCGTTTGAGTGACTTGTGGCTCTGGCTTGGCCTTCTTTCTTTTAAAAAAACTGAACATACGATTTACACTAGAAAATTCTGTTGAATGACCACATTATCCGATCAAAGTGCCCATGAGAAAACATGCTGTCCGTATTGTAGGTGGTGATTACCGCCGCACGCCGATTTCAGTCGTCGATGCACCTGGTCTGCGACCCACACCGGACCGTGTACGCGAGACACTGTTTAACTGGCTTAACCACTTCTGGGGCGGTCAATTCAGTGATAAAAATGTGCTGGACCTGTTTGCCGGCAGCGGGGCCTTAGGCTTTGAAGCGGCCTCACGCGGTGTCGCCTTTGTACAAATGGTGGAACGCCACGGGCCCGCTGTTAGCAATTTGCGCAGCCTGCGCACCAGGCTCAAGGCAGAACACGTCCGTATCCACGCAGGCGACGCTCTCCATATTCTGGAGCGCAGCCAGATGCGCTACGACCTGGTCTTCATAGACCCGCCCTTTGCGCACGGCTGGATGGAACGTATCTGGCCTTTGCTGCCCAATGTGCTGGCACCGGACGCACTGGTTTACATTGAATCCGAAACCCCTATACAAGCCCCGGATCAATACGGGATACTACGACAGGATAAGGCAGGGCAGGTACATTATCATTTGTTGCGATTTGCTGCGATGCAAAAAACAGTCAATAATGCCGAATTTTCCGGGACGCCTGCACCGCTCTCCCCGGACTCTGACCTGCCAACTTGAACCCCTTACGCGGATGCACCATGATCACAGCTGTTTACCCCGGCACCTTCGACCCCCTGACCCGAGGCCATGAAGACTTGGTCCGGCGAGCCGCCAACCTTTTCGATCACGTCGTGGTTGGTGTGGCCTCCAGCCAGAACAAGCGCCCTTTCTTCACTGTTGAAGAGCGTGTTGAGATCGCCTCCGAAGTGCTCAGCCACTACCCGAACGTGGAAGTGAAAAGCTTTTCCGGCCTGCTCAAGGACTTTGTACGCGAACAAAATGGTCGCGTTATCGTACGTGGCCTGCGCGCCGTGTCCGACTTTGAATACGAATTTCAAATGGCGGGCATGAACCGTCACCTGCTGCCCGAAGTCGAGACCATGTTCATGACTCCTTCGGATCAGTACCAGTTCATCTCTGGCACCATCGTGCGCGAAATTGCCATTTTGGGCGGCGACGTGGGCAAATTTGTGTTCCCGTCTGTGGAACGCTGGCTACAAACCAAAGCTCAGGAACGCAAGCAACAAGCGGTTTCTGCCGGCTAAACTCGCCCTGTACAACGGTCCGTACTACACTGTAGGGTGACCGACTGGTCAAATCCAAGGACCACGCTTATCAGGACACTGCGCTATGGCACTGCACATTACAGAAGAATGCATTAACTGCGACGTTTGTGAGCCGCAGTGCCCCAATCTGGCTATTTACATGGGTGAAGAGATCTACGAGATCAATCCTAACCTGTGCACAGAATGCGTCGGTCACTTTGACGAGCCGCAATGCGTGGTGGTGTGCCCGGTCGAATGCATCGAGGTTCACCCCCAACACCAGGAAAGCCAGGAAACGCTGCTTGCCCGCTATCACCGACTGCAATCCGAACCTACGACATAAGCAGAATAAAAAAGCCCTGCTCTAAGCAGGGCTTGTGGTAGGTAGGGTCGCAGCGCAGGAGACTTAGTCAGCCTGCGGCAAACGCTTTAGCAACCGCAAGGGCTGGCCTGTGTAACGGCTGAACCATTGTGCCGGCAAATCCCCCTCGTCCACCAATTGCACAGTCTGACCATTTTCCTGCCACAGGGAAAAAGAATCAGGATCATCTTCGATGACATCCACCTCAATATCCAGACGCAGCATGCCGGGAGCGCGCAGCACCAACTGACCAAAACGCAACTCCATGCCTAACCCAGCCAAAGCAGGCAACGCGTCAGCAGTCAGAACCTGCCCCTGATCGTTCCCCAACACCCAACGTCCCTGGCAGGCCAGCGCCTTGTCACCACTGAGGGCTGGCCCCCCTTGCAACAGGTAAACCGTCTTTAGAGGCAAATTCACCGCGCCCCCCATGCTCATGGCTTGAACCATTGCTTCATGGCCTCACCGACGGTCTGCGGGACCTTATCTTGCAGCTCTTTCTTGATGATCTGTTCCACCTCGGATTTCACATCAGCCTTGGGTTCTGCTTGAGCTTCCGAGGCCTGCTGACTCAATAAATCCAGCAAGCCGCCTTGCAGTGCATTCTTGATGGAGTTGCTGGCAATATCCTTCCACTGAATCTGGTAGGACAGCCCGGTCCATGGGCCGGAGATATGGATAGGGATCAGCACATTGCGCAGATCCTGGAAAGACTTGCGCTCTTCGGCATCTAAATTGTTACGATTCAAGCGCACCTGCAAGGTCACATCCGCTTGCTGCGACACCAGATCCAGCTTGCCACCTTTGGCCGCGGTTACGGTCAAAATTGGCGTCGTCGCACGCAAATTGCGGAAAGTGGCTTGCCCTTGCTTGATATCCAAACTGCCTTGCAAGCGGTTCAACACCGTACGACGCAAGGGGTCGGACTCGGGCAGCAACAAAGGGATCTGGCCGCTAAAAGCATTGCGTACGGCCTCGTTAATATCACGCACACTTTGGTCCAGGTCTACGCTGCGCCAACTGCCATCATGCAGATCAACAGTCAGGCCACCCTGCAGTGCATTCAGACGTTCTTGTTGCGTGGCACCTTGTGCCTTCAGATCCAGGCTCACATTGCCCTTGCCTGCCAAATAATCATTGCCGAAAGCGTCTAACAAGAGTGATCCGACCTGCATTTGCTGCAGCTTCAAACCCAGCTCAAAGTGCTTGCCTGGCTCAACCTTGGCCTTGGCCTGGAGCTGGCCTTCATAGGCCTGTGCCGTGAACTGTGACAAATTAATCAACTGGCCCTGGTTCTTGACCTGGGCCTTGACCTGATCCATCACCACGCCCAGACTGCGCAGTTTTTCGATTTCAAAGCGCAGGTCAACACTGAGCTTGTCCAGCCATGCGTAGGACAAAGTCACTTCGGGCTCTTGTTCTGCTGGTGGCTGGGCATCTGCCGGTTCGGCCTTAGGCGGCTCGGCTTGCTCACCATCCTGTGCAACAGACTCCTGCCCGGCTGCGGCTGCTGGTGCCTGCTCCTGGGGCTCCGGCTCGGTTGCGGGCACCACCTCAGGGGCCGTCGCCCAGAAAATCGAACGCAGCTCGTCCAGGTCAAGTTTGTCAGCTTTCAGCACGGCATCAAGCAACGGCCCCTTGCCTTTGTCTTGCAAGGTCACGTCAAGACTGCCTTGAGCCTGATCGGTGCTACTGCTTAACTGCGCACTGTATTCCTGCTTGCCTTTGTTCAGGTCGGCTTGACCGGTAACTGGCATTTCAAAACGACTACCTGCATCCGCTTGGTCTTCAACGCGAATATTGGCTTGAATCTCCGGCAAGCGCAGCCATTCATTAGAAGGTTGCCACTGCAAGGGGGAACTTGCTTTCAACTGGGCGACACGGCTGCCTTGTTTAATCGCACCATCCAGCTTGGCCTGCTCAAAGATCAGTTCCTGGCTGTTGCCGGACAAACCTTGCAGCGTCAAACCCAGGCCCAACACTCGGGGACCGCTGACTTTCAGGCTGGCAACCACAGGCGAGCCCTCAGCCTGGGCAGGTGATACCTGAATGCGTGGCACATCCAGGGCCAGATCCAGATCCTGCTCTTCGTTCTTGCCACGGACTCGCACAGCCAGCTTCTCAAAAGACACGAGATCGCTGACGCTATCGATTTGCATCTTGGGGGTGATCAATGATGCACTCAGATCACTGACCGGGTAAGCGCCCCGCCACTGACCTTGCAATTGTGTATCCAGATTGGTGGCGCTGAACTGACGCTGGGCGGATTTGTAAGCCACATTACCCTTAAGCGTCAGGCTTTGAGCCTGCAGCTCGTCCAGATCACCCACAAAGCTCACATTCAGTTTTTGTGCGCCATAGGATTTGGAAGCAGGGTCCAGGCTTAACTGCCCCTGCCCTTCCAGCACACCATCTGCCACCGGATAGTCACCCGACAAGCGGCTCTTGAAAGCCACATCAAAAGGTTGCCCAAAGGTCATGCGGCCCGTATTGACTTCCAGCTGTAACAGGCGACCAATCACATTGCTGCGTTTGCTGAAGTAATGGATCTCGCCACCTTTCAGGCTCAGCCCCGCAATATCAATCTGGAAATCCGTTTCGCTGCCGGAACGCTTGGCAATCAATTCAGGGACGGGCAAGGATTCAGGTGCAGGCTCAACGGGTTTTTCCTGTGGAGCCTCGGCAGCTTGAGCTGCAGGCAACAAGGACACGCCGGAGCGGGCAACAGGTAATTGCGGACCCGCCGGTGGCGCTTGCAGCAGGTCGTCAAAATTCAACTTGCCTTCTTCATCGCGCACAATCCAGGCCTTGAAACCCGTAACAGCGACATGATCCACCACCAGACGGTTATTGATCAAAGGCCAAAGGGCCACTGCAAAGCGGGCGCTTTCCAAAGAGGCGAAGGGATCGTCCGAATTACGGTCAGACAGGGACAGCCCCTGCACGGACAGGCCGATGCGGGGAAATAAAGAAAGTTCGATATCACCGTCAATCTTGAGCGTACGTTGATACTTTTGCTGGACGATATCAGCCAGCTTCTGTTTGTACGAATTGGGATTGAATGTCAGCAGGAAAATCGCCCCGCCTACCACCGTGACAATAGCTAAAACGACGAGGCTGAATAAGCCCCGCTTAAACCATACTTTCATGTAAGCCTCTAGGACCTCGGGGCAGGATGCAACACGCCATCTGCCCGGATACGAAATGCTAACCCATGTCGGGCGATTGGTAAGTAACGAAAATAAGAAATATCCACCCGTATTCTAAAAACCAGAGTCAGTTGTCTGTAATACGCCATTATTACCAAATGAAATAAAGACATATTATTAATGTCGGCGGCCTTAGATACATTTCACGACATACAGGGGTTATGCTTGCTCTATCCTATATAAGCCACTTGACCATCAATTCCAGAACCAACTATGAAACTAGAGACGCTTGCCATTCATGCTGGCTATCAGCCAGACCCGACCACAAAAGCCGTTGCTGTCCCGATTTATCAGACCACTTCCTACGCTTTCGACAATACACAACACGGCGCGGATCTGTTTGACCTGAAAGTGCCTGGCAATATTTACACCCGCATCATGAACCCCACCAATGCCGTGCTCGAAGAGCGTGTTGCGGCACTGGAAGGCGGGATTGCAGGCCTGGCCGTTGCCTCTGGCATGGCGGCCATCACGTATGCTATCCAAACGATTGCAGAGGCTGGCGACAACATTGTGTCTGTCAGTAAGCTGTACGGCGGCACCTACAACCTGTTTGCGCACTCCTTCCCGCGCCAAGGTATTACCGTCAAATTTGCCCAGCCCAATGATATCGATGCGCTGGAAGCCCTGATTGACGACCGCACCCGCGCTGTATTTTGCGAAACCATCGGCAATCCAGCGGGCAACATCATTGATATCCGTGCGCTGGCCGATGCGGCTCACCGTCATGGCGTACCCCTGATTGTGGATAATACCGTTGCCTCCCCTGCCCTGTGCCGTCCTATCGAGCACGGTGCCGACATCGTGGTGCACTCGCTGACCAAATACATGGGCGGTCACGGCACGACCATCGCGGGCATGGTGGTGGACTCTGGCAAATTCCCTTGGGCCGAGCACAAAGATCGCTTTGCCATCCTGAACACACCTGACCCGTCCTACCACGGCGTGGTGTACACCGAAGCCTTCGGTCCAGCCGCCTTCATTGGCCGCTGCCGCGTCGCCCCACTGCGCAATACCGGCGCTGCCCTGGCCCCCTTGAGCGCCTTCCAGATTCTGCAAGGCATCGAAACCCTGCCTTTGCGCATGGAGCGTCACACCGAAAACGCCCTGAAAGTGGCCGAGTACCTGAACAAGCATCCTCAAGTGTCTTGGGTCAAATACGCCGGTCTGGCTGACCACCCTGACCACGAACTGGCCAAACGCTACATGGGTGGCAAACCTGCCGCAATTTTGTCCTTTGGGATCAAAGGCGGTATTGAAGCCGGTACCCGCTTTATCGACGCACTGAACCTGGTGCTGCGTCTGGTCAATATTGGTGATGCCAAATCCCTGGCCTGTCACCCAGCCAGCACCACACACCGCCAACTGAACGCCGAAGAACTGGCCGCCGTGGGCGTGAGCGAGGACATGGTGCGTCTGTCCATTGGTCTGGAGCACATCGACGACATTCTGGCTGATCTGGAGCAAGCTCTGGCAGCAGCGGCACACGGCTAAAGCCCAAAACCCTGTACAGGCAGTACAGTGCGGTACAGGGTTTTCTGCATCAAGCTAAAAAAGCCTGGAATCGGCATCGCACCGAATCCAGGCTTTTTTGCATTTTGCACAGCCCAGCCTTCAGGCTGGCCGTATTACTGGCGCACGCCCATCAGGACTTGCGAAACAACTGTGTCAAACCGCCCAGCAGGCTGCTGGCATCGGTAATGTGGGACGGATCAAACTGGCCATTCGGGCTGGCTTGATTGATCAAGGACGGCAACATGATCTTCAGGTTCTCCAGCACGCTTTGCTGGTTCAGACCCGACAAATCTTCCAATTGCTTGATGGCTGGTTGACCCATCACACTCAGCAAGTCCTGCTGGCCGATTTCCTGATTGCTGCCCTGCGAAATCCAGGACGAGACAACCTCACCAAAACCACCCGCACGAAATCGTTCGATCAGGCCACTCAAACCACCTGGATACGTGCTGACAACCTGAATCAACGCAGGCAACAAAGCGCCCTGCTCTTTAGATTTGGCATCCGTAGCCGACAAGGCAGACACAACAGAATTAAGCAAACTCATTATTTTTCTCCCCAATGCACGGCACCGCGCCTACGCGGGTGCTGATATCGGTTCTCATTATGCCGTGACAAACCGTTAGACGGGCGACTTAATTGTCAAGGTGGGTCAATAGGTCACGGGCGCCAAAGCCCTATTGCTCTGGGCTGGGCCTACGCTACACTGAATTGATTGATAGTTCGGCACGCCACACAGATCGACTCTCTGGAGATTCTGGAATGACACACGCTTGCTATACCGTCCTGTCCCCTGAAGAGACTGCCCGCGCTCTGCCTTATCCGGAGCTGGTCGCCCAGCTAGGCAAAGCCATGGCCCAATATGCCGCTGGCACGATCGTCGCCCCCACCCGGCAAGTTCTAAGCTACCCAACGGCAGGAAAAATGTTGTCCATGCCTGCGGTCTCTCACGATATCGGTGTGCACAAACTGGTCAATGTGATGCTGGACAATCAGCAACAAGGTCTTGGAAGCATCCAGGGCCTGGTCAGCGTGTACGACGCTCAACATGGCTTGCCCTTGTTGGTTCTGGATGCCCCCACCTTGTCCAAACGTCGTACCGCCGCCGTATCCATGTTGGGTATTCAGGCGCTGTGGCCCCATGGCCCCGAACACATCACCTTGCTGGGATACGGCCAGCAAGCCCTGGCGCACTGCGATGCCATCATGACGCTCTACCCTCAGGCCCGCGTCACCCTGACAGGACGCAATATTAGCCGTGCCCAAACGGTGGCCACCTCCTTGCAAAACCAGTTTGGAGATCGAGTTCAGGCTGCTGCGGCCATTCCCGAGAAAACAGACGTCCTGATTGCCCTGACCTCCAGCCTGACACCGGTCTATCACGAGCCCGCCCGCCTGGATCGCCTGCTGATTGGCGTAGGAGCATTCCAGGCTGATATGGCTGAATTCGAGCCCCATACCCTGCTAGCCAGCCACCTCTACGCGGATGATGTCTGCGCAGCCCGCCACGAGGCGGGGGATCTGATCCAGGCCAATGTCGACTGGGAGCACGTCCACAGCATTCACCAAGTGCTGCGCACCCCAGCGCCCAAAGACAAACCTCTATTCTTCAAATCCGTCGGCTCCGCCGCCTGGGATTTGGCGGCAGCACGCTGTGCTTTGCAACAGCTACACCCAGCCTAAATAACTTAGGGCGCTAATCAACTGGCGCCATACGCCAAACCAGCCCAGAGTGTTAATCTGACGCGTACAATCCCTTACAGTTATTGACCGATCTCTTTTCCTGCGCTCCCCATGACCTCTCCGTTGCCTCCTATTGAAGACGATCCGTATCAGATCCAGTCCAAGTTTGAAATTCTGCGTGTTTTACGGGCCATCGAAAAAGGGGGCCTGCTCTTGCACATGGAGGCCAATCGGGGCAATGACCGGATTGTGACCACCATTTTGGATATTGATCTGGACAATAATGTGGTGGTGATCGATACCGCCAACAAAGAAGAAAAAACCCGCAATCTGCTGCAGTCCGAGCACACCAGTTTCGAGACCTCGCTAGACAAGATCAAGGTGACATTTCAAGGGCCTACTCCGGAGGTCGTGTCCTACGAAGGGCAGCCGGCCCTGGCAATCCCAATTCCCGACTCCATCCGCCGCTTGCAGCGGCGCGAATTTTTCCGTGTCAACGTGCCTGTCAGCGAACCGGCGATGGTGATCTTGCGCCTGAATAACGAATCCAAAAGCTTTCTGCTGCACGATATCAGCGGTGGTGGCTTGTCCTTGGTGGATGAATCGCAAAGCCTGGCAGAGGTAATCGGTACGCATAAAACCGAGTCCCTACTGGAACTGCCGCAGGCCGGTTCTTTTGTGGTCGCACTACAAGTCGCCCGTACTGAAACACAGCAGTTGCCTAATGGCAAACAGATTCAGCGTTTGGGCTGTACCTTCATTGACCTGTCAGCCTCCACACAGATGGCCATTCAGCACTACATCAGCCGCCTGGAACGCCAGCAGATTGCCAAACAGCGCGGTCACGGCTAATTCGATGCCTGGGACATCCCCAAATCGCTGGGGGTGTCCACATCGCGCAAGATCCCTTCATCCACTAAAGGCACCCACAAGGTCTGATCCTTGTTGGTTTGCAACAAGGCCCGCGCGCCTTGCTCGTCTGGCAGCCCCAGAAGCGGCTGACGCCATTCAAGCCCAAAGCCAATAGGATTGCCGGGCTGTCCATTACATACAGGGCGCACAATCCCGGCCCCATCCTGCACCGCCTGAGCCACTGCCGCTACGGTGCTTGGCCGCAGCCAAGGCATGTCGGCCAGCAAAACCACATAACCATAACGGGGACTGCACGCCTGTATCCCGGCCTTCAAACTGACACCCATGCCGCGGATAGCATCAGGTGCCTGAACGAAGCTGATCGGCAAGTCACCCAGCTCCTGACGCAAAATCGGTTCATGAACATCACAAACAAGCAGCACTTCATCGAGCACAGACAAAGCCGTCTCACAGACGCGGCGCACCATTGCTCTGCCATCTTCAGTCTTGGCCAATAGCTTCAACTGCTGGCCTGATGGGTCAAAACGCCGACCCAGGCCCGCCGCCAGAACAATGCCCGTCACCCCAGATACATGCTGCTGCCCTGCCATCCTGGCTCCTTTTGAACTAGATAATGTCTCGTCGACAATGCGTATTGCTTCGCTCACTAGACTAATAGAAAGAAGCCTGAAGGGACAAGCATGGTCCAAGAGCAGTGATTAGTGGACCAAAGAAGTCGCTGTGAATACGCCATTCAGTCGGCCTGCTGGGGTGTCCGGGCTGAGCACTTGCCGGTGCTGCGCACCGGTACCCTTGTCAGGAGATAGCTACCGGGCGCATCCTGAACTCGCGGGGTGGTTCGTCCCCAGGACGAACCACAAACGCCCCGCTCAAACAGCAGGATGCTTGCACCCCTACGCTATCTCCTGACCGCGGCAAGTACTCTGATCCGCCCCAACACCCCAGCAGGCCGACTGAACGGCTCACAATGGCTTCTTATCTACCAATCTCTTCCAACAGACGGTCCCCTTGAATCAACAGGGCCTCTTGCCTTGCTCTTCTGCCCTTCCTAAGCGCCTATCGTTCTGCTCTTCTGCCCCCCTAAAACCCTATTGTCTTGCCCTTTTACACTCACTAAATCGACTTCGTCACATCAACAACGCAAAAACCGAAAGCAGAACTAACTCGCTGATTGACTGCGTGGCCTGCCCTGATAGCACACCAAGAACTCTACTCATTCACGGGATCTCTAAACACACACTCCACTGCCACTCTTCGTTTCACTTTCCCTCTAAACACAAAAGAACAATTAAAAAAACCACATCTAAACTGATACCCCAAAACCCCGAGAACATTCAGCCTCAGCCAAAGCAAACCCCATCCCCTTCCCTTCCTTTCTCAAACCCTCCAATCTGAGCCCCCGCCTTTCGTCCCACCTCTGCCAGTGCCGTTTGAGCTTTAACCCGTGTTGTTAGTTTTCTTGTGGGGCCCGGGTACGGCTTGGCGGGCGAGTCAGGGCTCTTGCCGCCGGCAGAGTGCTGGGGCGGGATGCAAGGGGCGTGCTGTTTGAGGAGCACGCTTGCGGTTTGCCCGGGGGACAAACCGCGCTCCGAGTTCACGACCCGCCCGCAACGGCACGCTGACAAGGGCACCCACGCGCAGCGTGGGCAAGAGACCCGCCAAGACAAGCCGTACCCGGGCCCCACAAGAAAACTATCCGCCACCCTCACGCAAAGCCCAAACGGCACGTCCAGAAGAACTCCCTTATTGCCCCAAAAGCGCCTCCAGAACCCTTCTTAAAAAAACTCCCAAGACAGCCCGCCTGAACAACCATCCCCTTAATCAAGACCAGACACCGCAATCATTGCAAACCCACGACGCTGCCAGAAATAAAAAAACCCCCGAGAGCCATACGGCTTCCAGGGGCACAGGTCCGATAGCCCGCCCCCAAGCGGCAGACCATCGATACTCAATCACAAGGCTATCAAAACAGACTTGTTAACGACGACTCATGTTCATCAAGCACCGACGCCCATCCAGGCCATGATGAAACACATCGTTCTTCTCAAAGACTCAAGAGCTTGAATCGCTTTAAAGTCCGATCAACTTCATCGCCTCTTCACGCGTTGCCACGGTGGCGTACTTCTGACGCATATCGAACAAGTTGGCCTCATGCGGGCCAATTGCACGGTCACCCACGCAGTCCGACACCACCAAGGGGCGAAAGCCCAATTGCATTGCATCGACCACGCTGGAACGTACGCAACCGCTGGTAACCGCACCGGCGACCAGCAGTGTTTGCACACCCCGCTGCGTCAGCCACGCAGCCAAGGGCGTACCAAAGAAAGCCGAAGGCACGTTCTTGCGAACCACAAACTCACCGGGCGCAGGAGCCAGTTCCGGCACGATATGGCTGTTGTGCGCGTCTTCCGTCAGACCCAGCATGCCAGGGACTTTGATGCTGAAAATGTTGTTATCAGCGCCATCGTCCGCATACACGATACGGGTATGAGCAACTGGCCAGCCTTGTTCACGCGCCGTTGCCAGCAATTTCTGCGTGTTCTCGATGGCCTCGGGAATATTGCCGCCGCCAAACACGGCAGGATCAGCAAAACCATTCACCAGATCAATAATCAACAGACCGTAGGGAGCCTTAGGCTCCAGCGTCGACCCAAAACCTTGTTGAGCGTACACCGCTCCTTCATTCGTACTCACCCACGCCTCCGTCCAGTACGTTGCCATCACGCACAACCGCACGGCCATCCAGGCTGACCGTGCAATGGCGCAAAGGAATATCAATGTGGCAGGCCGTTGTACGCTTGCCACCCGCTTCATTGTTCGGCCCCAGGGAGAACAGGAAGTTACCCTCGAAGGCCCGTGCATCCATGCCAATGGTGTTCTCACGCGAGTACAGACCCAAGGTGGACCAGTGAGCGCGTGGCTGCAAACCCCAGCCGATGTGGGAAATCGCATAACCTTCGGGATCATTGAAGGTCTTCATGTATTCGTCCAGCAGTTCGGCTTCGATACCACCTTCAATCTTGGTGGCGTAGCCGTTTTCCACGGTCAGAATGATCTGCTCGGTCGAGTATTTCTTCTGCGGCAACAGGATGTCGCCCTTGTCGATCACAATGGTGCCGTTCGTGCCCAGCTCGTTCGGCCAGGTCAGTACAAAACCGCTAGGCCAGTGGTCCCAACGACCGGGCTCATCCACAAAACCGTATTCGCGAATCGCGGGGAACTCTCCCAGCGGGCAACGCAGATTGGTACCGGCAGGCGAGGTAATGCTCATTTCCTTGGCGGCCTTGATCAAGGCGGCTGCTGCGGTCACGCGCGCACGATCCGCCTCCGTTGGCACAGTGCGAACCAGAATTTCGGGTGGCTCCACCGCCAAGAGGATCTTGGTACCCGACTTCAGAATGTCGATCTGCTCGGGCGAGAACAACAATGTCATCAAATCCAGCACCAGATCACTGGCCTTCAAAGCGGCAATCGCCGCTTCGTTACCCGTCAGCGGGGTCGTCCCCAAATACGCCAACGAGTCCCGGCTCAAGGCCTTCTCTGCATTCACGGGCAGCAGATCCAGACGATTCACAATCGCGCCCATGGACTGAGCCGCAATCTGCGCACACTGCATCGTTTGCGGGTGGGTGGTCGAGCTGGTCAGCAAGGTCACAGTTTGACCAGCCTGCAGCTTGGACAGGCGCAGCACCTCCTGCCATGCCTCGATAAGTTGATAATCACTCACTGCCATCTTGTCTCTCCTTGTGAGAGGCCCCGGCACTGACGCGGAACCTCTGCATCACGACGGGCCGCCCATGCGGCCCTTTAACATCACACCAGGCGCTGGCCCAGGAAATCACCGAAGGCTTCATAGAAACCAGCCTCGTTATCCCAAGGAATCATGTGACCGGCATTGGGCACGCGTACGTGCTGAACGCCAGCGGCCAACTGCTGAATCTCGGCCACGTCCTCATCACGAACCACATCACCACGCTCGGCGGTCATCAGCAAGGCAGGTACTTTCAGATGCGGGAAGTCGACGTGGATATCGTCGGTGTGGAACCCTTCAAAGCTAGCCAAAATCGCAGGCTCGTGGCAGGTGTGCAGCCACTGGGCACGCAATTGCAATTGCTCTTCGGTCCAGGTCGGGCAGAAAGCACGCATGTCTTCTGCGGTGCAGCCTTTGCGAGCCATGGCCATGGAATCCACATACCAGGGCAACTTGGAGGGATAGGCACGACGATCCGGGCCGGAGACCGGAGGATCAACCATTACCAGACGGTTCAAGCCATCGCTGTTCTTGTGAGCCGCACGCAAACCAATACGCGCACCCATGGAGTGGCCGACCACGATGTAGTCGTTAAGACCCAAGGCTTGAGCCAAGGCGATCAAGTCATCCGCCTGGGCATCCAGGCTGTAATCCATGCCTTCGGCGGCTTCGCTCAAACCGCGACCACGCACATCCTGAATGTAGGTATCAAAGTGCTTGCCGAACTGCTCGCCCACAAAGCCCCAGGTCACCGCCGGGCTGGTAATGCCGGGAACGATGATGACCGCGGGACGCTGGTCGCGACCCTGGCTGGAGCCACCGTAGCGCAAGTAATGCTGACGAATGCCATTGGCATGAACATGGCCGCCGTAAAGAAAGGTACTCATTAATCTGTCCTTGGATTGAAACCGTCAGGCCTGGGCCTGACCCATGAAAATTGCTGCTGCCTACGCCATTTGGGGCGTAGTAGCCAGCGCGGCCCGGACCACATCCGGTGTAAAAGGCACCTGCCGAAAACGTCGGCCAGTTGCATCAAACAAAGCATTGGCAATGGCCGAGGCACAGGGCACGGAGGCGGATTCGCCCGACCCCATCGGCGGCTCGGACTGCCTGTCCATCAAAATCACCTCAATGGGCGGGATGCGCGGGAAATCCACAATCGGATAGGCGCCCCACTCCGCACTGACTACGCCCTGTGCGTTAAAGCGCACCTGCTCATACAAGGTGCGGCTTAAGGACTGAATCACATTGCCGTGAATCTGGTGGCGCACTCCCGCCGGGTTCACCATCTGCCCAGTGTCCTGGCCCACATAAATCTGCTGAACCTCAATCACACCCGTCTCCGCATGAACCCGCAGATCCAGCAGCCAGGCTGACCAGGCCGCCCCGAAACCAGGAAACTTGCTGTGTATATAGCGGGCGTACGACAGACCACGGCCATAGAGATAGCCTTGCTCGTCCGGCTGCCCGCGAGAACCTCGATGCCCAATCTGCCATTGCCCCTTGTCCGCCACTGCCTGTAACAGTTCCTGAGCGCGTTCATCCTGATCCAGATAACGCAGGCGATAACTCAAGGGGTCCACACCGGCTTCCACCGCCAGCTCGTCCAGAAAGCAGTCATGCGCAAAAGAGTTAGGCATGGCCGACACACCACGCAACCAGGAGGCGCGCACAATCGCGGGCATGTCCTGACACACAATGCGCTGCTTGGGATAGCTGTAGGGTGGTACAGCCGTGCGGTCCCCCATTTCCAGTTGACGTGGGGTCGCCGACTCCCGCCCCGTCAGCAAGAGCGCCAGGTTCGGCGCATCGTTGGAGGGGTAATGGGTCACGAAATCGTAATGACGCAGTTGCCCTTGAGCATCAATGGAGCCTTCGACATCCATCAACTGAGCAGCGCCTTTAGGCTCCCAACCGTGTTCTTGTTCTCGCGTCAGTTGCACACGCACCGGCGCACCGACGGCTCGGGACAAGAGCAAGGCATCTGCACACACATCGTCAGCACAATTACGGCCATAACAACCGGCTGCTTCGTGACGGATGATCTCCAGACCGGCCTCATCTTCGTCCAGCAATTGGCTCAAATGAACACGCAACATATGCGGGTTCTGCGAGCCTGACCAGATCCGGCTATGACCGGGCTGGTAGTCCGCCACCGCGCAAGACGGGCCAATCGAAGCATGCAACTGAAAAGGCCAGATATAGCTACGCTTCAAGCGTCTACCCTCTGGCGGCAACTCGTCAAAATCCGGTCCTGTATCGGCCAACAAACGCGCCGTCATGGGCTGACGACGAATCAGTTGCTCCAGATTGCTCATATCCTCCAACGGAGGAATCGCTTTCCAGCGCACTTTCAATTCGCGGGCAGCACGCATAGCGTGTTCTTCACGGCGCGCGACCACACCGATAAAGTCGCCAATCACCACAACACGCACATCGTCAGCAATATGGCGGATGGACTCCTCATCCACGGAGTCCAGGCTGCGACCGATGAAGTCGCCGCTATCGCGCCCTATATAAGGAGGACGCACAACACGGCCGTGCAACATGCCAGGCACGCGCACGTCGTGTACATACACCCATTGCCCCGCGACCTTGCCTGGAATATCGACACGCGCCTGGGCTGTCCCTACAATGCGCAATTGCTCGGCCGGTTTGGTGGAGGTTTCTTTATCCAGATAGGCCCGCAGCTCCAGACCTTCCAGCAATTGCCAGTACGTCAGGCTGCGCCCGTCTGGGGCATTGACGATACCGTCTTCCACGCGTAATTGAGCGGCAGGCAATGCCCAACGTTCTGCGGCTTGTGCCAGCAGTAATTGACGTGCCTGAGCCGCTGCCTTGCGCAGCGGTACAGCATGAATCTGAATGGAAGCACTGGCGATGGTGGGCCCCTGATTGGGCACCGCATCGGTATGGCCCAGTACCATTTGCACACGCGCCATGGGCACATCCAGCTCGTCGGCCACGATCTGACTGAGCGCCGTTTGAATGCCGGTGCCCAGGTCCACGTGCCCATGAAAAGCGCGCACCCAGCCCTGTTCGGACACGGCGACAAAGACATCGTCGTGCGCCTGCAAGTAGTCGGACACCACGCCGGGCTGGCCGGGCGAAGGCTTGGGAGGCCGTGCCGGTGCCGCTAAAATCAGCAAGGTGCCAGACGCCCTGAGCAAGTCTTGCTGCTGGTGGCGCGGCGCATCGTAAGACATCACACTCTCCTGGCTGGGTTTTTATATAAGGGCCTGAAAGCCGGCCTCAGGGACTTGCTCCTGAAAGCGTGCCTGCAGCGCGCCTAGGCAAAACATCGATTACTAGCGTACACACCCTAATAAAATCAAATGCAGTGCGCTGAAACCCATTTATCGCAACTACTATAAAGAGAAAATCAAGGGCTTAATAATCAGTGTAAACCCTATATTAAATAAGATTAGATTGAATCTTTTCCATCTTCCCAAGCAGGCTTTGATTGATACCTCAAGGGAGTAGTAGAATCTATTTACTCGATAAATTAAAGTGTATACACTTAATTTAAGCATATCAATACCAAGCTGATAAAAGCACCGCACACGCTGTCCGACAACAAGGTGCGATCTACCCAAGGTGAACCCCATGCCCCCTTGTACTCGCCCGCATACCTTGCGGGTCAATCAAGAGACCCACATCATCGAGGTGGAGCCCGATACGCCACTGCTTTATGTATTGCGTAACGACCTGGAACTGAATGGCCCCAAGTTTGGCTGCGGCCTGGGTGAATGTGGTGCCTGTACGGTGCTGGTCGATGGTGTGGCCGCCCGCTCCTGTGTCGTGCCGGTCAGCCTGGTAGAAAACCGTCAGATCACGACCCTGGAAGGCTTGGCCCAAAACGGCCAACCCAATGATGTTCAGCAAGCCTTTATAGATTGTCAGGCTGCGCAATGCGGCTACTGCCTCAATGGCATGGTCATGACCGTGCAGGCCCTGCTGGAACGCAATCCGCAAGCCACCGAAGCGCAAATTCGGGACGAACTACGCTATAACCTGTGCCGTTGCGGCACGCACGTAGAAATCATGCAAGCCGCCGTACGCGTCGCAAAGGCCCGGCAATGAGTCATTCAGCACAAGACCTTTCCCGAACGCTGTGGCCGGAACTGCCTGCGGGCACCAGCTTGCTGCATGGCGCTGTGGTACGCCCCCCTTACTGGTCCTATGAAAACGGGCAGTATCTGGGCGCTGAATTACAAACAGTAGACCAACAAGCTGCCCTGCAAGTACCCGGCGTTGTAGCCTGTGTGCATATGGGCAATTTTCTGGGTGTGTTGGCGGTACAAGCCGAGCAGGCTCAACAAGGTGCTGCCTTGCTGGATGCGCGTTGGGCCACGCCCGTCGCAGCGAACCAGGCTACGCTGCCAGCGGATGAGGATGTCGCTGCTACGCTTAGCGCCCCCGATCAACGCTATGAGTGGCGATCTGCCGCCGAGCATCAGGAAACCGCTTGGGCCCGTGCTTGTTATCACGACAAGCAGCTTTATGTCTGGGCGCATACGCAGCGCCCCGCTGCCCTGCTGATTGAGCTGCAAGCCTTGAGCGGCCTGCCCAACGAACAGATCCATTTGCAGGATATTGCCGGCAATCAGGCCGATGCCTACGACTGCGCCATGGATGCAGCCGTCATGGCCTTTGGCCGCCCCCAGGCCGTGCAAGTTCGTGCCAGCCACAGCGAAGTCACCCTTCGCCTGAGCGTCTATAAAGGCACCGCAGAGCGAAACGACTTGAATGCCCATTTGCGGGCGACCCGCTGGCAACTGAACACTTTGTCCGGTGCGCGCCCTTCCCTGGCTGCCATTCTTTGTGGCCAGCCAGGTTTGCCCAGCCGTGGTCCGGACGTAAAGAGCGATTACTTTTCTGCACCCACGCCTAACTATGATGGCGCGGCCGCCAGCAGTGACCCCGACAGCCTGGCCCAGGCCACCATCTTTGCCCAAGAATCGCAATTCGATCAGGACTGCCACAGCCTGGGCCTGGATCCTTTGGAGGCACGACTGGAACAAGTCAGCAGCCCCCAAGGGCGCGAGCTGCTGCAACGAGTTGCCGAGCAATCGGACTGGTCCGAGCCCTTGCCCGCCCATCAAGGCCCTTTACGCAAGGGTCGCGGGCTGGCCTACAGCCATATTGTTGAAAACGTCCCCGGACAGGCTGCACGAGAACAGTGGTCCGCCTGGGCTGTGGATGTCAGCGTCGATACCCGTCAAGGCACGCTCAGCATAGACAAGCTAACCATTGGCCACGACAGCACAGAACTGAATAACTCCGATCACGCTCCGGAGTCTGCGCCCGCCCTGGCTGACCGACTGGGTCGTTGGGCGCAGCAACTGCTGAACAATGGCGTGGGCAAAGGCGGCGAAGGTAGCAGCGACAGCCCTGTCAAAGAAACCGCCGACAAGCCCGCCGTCCAACTGGTCAAACGAGAGTCTGCCGTAGGCCAGCCTTTGGCCTGGAACCAGGGCGTGGAACTGCCTGCCGCGGCCGCCATTGCCAATGCAATTTTCAATGCCAGTGGCATACGCCTGACCAGTGCGCCTTTTAGCGAACAGTCTCTGGCGCTGGGCTATCAGTCCGATAAAACAGGCAGCAGCAAAAAACGCAAAGCCTGGTGGGGAGCCTTGGCCGCAGTCGCCACCGGCACCGTCTTGAGCGCCCTGCCCTGGCGGCCCGCCATTGCACCAGTCGGCCAAGTGGATACCTCCATCTTTTCCGAGCTGGCCATTGAACGTGGCCGTCTGGTTGCCATTGCAGGCGATTGCATGGTCTGTCACACCGCTGAGGGCGGCACACCCAATGCAGGTGGCTTGGGTTTGGATACGCCGTTTGGCACGATCTACACCACCAACATCACCCCGGACAAAGAAACCGGCATCGGTAGCTGGAGCTACAAAGCCTTTGAGCGCGCCATGCGCGAGGGCATTCATCAGGACGGACGCCACCTGTACCCGGCCTTCCCTTACACGGCCTTTGCCAAGATCAGCGATGAGGACATGCAGTCCCTGTACGCCTACCTGATGACGCAAGAGCCAGTGAAGTCCGAAGTGCCTGAAACCAAGCTGCCTTTCCCCATGAATATGCGGCCCTTGGTGGCGGGCTGGAACCTGCTGTTTCACCGTGATCCAAATGCCTATGTGCCGGACCCGACGCAAACCGTGCAATGGAACCGGGGGGCCTATCTGGTCAATAGCAGCGGCCACTGTGCGGCCTGCCATAGCCCGCGCAATATGCTGGGCGCGGAAAAAGGCGGTAAAGCGAATTTCCTGGCTGGTGGTTTTGCGGATAACTGGGAAGCGCCTGCGCTCAATAGCCTGTCCAAAGCCCCCATCCCCTGGACAGAACAGGAGCTGTACCAATACCTGCGTACCGGCTACTCGCCCCGTCATGGCGTGGCGGCGGGACCGATGGGGCCGGTCGTCGCAGGCTTGGCAGAACTGCCTGAGTCCGACGTCCGTGCCATGGCGCACTACCTAAGCAGTTTGAACCCGGTCGAGAGCGAACAAGAACAAACACACGCCGCCCAGGCCGCGCTGCTGGAGCAAGATAGCCGCAGCAATAAGGACGTGATGGTGATGCCAGGCGAAAACCTGTTCAACGGCGCTTGTGCTGTTTGCCATGACCCACGTGGTGGGCCGGTGCTCTTTGGGGCTCGCCCGTCCCTGGCCTTGAACAGCAATCTGCACAGTGAACACCCGGACAATACGATTCAGGTGTTGATGCACGGCATTACCCGTCCGGCACAGCCCACCCTGGGCTCCATGCCCGGTTTCAAGAACAGCATGAATAACGAGCAGATGGAAGATTTGCTGAACTATATGCGGGCGCGTTTTGCACCGGACAAACCCGCCTGGACAGGCCTGAAAGACAAGATTGCGACCATACGGGAGCAGAAGGGGCATCTGTAGACGGGGCTTGTCCGCAGATTGTGTTTAGATACGCGGTCAACGAAGCAAAGGCGGCTTCAAGTTTTCACTTGGCCGCCTTTGTTTTTGATTCATCACATTCAGACCTGGCTAAGCCAGCCCCCCTCAAGCCAGGCTCTCGGCCAACACTCTGAAGGACTGATCTGAAACTTGAACTTACGTGTGGGTTTAGGTTTGGAGCCAAAGCCTAGGCCCAGTCCCAATCAAGATCAAGACTCAGCTTCTGCTGCAGATCCAGACTCAAAACCCATCAACCGGAAAAACCACCGCCCTCCAGAAACGTCTGTTCTTCCGCAGTGGTAGTACGCCCCAGAATCGAGTTGCGATGCGGGAAGCGGCCAAAGCGTTCGACCACATCCAGGTGCTCTTCGGCATGATCCAGCCAGGGACGGCCAATTTCCCGATTCAGGCGCACGGCCTCTTGCTGGTCCGCCAAGTTCTCCGCATGAGAATACGGCAAGTAGCAGAACACACGGCGCTCCACCGGAATTTGTTTATCCAGACCCTTGGCCACCATTTCCTTGGCAATCGCCAAACCCTTCTCATCGGTCGCATACATGCGCGTAGTATTGCGAAAAGAGTTGCGCGGAAACTGATCCAGCAGAATCAGCAAGGCATAGGCCCCTTCTGCCGTCTGTGCCCAATCATCCAGTTCGCCCCTGGCCGCACGTTCGTGCCAGTCCAAAAACCGCTCACGAAATTCCCGGTCGAAGTCATCAGACTTGCGAAACCATTTCTCTGGCCCTGATTCAACCCAGAAATCAATGACGGTCTGGGGATTGGGGCGTGCATCTGTCATGGTGTTCTCCTGGAGCCGATCCGGCCTCGCTAACTGGAGGCCCAACGTTAAACGGACAGGTAAGTGCGCCGCACGTGTTCGTTGGCGCTTAACTCCTGCATGACGCCACTGTACCGTATTTGCCCTTTTTCAAGCACATAGACCCGATCCGACACCAGTTCGGCAAAATGCAGATTCTGCTCGGACAGCAAGATACTGACACCGGCCTGCTTGAGCTCCAGAATCATCTGCACCATCTGCTCGACAATCACCGGAGCCACACCCTCGGACGGTTCATCCAGCAAGACCAGATAGGGATTGCCCATCAAGGTGCGCGCTACCGTCAGCATTTGCTGCTCGCCCCCGCTCATCTGTCCGCCGGGTCTGTCCTGCATCTGCCCCAGATTGGGAAACAGGCTGTACAAGCGTTCAGGCTGCCAGTGCGGGGCTGCGGCGCCATCTGGCCAACGCCGTGCTGGTTGACGGCCTACTTCCAGATTCTCCGAGACACTTAAATCACTAAAGATACGGCGCTCTTCGGGCACAAAGCCCAAACCGGCACGTGCAATCTCAAAAGGCTGCTTGTCGTGAATGGCCTGCCCCATGAATTCGATATGGCCGTTGGATCGCTCCATCAAACCCATAATGGACTTCAAGGTTGTGGACTTGCCCGCGCCGTTGCGCCCCATCAAGGCGACCACTTCGCCGCGCTGCACCGTCAGGGACAGATCAAACAGAATATGCGCGGCACCGTACCAGGCATTCAAGCCATCTACGCTCAGCAAAGGCTGCGCGTCCGCCCCGCCTGCGGCGATTCGCTCAGAACCGGCTAATAAGTCCTGCGTCATGCTGGCTCCTTGTTCTCGAATGTTTTGCCTGTTCCAAAGTAGACCTCCTGCACCTTGGGATGCTGGCGAATATAGTCCGCATCCCCTTCCGCCACTAGCCGACCACGGGCCAACACCAGCATGCGGTCCGAGTGCTCGAACACCACGTCCATGCTGTGCTCGGTAAACAGCACACCCATATTGCGTTCGATCACCAGTTTTTTGGTCAGGCGCATCAACTCATTGCGCTCTTTGGGGGCCATGCCTGCTGTGGGTTCATCCATCAGCAACAGACGGGGGTCGTTGGCCAGTGCAATCGCCAGCTCTACCCGCTTCACATCGCCATAGGCCAGCTCGCTGCAAGGCCGTTCAGCCTGAGCCAGCATGCCCACCTGATCCAGCAAGTCCAGCGCACGTGCCCGCTCGAACTGAGCCGCACGACGCCAGAAGGAAAACAGTTTTTTCTGATGCGCCAGCAAGGCCATCTGCACGTTTTCCACCACTGTCAAAGAGGCAAACGTCGCGGCAATCTGAAAGGTGCGACCCACGCCCAAAGCAGCAATCTTGCGTGGGGCCAATCCCACCAGCTCCTGATCACCCAAGCGCACCGAACCCGCGGTTGGCGTCAACTGCCCGCCCACCATATTGAAGGTGGTGGTTTTGCCTGCACCATTAGGGCCGATCAAGGCCAGAAACTCCCCGGCCTGCACATCAAACTCGATACCGTCTACGGCCAGATTGCCGCCAAACGCTTTTTTAAGACCTCGTACTTGCAGCAAACTCATGACGATGCCTCCGGTGCAACGCGACGGTGCGCCCAACGTTTGAAAAAGCCGGCAATACCCTGTGGGAAAGCCAGAACCAGCAACAGAATCACGCCACCAAACAAGGCGCGCCAATACTGAGTGATGCCCAGGAAAAAGTCCTGCAGCAAGGTGAATACGGCTGCGCCCACTACTGGACCGACCAGGGTTTGCAAGCCACCCAGCAAGACCATGACCAAGCCATCCACAGACTTATTCACCGCAATCACCTCAGGCGAGACACTGCCTTTTGAAAACACAAACAAGGCACCGGACAGACCAGCAAATGTGCCCGCCAACATAAAGGTCAGCCACTGTACGCGTTTAACGGGAATGCCGATGGCCTCAGCCCGCAAGGCCGAATCCCGACTGGCACGCATGGCGTAGCCAAAGGGCGAAAACAAGATGCGACGTAACAAGAAAGCGGCTGCCACAACCACACACAAGGCGAAATAATAATAGCGATCACCGGACAACCATTCGGCTGGCCAGACTCCGACCAAACCATTAGAGCCGCCCGTAAAGCTGTCCCACTGATACACGATGGACCAGATAATCTGCGCAAAGGCCAAGGTCAACATGGCCAGGTAGACGCCGGACAGACGAACGCAGAACCAGCCAAAGATCAGCGCCCCCAAACCTGCGACAGCGGGAGCCAAGACCAAAGACCATCCCATCGACCAGGCCGCCGCTTTGAACAGCAGAGCCGCGGCATAGGCGCCCAGACCAAAATAAGCAGCATGACCAAAGGAGTTCATCCCCCCTGGTCCCATCATGAAATGCAGGCTCAATGCAAACAAGGACAACACCAGAATATCCAGAGCCAGCACAGGCGCGTATGGGAACCATTCGTTCATCAGGGGCAAGGCGGCCATCCCCCCCAGAACCACCAGCACCATGACCTGGAAAGCTCCGCTTCCGGCTCGTAACGGTGCCTCAATCGGGGCCGAGTTACGGCTGACGGCTTGAGCACGCCCAAACAAGCCCCAGGGCCGGAACACCAGTACCACCGCCATGAAAATGAACTCCACCACCAGCGTCAACTTGGGAAAAGCAAAGTCCACGCCAAAGAAGGTGACCGTGCCCAGAGCAATACACAGGGCCTTCAACTCAGCGACGATCAAGGCAGCCACATAGGCACCGGGGATGGAGCCCATGCCACCGACCACCACAATCACAAAGGCGTCCCCGATCACGCTCAAATCCAGCAGCAGATTGGCGGGCTGACGCGGCAATTGCACGGCACCACCCAAACCAGCCAGGAAGGCCCCTAAGGCAAAGACCCCCGTAAACAACCAGGCCTGATTCACGCCCAGCGCACCGAGCATTTGCCTGTCGTGGGTCGCGGCGCGCACCAGTACGCCCCATCGGGTACGGGTCAACAAGAGCCACAGCAAGCCCAGCACCACCGGACCGATCACGATCAGCACCAGGTCATAAACCGGGAAGAAGCGTCCTGCAATGGAAACAGAACCGCTCAAACCCGGCGCCAGCGGCCCCAGCAGATCTTCCGGCCCCCACACCGCCAAGGCCCCGTCATTAATCACCAGCACCAGGGCAAAGGTGGCCAATAACTGGAACAGCTCGGGCGCTTTATAAATGCGCCGCAACAGCACGATTTCCAGCAAGGCCCCCAATGCGCCGACCAGCAAGGCCGCCACAATCAGGCCAGCCCAGAATCCCAGCGCCGAACCACCCATGAATTGCACCGTGGAATACGCCATGTAAATGCCCAGCATATACAGGGAACCGTGTGCAAAATTGACGATGCGTGTCACCCCAAAGATCAGGGACAAACCCGCCGCCACCAGAAACAAAGACGATGCCTCGGCCAGTCCGTTAAGGAACTGAACCCATAAACCCGATAAGGCCATTACTGCCTCGCGTCAGAAGTGGCGCGCCAGACGGCGCGCCGATCTACGAAATACTGCGTTCTTGGAATTATTGATTGGCCGCGGCAGGACGCCACTGGCTGACTTGCTCATCCGTAGGCTGTACATCCTTGCCATCGGCATAACGAATATTAGTCATGATGCCCTTGCCGTCTTGCTTGGCCAGCACACCCACATACGCCCCCTGTGTGGACTGCTGATCTTGCGTGCGGTAAGTAATAGGACCAAAAGGCGTGACCACATCCAGACCACGGAAGGCTTTGATCATGGCTTCGGTGTCGGTAGAACCGGCTTTTTCAATACCGGCGGCAATCGACACAATGGTGCTGTAGCCAATAATCGTGCCCAGGCGTGGGTGCTCCTTGTACTTGCCCTGATAGGCTTTCAAAAAGGCATTGTGCTCGGGTGTGTCGATGGCATACCAGGGGTAGCCCGTCACAATCCAGCCTTCCGGCGTTTCTTCACCCAAGGGGTCCAGGTATTCGGGCTCGCCGGTCAACATGCTGACCACCGGCAAGGCAGGGCTGAAGAACTGGCGCTGATTACCGGCACGAACCAGACGAGCCAGGTCGGACGCAAAAAGTACGTTAAAAACCGCATCAGGCTTGGCTTCGGACAAAGCCTGCACCACGGCACCGGCATCGACCTTGCCCAACGGCGTGGCCTGCTCAGCCACGAACTCGATATCGGGCTGGGCTTCTTTCATCAGAGTCTTGAACGTGGCAACGGCGGACTGACCGTACTCGTAGTTGGGGTACACAATCGCCCAACGCTTCTTGTTCAGCTTGACGGCTTCCGGCACCAGCATGGCGACCTGCATATAGGTGGAGTTGCGCAGGCGGAAGGTGTAGCGGTTGCCATCGGCCCAGACGATCTTGTCGGTCAACGGTTCGCTGGCCAGAAAGAATACTTTTTTGTGTTTGGCAAAGTCGGTAATGGCCAGACCAATATTGGACAGGAAGGTCCCGGTCAGCACATCGACCTTTTCCCGCGAGATCAATTCCTCGGCGGCGCGTACGGCATCGCCGGGGTTGGAATTGTCATCCTTGATAATCAACTCCAGTTGCTTGCCGTGAATCCCCCCAGCCTGATTGATCTGCTCAACCGCCAGCTCCATCCCGTTTCGATAAGGCCCCAAAAAAGCGGGCTGGGACTTATAGCTGTTCAACTCTCCAATCTTGATGACCCCTTCAGCGGCAGCGGTGGCCCCCAAAGTTTGCAACATCATCGTTCCTGCCAGTGCTACCCCTGCAAATGTCTTGTTCATTGTCTTCTCCGTGGGCTTGTAAGGCGAAACACGACTCAGCAACTTGTCTTGTTTTAGTAATTTAAAGTGTACACATGGTATTTTTGCGAGTAAATCGACCAAGACCTAGGGATATACCCTTGAACACTTTAAACATAAAACACAACTAGTCAGGCAGAAAGCCGTTAAAGCAAGGAGAGCGAGAAGAAATGAGCAGAAAAAGTAGATAGCCTGAAAAGAAGATAACTACCGATATACAGTGACTACACTTAATAAGCCCAAAGATTAAAACGCAACCACCCTACCTGGTTCCTGCACGCGCCGAATCATGGATTTCATAAACTGCTCCATCATATCCGGCAAGCCGCTTTTGTACTGGGGAAATCCTCTAGAAGCTTTCACCTGAAAATATCAATACCTAAAGAACTTTGACGTTATATTCTCAAGAGATAAAAAAACGGTAGCCCCATGGCTACGCTTGAGGAGACAAGATGTTGAACTTCCCCCGTCGCTTCCCATCCCGACTGACCCTTGGCGTACTGAGCACCAGCATCTTGCTGGCCGCCTGTGCCAGCACTTCCGTGAATGATCGCAGCGTTACCATCAAGCGCGACAGCTATGGCACGCCGCACATCTATGCGGACAGCACCTATGGCCTGTTCTATGGCTATGCCTATGCCGTCGCGACGGACCGTCTCTATCAGATGGAAATTGCCAAACGCTCTGGCTGGGGAACGGTGGCAGAAGTTCTGGGAGCGGATTTCCTGGAGCTGGATAAAGTCACCCACAGCAACATCGACCCGGACTCTATTCGCAAGCAATTGGCCGCTCTTTCCAAAGAAGACCGCGCCATGTTTGAGGGCTATGCGGCAGGCTTTACCCAGCGTGTGCGCGAGGTAAAAGCCCAACGCGACACCTTGATGCCCAAAGAGTTTCTGGACAAAGGCTTTGAACCTTCTGAATGGCAGCCCGAGGACATTGCCATGGTCTGGGTAGGTCTGATTCTGAACCGCTTCTTTGCCGGTACTGCGGAAGTGGCCAACCTGAATCTGCTGGAAACCTTGAAAGCAGACCAGGGCGCGGAACGCGGCGAACAGCTTTACAAACAACTACGCTGGCTGAACGACCCGACCGCCCCCACCATCATTGCGCAGCCGGAGGCCAAGACCGCTCTGGCCGACTTGCCTACGCATTTGCAGGCCCTGTCCACACACGCTGCGCAGGACTATCTGCGCAAGCAGGCTGTCGCCCTGGGCCCCACCGTGGCCGCCGGCACACCGACGGCCAGCAATGCCTGGCTGCTGGGTCCTGAAAAGACGACCCACGGCCATGCCGTGCTTTACAACGGCCCGCAACAAGGCTGGTACACCCCGTCCATTACCTATAGCGTCGGCCTGCACGGTGCGGGCTACGACCTGACCGGCACCACTGCCGTTGCCCTGCCCGCCATTCTGTTCGGCACCAATGGCCAGATTGCCTGGGGTTCCACTGTAGGTTCACTGGACACCAACGACGTTTACCAACTGCGCTTGAAAGACGGTGATCCGCATAGCTACTGGTACAACAATGCCTGGCGTCCCATGGAGCACAAGCAGGTGCGTATCAAAGTGCGTGGACAGGACGATGTCACGCTGGACGTCTACCGCGCGGCTCAAGGTTATGTCAGCAGTTGGGACAAAAAGAACAACACCGCCTACGCCAACCGCCGTACCTGGGAAGGTCGGGAAATTGAAACCCTGCTGGGCTGGGCCCATGCGGCCAAGGCCCAAAACTGGGATCAATTCATGGCCCAGGCAGCCCGCGTCAGCGCCTCCATTACCTGGTTCTATGCCGATACCAAGCGCAATATCGGTGCCGCTGCCTTGGGCCTCTTGCCACAACGCCCTGTCAGTCAAGCCATCCAGTTCCCGGCCACAGGAGACGGCAGCATGGAATGGCAAGGCTTTCTGAGCTTTGAGCACAACCCGAAAGTGCTGAACCCGCAGCAAGGCTATATCGCCAGTTGGAACAACAAGGCCTACGGCGCCTTGCTGGCTGACAATGCCAACTTCTCCTATGTAGACCGCGTGCAGGAACTACTGGCACCGCTGCAAGCCAAGCAGCGCCTGAGCGATGAAGAAATCTGGGGCATTGACTCCCTGGGCGCACGCTCGGACCTGAATGCGCGCTACTTCGCCCCCCTCATCCAGGCAGCCGCCAAGCTGCCACGTGCCAGTGCCCTGGCCCGTCAAGCTGCCGAGCAGTTGAGAGGCTGGGACTACAAGCTGCACGTCGCCAGCAACGGCAAGCATTACGAAGGCAGTGCTCCGGCTGTGATGCAGGCCTGGATGCACGCTGCGGTCCCTGTATTCCTGAAAGGTCGTTTGCCTGACAGCGTCTACCAGACCTACACGCAAGGCCTGTACCCGGCCATGGATGATCCACGCAGCGCCCAACCCGCTGCGGCAGCCAAGCTGATCTGGAACGCCATCCAGGGCCCGGCTGCTGGTGTGCCACAGACCATTGATTTCCTGCAAGGTCGTCCAGCCCAGGAGCTGGTACTGGATGCGCTGGAACAAGCGGCCACCTCGCTGGAGCAAGCGCAGGGCGCACAAGCTCAGCAATGGCGTGCTCCCTCTGTTTCCATGTTGTTTGCGGCACGTAATGCGATTGGGGTGCCTTGGTCTGACCCTGCGTTCGAGCGCCGCCTCATGCCTTATCTGAACACCGGCAGCGCCCGCTTCCAGTACGTGCTGGACCCTGCTGGCGTGCGCATGTGCTCGATCATGGCGCCGGGGCAAAGTGGTTTCATCAATCCCAAAGGCGAAGCCGACGCACATCACTCGGATCAGCTTGAAATGTTTGCGGCCTTCAAGTGCAAGAACGATGCTATCAGCGATCAGGACATAGACAAGGCCAGCCAGGAAAGCCAAACCCTGCACTACTAAGGAGTCGATCGCCAAGGGGGCCTGGAGTCTTTGCCACTCCAGGCCCCCTTGGTTGACGTAGCCCGACAGGTTTAATCTGTCGCCACCACCTGGTTGCGACCCGCACGCTTGGCGTCATACAGGCGTTGATCAGCCTGAACCAGCGCCTCTTCAATGACCTGACCGGGCAGACACACTGCCAGGCCCATACTGGCCGTAATCTGAAAAGACTCGCGGTCATGATTGTAGAAAGTTTGTTCCTGCACCCGACGCAAAAGCAAATCCGCAAAGCGCAAAGCCTGCTCATCACGACGCCCGGCCAGAATCAACACAAACTCCTCGCCACCATAACGTGCCGCCAAGTCATGGGGCCCCAAATGCGCCTTGAATAAAGACGCGGTACGCGTCAAGACATCATCCCCTACCGAATGGCCATGGGTATCGTTGATCTGTTTGAAATGATCCAGATCCACCATCAACACATGCAGTTTTTCCTGGACAGGTCCCTGCCCCAATTGACGACTGACCGCCCCCCGGTTCAGCAACCCAGTCAAGGTATCGTGCGTGGCTTGCCGATATAAACGCAACAAAAGTCCCAGATGAAAGTAATTGGCGGTCAGGGCCACAACCAGCAAAGCACTCAACAGCCACAGATCCTGCAAACCTTTCGCCGTCATCCAGGTTCCCGAACTGACACTGGCCAATACCTGCAAGGCAATTAACGCGCCCCCTACCAGCGCAGACTCCAGCAAGGTAAAGGGAAAAATGCTTAAGGTCGCCACCAACAGAAAAGGGATAAAGCCGTAACCCAGTACCACATAATGCCCGGCCCCCGAGAGCGTGAGCAGCATATAGGCGTAAAAAGAGGCTGGCAAAATAAAAACCAGGCCACTTAACACATAAATACGGGTGATACGCTGGTGGCCATTGAAAGCAAACCACACACACGCGATCAGCCCCCCCAGACTGAACACTCGCACCGCCATTAAATGTGTGGGCCAGCCGGGCAAAACCAACCAGTCCATCACAGTCCAAAGGGGCGTCAACAAGGCAAATAACAAGCCAACTAATACGACGCGGCTGCGTAAGTACTCCATTCGGGCATGAATGAAGTCACGAGAATGGTATTTCCCGCTCAGCGTGTCGCGCACCGAGCTGATACTGATCGCTTGCAAGTTTTTCCAACCTTCCAGAACAGTTCCCATCAATCAATTCGCCAAGAAGAAACAAAATAGCATGCTGGCAATTTTTAGTTACATGCATTTAAAAAACAAGCTGTCAGCTCTTTCAGGGTCAGCCCCTGCTGACCCTGATTGACATCACACTGTGTGAGGCTGCTTGCTCATCCAGCTAATGACCTCTTCCAGCATTGGCTCACCCGAGTCCTGCGGGCGCCACAACAGACCAAGCTGACCGTGCAAACGCGGGTCGCTCCAGCCCAGCTCCAGGATACAGAGCTCCGGATAGACCGGCACCATACTGCGCGTCATGGGAACCAGGAAATCACTGCCAACGGCCACCCGTGCATTGGTATGCGCGTAGGCAGACTCGATCGCACAAGTGGGATACGGCAGCCCCTTGGCATCCAGGCTCAACTCGAAACTGCGCCGCATAGGACTGTTTTTGGGCGGTAATACCCAGGGGTACTCCAGCGTCTGCTCCCAGGTCACTTCCTCTTGCCGAGCCAAAGGATGCTTGCGGCAAGCGGCCACCCCCAAAGGCACCATGCCCAACGGCAGATACGCCATCGCCGGGTTCCGGCCTGCTTCATCCACACGGCCAATAACCAGGTCCAGCTCACCCTGTTCCAGATTGCGGCTCAAAATATCCAGCGTGCCTTCCTGAATCCGGATATGGCATTGCGGATCGCGCTGATGCAAATACACCAGCAACTGCGGCAAATAAACCGCGGCCACCATCGGCGAAATACCCAAGGTAAACTGCTGGCGGAATCCCTGCCGGTATTGCTCCAAAGTCGCATTCATGCGGTCAAGGCGATTAAGCACCCCTTGAGCCTGGGAGACCAATGCCAAGGCCGCCGGTAAAGGCTCAATACCGCGCGCATGGCGCTCGAACAAAGGCATACCTATACTGTCTTCAAAGTCCTTGAGCCATTTTGACAAGGCAGGCTGGGTCATATTGGACTGCCGGGCCACATCGCTCATGCTTTTTTGTTCGCACAAACGAATTAAAACCTGCAGATGCTTCAAGCGAATGCGTTCACTCCAGCTCATGACTTACCTATATGAAAGAAGTATATATACCTGCAAGTTATTCAATTTAACATTATGGCTACTGCTTCCATAATGGGTATACCCGAAGCTACAAAATAGGCACTTCATGGCTCAGTCAGTACCCAATTTTTTATTAATCATTGCGGATCAACTCCGTGCAGACCATTTGGCTTGTTACGGCAATAAAGAAATAAAAACACCCAATCTGGACTCTTTGGCCGCTCGTGGTTGGCGTGCGGAGCGATTCTACGTCGCCACCCCGATCTGCATGCCCAACCGTGCTTCCCTGATGACTGGCCGCATGCCTTCGGTACACGGCGCTCGCCACAACGGCGTTCCCCTACCGCTGGACTCCACCACGTTTGTCGATGTACTGCGTCAGGCAGGCTGGGGCACTGCCTTGGTGGGCAAGGCACATTTGCAAAACATAACGGATACCCCCCCCCTCTACCCACGCCCGGATGATCCACCGACCAAGGGGGAAGCCCGCCCACCCCTGCCGACCAACGATTACGGCCAGGAGTGTGGCCAATGGTGGCGCGATCGCGCCGATCACGGCGTACAACTTCCTTTTTACGGTTACGAACACGTGGACCTGGCCATTGACCACGGCGATCAGGTCTGGGGTGACTATGGTCGCTGGCTGCAAAATGAACATCCTGACATCGCCGCCCTATCCGGCCCTGAGAATGCCATCCCGACTCCCGACTACGAATTGAGTCGTATCGGCCAAGCATGGCGTACCCGCGTGCCAGAAGAGTACAGCACCACAGCCTGGATTGGTGAGCGTACCCGCGCGGTGCTGGATAAATATGCCCAGGAACAACAGCCCTTCTTCATTCAATGCTCCTTCCCCGACCCCCATCACCCCTACACCCCGCACGGTCAATACTGGGATATGTACAAGCCTGAAGAGGTCAGCCTGCCCGACTCCTTCCACCTGGGCCCCCATCCCTTGCCAGCCCATCTGCAACTGCTCCATAAACGGCGCGATGAAGGCAAAGCGATCAAGCACACGCCCACGCTGTTCGCCTGCTCAGAGCGCGAAGCGCGCGAGGCAATTGCTCTGAATTACGGCTCCATCACGCATATCGATGCCGAGATCGGTCGCATTCTGGATCATCTGGAGCACACCGGCCAGGCGGAGAACACCATTGTCATGTTCATGAGTGATCATGGCGATTTCATGGGCGACCATCAGCTCATGCTCAAAGGCCCTGTACATTACCAAAGCATTATTCGCAGCCCCTTTATCTGGTTTGACCCAAAGGATGCGAAATCTCAAGGCACAAGCACGATGGTCTGTTCTACCATTGACGTCGCGCCTACGGTTCTGCAGCGCGCAGGCCAGTTGCCCTACAACGGCATTCAAGGCCGCTCCTTGCTGAAAGTGATACAGAACGAAGCCGTGGATTGGCGAACAGGCGTATTGATTGAGGAAGAAAACCAGCGCAAGCTGTTCAATACGCCTATTCGCACCAAGCTGCGCTCGCTGGTCACACAGCAGCATCGTCTCAGTCTGTACGAGGGCGGTCACATCGGAGAGCTGTACGATCTGCAAGCCGATCCACTGGAACAACATAATTTGTGGAATGAACCTGACGCGCAAACGTTAAAAACAACGCTTTTGTGTCAATTGATCGACACCATGATGGCTCACAGCGAAACCAGCCCCCTGCCTTTGGCGATAGCGTGAGATAGATACTGTTACCCACCCCTATCTGGAGACCTCTATGCCCATCCTTTCCTTGCTGCGCAACGTAAGCATTTGTGCGCTGATCCTACCTTTGGCTACACCAGTCCAAAGTGCCGAGGTGGCCACGCTTGTCGTCAGCTCCGCTGCAGGCGGCCCGCTGGATGTCCTGGGTCGCATGTTGGCCCGCGAGGCTACTGAAACCACTGGTCAAACTATTGTGGTGGAGAATCGCGCGGGTGCGGCAGGCTCGATTGCTGCCGACGCAGTGGGCCGAGCCAAACCGGATGGCAATACCTTGCTGCTGACTCTGGATACGGTTGCCACGGCCAATCCCCATATTTACGTCAACAGTAAATTCAAGATCGAGGACTCCCTGGAGCTGGTATCCTTGCTGGGTACCTTTGACCAGGTCCTGGTGGTTCCCAGCAAAACTGGTATCACAACACCAGCCGAGTTTCTGGAGCGTGCCCGCGCCAAGCCCATGAATTACGGCTCTGCCGGTATGGGCTCGCCAGGACATTTGATGATGTCGGCCTTGACGCAAGATAGCGGGATCAAGCTGGATCACATTCCATATCGCAGCAATAGCGCCGTGGTCAATGACATGTATGGCGAGCGTCTGGACAGTGGTTTCCTGACCATTGCCGGTGTTTTGGGTCCGATCAAGGAAGGCTTGCTGACGCCATTGGCGACTTCTGGCGGAAAACGCAATCCTTTATTGCCCGAAGTCCCTACATTGGCCGAAGCAAAGTTACCCGGCCTGGAGAACTTTGACGAGAGCTTCTCGTACCTGGTTTTCACCACCAAGGGTTCACCTCCAGAGAAGATCAAGGCATGGAACGACTTGCTGAGCGACATCGTGAAACGTCCTTCTACCGCCGAGACTTTGCGGATGCTGGATATTCAAGCCTACGATTCATCCAAGGTTTCGCCAGCGCAATGGGTACAGCAGCGTAATGCGCGCTGGGAGCAGATTGTGCGAGAGAACAATATTCGTTCTGATCAGTAATTGGTGAAGTTACGGACTCTGAAATGAACCACACCCCAAAAATTGGATACTTTTCCAACCTTTGGGGTGTTTTTTATGGACTCCATAAGTGCATAGATATGACAGAGCACGGAGTTTTTTCATGAAGTTGCCTCAGGAAGGCTCACTACTTGATAGCAATGCAGTTCCTCAAAAGAAGAAAGCAGAAATAGGTAGCCGGTCAGAACAGGTGTAGCGGTGTTCCCGGCCACCCACACAAGGCGCCGTATTCCTGCATCAGCTCCTCCAGCGTGGGAATACGCGTTCCTACCGGCCACTCGCCACGCTCCAGGCGCGCTCGCAAGGTATATTTCACTTTGAGCGACAGAGGCAATTTGGACTGTTTGCGCAGCGATGAACGTGTGGGATCAACCATACGAAGAGACAATCAAGCACAAAAAAAGTGATAAGCCCACATCATAGCCTGCGATGCAATAAGCTGCTGATAGGCCAAAACAATTTAATCTTGAACAAGCAAAGCGTTTATTTTCGCAAAAGTTGGCAAACACAAATTAAACGGATCGGATACATTATCCCAATCATTGCTTAACTCTTGATACGAGCCCGAGCCCATGGATGTTTTACCTTCCTCTGCCTCGCACTTGGCCCAAATTTACCTGCTCGGTCCTTACCGACTTCTGGTTCAAGGACAATGCCGTGCACAAATCATTAATTACGATAAAGCACGTATTTTGTTGTCCATGTTGGCTTTGGCGCAGGGTAAGCCCATCAGCCGCAGCCATCTGGCCGAAACGATCTGGCATGAAGATCCTATCAGTGTGGGTCGCGCTCGCTTGCGTCACGCGCTGCACGCCCTGCGCCGCGCCTTTGAAGGCTGTGACCAGGCCCTGCACATTACCAATGACACTCTGGCCCTGGATCCCAACCGCACACAAGTGGATGTGCTCAGCCTGCTGCAACACCCCAGCCAGCCTACACTTAGCGATCTAGAGCGCCTGAATCTGTATCAGGGCCCCTTGCTGGGGCAAGTGAAGCTGCATCATGGCGAGCAGTTGCAAGACTGGTTGCAGGATACGCAGCACACTATTCGGCAAGCCCTGTCTCAATGTCGTGACCGTTATATCCAGTCTGGTCTGAAATCTTTACCTACACCACAAGCGATCAGCCATCTTAAACGCTGGCTTGTGCTCTGGCCGGAAGAAGAAAAGCTGCATCAAGAGCTGATTCGACTGCTGAAACAGGAAGGTCAGCACGAAGCGGCCCTGCACGCTTATGAGCAGTGTTCGGTCTTGCTGGCCGACCGTTTGGGGTGCGAACCCAGTGCCCAGACACGCAACTTGGTAGATCTGCCGACACGCTCGTCGTCCAGCCCGGTCAAATCCTTGTCGACGACAGTCTGCCTGCAGTTGCGTCCCTTGGCGGCAGTGGGTTTGTGCCTGCGCTTTGAACCCGGCCACCGCCACGCCCGCGAAAAAGGGGGACAACTGCTGGAACAAAGCCGCCAGACGTTACGACATCTGATCGAACAGCATGGTGCCTGGCCCTGTGAAGCGGGCCCCAATCAGTTGATCGCCTATTTTGGGTATCCAGAACTGCTGGAGTCACCCGTCACTCAGGCGGCCATATTGGCACGCGTTGCCGCAACCTTGCGCATGGATGAGCACATTACGCTGAGCGTTGCCCTTCATGCCGATCTGGCCATGGACGATCAAAGCGCCTGTCCGGACCCCTGGGGTCAATTGGCACAAGTTGTCTTGCCCTTGAGCTGGGAAGCTACTCCCGGCGCACCACGTATCAGCGTGCAGGCCGCCCTGCGTCTGGACAGCAGAGATACTCACCCCCCCACTGGTCGCCAAAATGAGGCCCTGTGGTTGAATCTGAGCCCCTCCGAAACAGACCACGCGCGTTTGACCAGCCGCGTTTATGGCCGGTCACAAGAGTTCGATCATCTGGTGCAAGCCTGGTCGCAGATTGGCTCAAGTCGCACATTGCATCACATCGCCATTCACGGCCGCGCTCATGTTGGCAAAAGTCTGCTGGTGCAGTCTCTGGCGGACTATGTACAAAAAACCAACCACCCCTGCATTATGCTCACTTGTCGTGAAGACAAGCGTCGTGTGGCCTGGCACCCGATTCGTCTCTGGCTGCACGAGCAGATTGCCGATTACATTGCCTCGCAAAATGGCAAGCAGCACGACCCTTTCTCCGTTCAAATCTTGCAAGAAGCACTGGAAACCAGCCCCAAACAGGCCCAGTCCCTGCACCAATGGTTAGGCCATGGCTCTGAAGAGCAAGAACTGAACGAGCCTTCCACCGCGCATATGGACTTGCTGTTCAACCTGCTCAGCGGCACCGGCACTTCGCCCCGCCGTCGCTTGCTGATTATTGAGAACGTGCAATGGGCTGACCCGCCTACACAACGTCTGATCCGCTTGCTGGCACACTCAGCCCCCCGTCACCCGACGCTATTGCTCACGACCAGCCGCAAACCTGGCCATGGTCTGGAGCGTGCCGAACACCTGAGCTTGCCGACGCTGGATCGCTCCAGCATCAACAGCTTGCTGAGCAACCAACGCGGCCAGCGGCTATCGCGCGATAAACGCAGCAGCCTGGTCAAGTTAAGTGCGGGCAACCCAGGTCACGCTCATGAACTGCTGCGCTGCCACGAGCTCAATAACGAATGCCACGATGCCTTGCGCCTGACTGACCTGATCTGCACCCAATACCACAGCCTCTTGCCCGCAACACGCCACATTCTGACCAGCATTGCCTTGCAGGAGGAGCCCATCGCCATTGACGAGCTGGCCCTGATGTTGCGTCTGGAGAGCACGACCTTGAGCGGCGGCTTGGATACCTTGGCGACGCTGGATTTGATCGATATGCATGACAAGCAGGTAGCCTGTCTGCCCCTGGTCTCCCAGGCACTGAAACGCGTGGCCATGCACGAAGAGCTGCGCCAGGCCCACCACGCCGTTGCCCAGCACGGTATACGCCGCCGTCATGCACCCGAGCTGATTGCTCGGCACCTGTGCGAGGCTGATAGCGCAGAAGCCGCCTTTTGGTGGCAACGCGCTGCCCGCGAGGCCTTGGCACAAGACGACCTGCGTCTGGCCAGCCAATATCTGCAACGCTCCTTGAACCGCAGCGATATGATTGAAGACCTGCAGGTACGCCAAACCCTGCAGTTTGAATGCCGCATGTTGCAAGGTGCCATTGAATCGTCCCTGTATGGCCCGGCCTCGGCATCGACCGCCATGGCTTACGAATTGGGGCGTGGGCTGCATGATGAGCACGACTCAGATCAGGTCATGATCAGCTTATGGACGGCCTGGACGGCCCTTCAAGCCCAAGGCAATTTTGAACAGGCCCTGCAAAAAGCGCGCCAACTGCTGGCCCTGGCCAATGAAACCAGCCACGATCAAAACCGCAGTTGGGCTTTGTATGCCATTGGTCAGCACGAGCTGTGGAAAGGCAATGTCGCCAATGCCATCCAGACACTGAACCTGAGCCTGGCCGTCTTTGATGACCTGAAGGAGCAGAGCAGCCGTCAAGCCATTGCCGAGCACTTTCCGCAATCCATGACCTTTGGCACCCTGAGCGTGGCTCTGGCCTTGAAAGGCGATAGGGAGGCGGCACAGCAGCACGCTCATCTCGCCTTGCAAAGCCTGCGCTCAGACACCACTTTCTCCCTGCGCGCCATCACCCATTTGTTCGTGATGCAGGCCCACTATCTGATGGAACAGCTTGAGCACTGTCAGCAAGTGGCCGAGCTGTCCCTGCAAGAGCTACAAAGATCGCATCACCCCGAGCCCTGGTCTGCGCTTAGTCGCTCTTACCTGCACTATTGCCAGGTGATGCTGCATGGTCGGGAAACCAGCCTGCAATCGCTGCTCGATTGCGTACAGACTGCTCAGTACGGGCTGCCCATCAGCGCCGATGGCCTGATGTGCCGGATTGCCCGCGCCATGATCCGCCTGGGACGCAGCAATGAGGCCATGCCCTGGCTTGACAAGGCCGCTGCTCAAGGCCTGCGCTATGACACGAACAGTTTGCGCGCAGAACTGCACTGTGTACGTGGTGATGCCTGGATGGCGCTGGGTGAAAATGCACAAGCCTTGCAGGAGTGGAATCTGGCTGAACAATGCATGGAAAAATATGGCCTGCACCGCTACGCAGACTGGATTCAGACACGCCGACAGGCCGTGCAACGGCTCAAAGTCTAGTCAGCAAACCACACGGTCTGATGACAAGGCCCCCGAGGACTTCGCCTTGTCCTTGGGGGCCTTTCACATCAATCGCAGATAATCGAATCTGGCTTAAAGCAGCCACTCGATCGGCAAGACAGACAAGATACCGACCCCGGCCCGCCGCCAAAGACTGGCATTGGGCTCAGAGGTAAAAAAACGCTCGGTGCCATCTTCGTTCAACTGAATCCATACCAAATCGCCCTGCTCATCCAGTTCGACACGATAGCTGCGATAAGGCAAGACTTCCTCGAAACTCTTGGACAAGGCTTGCGCCATTTCAGGGCTTTCAATAATAAAGCCCAATTCCGTATTCAAGTTGACCGAGCGCGGATCAAAATTAAAGGACCCCACAAACAGGCGTTTGCCATCCACTGCAAAGGTCTTGGCATGCAGGGCCGAGCCGGAGCTGCCAAAAGGCCCCGAACCATGACGGGTAGGTGTGTCCGTGGTGGGCCGCAGCTCAAGCAACTGCACACCCGCTTCCAGCAAGGCTTTGCGTCGCTTCGCATAACCGGCATGCACCGCTGCCACGTCCGTGGCTGCCAGAGAATTGGTCAAAACACGCACCTTCATGCCTGGCCGTTTCATCATCTCCTCAAAAGCGCGCACGCCCGCGGCTGTCGGCACAAAATAAGAGGACACCAGATCAACCTGACTGGTGGGTTTGCCCAGCACATGGTCCATTTGCCAGACCATCAACTGCTCCGGATTGACCGGGCCCAAAGCCTTGGCCGGATCATCACTGATCATGGTGGTACGCGCCCACTGGAAATCCAGTTCACCGCGCACCAAATGGCTGACCAGATCCGACTCACGCAGCACCTGCTGATACTCCTTGGCGCGCGGCTGCCCCTGGGCCTCTTGCAACTGCGCCTGAAACGTCACCAGTGCTTGCGAATCACCTGTTTTAATCAAAGTATCGACCGGATAGGCCGACTGGCTGGCCCAGTAGCGATCGAAATCCGTGGAGACATCCTGGACCACAGCACCGATGGCCATCACATCCAGATCTGCAAACAACACGTCCTGGGTCGCACCGAAGTATTCATCACCCACGTTGCGCCCACCAATAATGGTGACCTGGTTGTCCACGGTAAAGGACTTGTTGTGCATGCGCCGGTTCAGACGGGAAAAATCCATCAGAAAACCCAAGGATTTAGGCCAGCGCAACACAAAAGGGTTGAACAGGCGCACTTCAATATTGGGGTGGGCGTTCAAGGCCGATAAGGAGTCATCCAGCCCCGTAATACCATTATCATCAATCAGCAAACGCACTCGCACGCCGCGCTCAGCCGCTTGCAACAAGGTATCCAGCATCAAGGTGCCGGTGGTGTCGCCCCGCCAGATGTAATACTGCACATCCAGCGTTTTCTGAGCGGCGAAGGCCAGCAAGGCACGGGCCGCATACGCGTCATGTGGATCAAACAAAGGGTAAATACCCGACAAGCCAGGATGCTGCTGCACCAGGGGGGTCACCGCCTGGCCAATCATGGTCTCCTGGGCCTGATCCAGCGGCAAAGCCGTGCTGTGGCTACGGCCCTCCAACGACGGCAATGCACAGCCTGTCAGGCCGGCCAGCAAGGCTCCACCCGCAATCAGGCTGCGCCAAAAAATGGACGGGGCCTGGTCCGCAGAACGGGGTATCGTCGGCTTATCGGCGGGGTCGATTTTCATGGGAGCATCTCTGTGGTCATGGACATCGCTCCACATAGTAGCACCGCCTACCCACGGCATATTGACCACGGTGTGCAAGCAACACTTGCAGCAAGTGGCTGGGCGGACAACAATAAAGCAAGCCCTCGTCCTTTAAACTTGAAATAAGCAGCATGCCCCCCGCCACATCTCCTGCCTTACTGCCCCGCCACCTTGCCATTATTTTGCTGTTAATGCTGGGCAGCTCCTTTGCCGCCAACCATATTGCAGCCAAAGTCGCACTGGACCATGGTACCGGGCTGATCATCTCGGTTATTTTTCGTTCGGCCGTGGCTACCCTGGCCTTGAGCATGCTGCTCATCTGGCGCAAACAAGCCTTGCATGTGCCGCGTCAGTATCTAGGCTGGCAACTGCTGCTGGGCGCGCTGATCACCATGCAGTGCATGCTGATCTATTCCTCCATCGCCCGCATCCCTGTCGCCCTGGCCTTGCTGGTGGCCAATATGTACCCAATCTTGTTGGCCCTGCTGACCTGGATCCTGGGCGGGCACAAGCCGACTCGCAAGGCCTCCATCATCATGGTGGCCATTCTGATTGGCCTCTTGCTGGCGCTGGACACTCCCAGCCTGATTCAGGGCGCAACGCTGGATGGGCAATGGGTGCTGGGTGTGGTGTGTAGCCTGCTGACGGCCCTGACGTTTGCCATGGGTCTGTGGGTTACAGAAAATAAACTGGCCCCTCTGCCTGGTCTGGTGCGCAGTTTCTGTACCATCAGCCAAACGCTGGTCTGCCTGATTGCACTCAGCCCCCTGGGACTGCTGCCCGGTGGTTCTGCCTTGCCCCACGATGCCACAGGCTGGATTGCCCTGTCGCTGGTCTGTGTGCTGTACACCACCGGCTTTGTCACCCTGTTTGTGCTGGCACCCCGACTGGACATGACACGCAATGCGCCCTTCATGAACATGGAGCCGGTGGCCTCCCTGATTCTGGGCTGGCTGATTCTGAAGCAAACCTTGAACTCCACCCAATTGCTGGGTGGAGCGGTAGTCCTGAGCGGGATCGTGGCACTGGCCTATCAGCGCGCCCCACGCAAATAAGTGTCAGGCCCTGGACAAAAGGCGCTGCCAAACGCGTGGCAGCACGGCTAACAAATCTTCCGGGATCAGGCCAGGGCCAAACTCCAGGGCAGCTTGTGAGTGTAGCCAGACAGCCGCCCCTGCCGCTTCAAAGGCCGGCATCCCCTGAGTCAACAAGCCGCAGACCAGACCGGCCAGCACATCCCCGCTTCCCCCTGTCGCCAACCAGGGCGGCGCGCAGGCATTGATCAAGGCCCGCCCATCCGGCGCGGCAATAACCGTATCCGCCCCCTTCAAAACCAGCACGGCACCACATTGCGTAGCAGCCAGTCGTGCTGCCTCCAGACGATCCGGCGCCTCCTCAAAGACGCGAGCGAACTCGCCAGCATGAGGGGTCAATACACATTGCTCATGCAGGGCATCCCATAGCTCCTGAGGCTGTGACGCAAAGCTGCTGATGGCGTCCGCATCCAGCACACAAGGCCGCCCCGTTGCCAGCAAGGCTAAAGTCAAGCGGCGGGTTTCTTCACCCAGGCCCGCACCCGGCCCCACCAGCCAAGCACGAATGCGCTCGTCCGTGGTCAGGGTGTCATCCAAGGGGGCCACCATGATGCTGTCCAATGCACTGGCATACACCGGCCAGACCGAAGGCGGCACGACCATGCTGACCAAGCCCGCCCCCGCACGTTGCGCAGCACGAGCCGCCAGACGGCTGGCTCCGGTCATCTGTTCGCCCCCGACGACCACGGCATGCCCCCGCGTGTATTTGTGGCTCTGGGCCCCCAACTGCGGCAGATGAGCCTGCCACAAGGCTGGCTCATTCAACCAGGTATTGGCGTTTTGCAAAGCCGGGGCTGGCATGCCGATGTCGGCCAGCTCCAGCTTGCCGCATAGGGCTCGCCCCGGATACAGAACATGGCCCGGCTTATAACGGACAAAGCTGACCGTCACCGTGGCAGGGGCAAGCACACCGCGTACCTGCCCGCTGGCACCATCCAGCCCCGAAGGCACGTCAATGGCACACACGGGCACCCTGGAAGCGGCCAGAGACTGAATCAAGGCGGCAGTGTCACCTTCTACGTCACGATCCAGGCCTGCACCCAGCAGGCCATCAACCACCACGGAAAAACGTCGAAAGTCCGGACATTGGCTTTCCCAACGGCCCTGCCATTGAGCTTGCGCCCAGGCTGCTGTCCCCTGTCGCGCGGACGGGGCCACCAGACTGAACACGGAAACCATGCGTCCTTGTTCACGCAGAATTTGCGCGGCCACCAAGGCATCCCCGCCGTTATTGCCTGGTCCGCACAGGAACAGTACCGCCCCTTGCGGCCAGTGTCGCTGTACGGTACGCGCCACTGCACTGGCGGCGGCCTGCATCAATTGCTCGACAGATACTCCGAAACCCGGTGCTGCCGCATCCATGCTGGCACACTGTGCCGGGCTGTACAGGGCCTGCTTTCCTGGGGGGGCACTCAAGGGCAAAAAACCATATTGGGACACGAAGGACATGAAAGGCTCACCAAGGCAGAAATCAAAACGTCCCTACGCTGCACGGGCTTGTCACCCGCTGGCGGCCTGCTGAATACAGCAGGCGTCAGGTCTTGGGCGGCCCGGAGACAAAAAAGAACGGGTCGCCGCCCGTTCTCTTATCTTAGTGCGAAATGTCTGAATACAGAACTGTCGCGGCAGTCACCCTCTAGGCCGACTGCTGTTCTTGCCTATCCTTGACAGAGGCTACCGACAGTTCGCGCGGCACATCCACCCCATTTTTAATCGCGATGATCTCGGCCATGATGCTGACCGCAATTTCTGCCGGGGTTTTGCTACCTATATATAAGCCGATCGGGCCTTTGAGCCTGTCGATTTCCTCTGCCGTCAGATCAAAGTACTCGGCCAAGCGTTCGCGACGGCTTTGGTTATTACGCCGCGAGCCAATCGCCCCCACATAAAAAGCACTGCTTTTGAGCGCCTCCAGCAAAGCCATATCGTCCAGCTTGGGATCGTGCGTCAGGGCCACAATGGCGGTGCGTCGATCCGGCACGCAGGCAATGACCTCATCATCCGGCATACCGCTGACCACGCGTACCCCGGCTACGCCCCAGCCTTGAATATGCTCGCTACGCGGATCACAGACCGTCACATCAAAACCATTGAACAAGGCAATGGTTGCCACATATTCAGACAGTTGCCCGCCTCCGATCAGCAAGAGCCGATAGGACGGCCCAAAGGTCACCGACAAGCAATCCTGGCTTAAGTGCAAAGCCGCCGGAACACGGGTGGCACTGCCCCAGGCACGGCCAGTGTGCAGATCTACATGGCGTTGCACCAAATGGCGCTGCTCCAGCAAACCCAGTAATTCCGACAAGGCATCCGGGCAGGGATTGAACTCCACCAGCAGCCGTATCGTCCCGCCGCAAGGCAAACCAAAACGATGCGCCTCATCCGCGCTGATGCCGTACGTCAACAACTGGGGACGGCCATCGCCATGCAGGCGCTTATCCGCCCCTTTGGGGTCGTGATAGGCGCGGATCAAATCGTCCTCGATACAACCGCCGGAGACCGATCCGACCACCGCCCCACCTTTTTCCAGAGCCATGATGGAGCCCTCTGGACGCGGGGACGAACCCCAGGTCTGCACAACCGTGACCAAAATAGCGTCACATCCTTGTGCGCGCCACGCATGTAACTGGCGCAATACCCTGACATCCAGGCTCTCCATCGGTGTCTCCTGTCTTTCCTGTGTTTACTTGAATACCGGCATACCGCCGCCGTCACCCGAATCACCAAACGGATTCAAGTCCGCACCGTATTCAGCCTGCATCTCGATCTTGACCGTACTCGGATCCACCGCCACACCCGTGCCCTTGTAATGCGTCACCATGCCTGGGAACAGCAGCACCACGGCAATCATGACAATCTGGATGCAGATAAACGGTACGGAGCCCCAGTAAATATCGCCAGTGGCCACCCCTGGGATCTTCTTCTTGGTCACTTTGTCGATGTAATCATCCTTGGGCGCCACCGAGCGCAAATAAAATAGTGAGAAGCCAAATGGTGGATGCATAAAGGATGTTTGCATATTAACGGCTAGAAGCACACCAAACCAGATTAAATCGATACCCATCTTGTCGGCCACCGGCCCCAGCAAAGGCACGATGATAAAAGCCAGCTCGAAGAAGTCCAGGAAAAAAGCCAGTACAAACACCAGCACACTGACCAGAATCAGAAAGCCATATTCACCACCAGGCAGGTCAAGCAGCAGGTGCTCCACCCACAGGTCACCATCGACACCCCGGAAGGTCAGCGAGAAAATGGTGGAACCGATCAGAATGAACATCACAAAGCAGGACAGCTTGGCGGTGGTATCCATGGCTTGCTTGAGCAGATCAATACTCAAACGACGACGGCTGACAGCCATCAAAATCGCACCTACCGCGCCCATGGCCCCCCCTTCGGTGGGTGTTGCAATACCCAGAAAGATGGTCCCCAGCACCAGAAAAATCAGGCCCAGGGGCGGAATCATGACAAACACCACGCGTTCGGCCAACACCGACAGCAAGCCCAGCTTCAACCATTTGTTGATCAGGGCCAAGACAAAGGCCACACCGCCTACCAACAAGATGCAGATAACCACCTTCTCGTCTATTGGGCCATCAGGATCCACCCAGAGCTCATCGAGCAGATAACCGGCCACCAAGGAGATCAATAGCAGCACGCACAAGGAACGTGTACCCGAGCGCCCATTCGCCTGCGAGTAAGTACGATGCTCGGCTGGAATCGGAGGCACGTCCTTGGGGCGCAAGACAGCCATAATCACGATGTAAAGCAGGTAAGAGCTGGTCAACACCAAGCCCGGCACCATCGCGCCACGATACATATCGCCAACCGAACGCCCCAACTGATCAGCCAGCACAATCAGCACCAGAGAAGGCGGAATAATCTGCGACAAGGTACCTGACGCCGCAATCACCCCGGTTGCCAGCCGCCGGCTGTAGCCATAACGCAGCATGATAGGCAAGGAGATCAAGCCCATGGAAATGACCGACGCCGACACCACGCCCGTGGTTGCCGCCAGCATGGCTCCCACAAACACCACGGCAATGGCCAAGCCACCCGGCATGGAGCCAAATAGCTGACCAATCGTATCGAGCAGGTCTTCCGCCATACCCGAACGCTCCAGAATCAGCCCCATAAAGGTAAAGAAGGGGATCGCCAGCAAGGTGTCATTGGCCATGATGCCAAATACGCGCAACGGCAGCGCCTGGAACAAGGACCAGTTGAACAGGCCCATTTCTACGCCAATCAGACCGAACACCATTCCATTGGCAGCCAGCGCAAAGGCCACCGGGAAACCCAGCAGCAAGAAAACAATCAGTGATGCAAACATCACCGGCGCCATATTAGCGATAAATAAATCCATCATGATCAGGTTCAGCCTTTGTGTTGATTCGCTAACGTGGCCTGGGCTTGCCGTGCAATTTCTTCAGCCAGCAATTCTTCAGGCGTTTTGCTTTGCAGCTTCTTGTTGGGGTTGGGACAAGCGCCGCGCAAAAAGCCAATGCACTTGATCAGATGCGAGACCCCCTGCAGTGAAATCAGGGCAAAACCAATGGGAATAATCAGTTTGGCAGGCCAGCGAATCAAACCACCGGAGTTGGAGGACACTTCCTGAGTCAGGTAGGAGTCCATGAACACCGGCCAGGACAGGATCATGATGGCAAGACAGGCGGGCAACATGAACAGCACCACACACACGGCTTCGATCACAATTTGTTTGCGCTCAGACAGACGTGAGGCCAGCACATCCACGCGGACATGCTCATTGCGCAAGAAGGTGTAGCCGCCCGTCAGCAAAAAAAGGGCACCGAACAGATACCACTGCACTTCCAGCCAGGCATTGGAACTGACATCGAAAAATTTACGCGCAAAGGCGTTATAGGAGCTGATCACAACAACCAACAGAACCACCCACATGACCACTCGGCCACAGAGCTGATTCAGGCTGTCGATCGCCCTTGATAGTTTGAGTAGTAATTGCATCAATCCCCCAGATTTTCTGCGTTGAAATTAGTTGGACGCTACGGAGACCGAAACGGGTGGCACTCTTTTGTAGGGCTTGGCCAGCCATATCCCAGGCGTCTGACAAGCAGGCGGCCCCGTTTGACAGGCGTATGCGCCTGCCCACAGCGATACGCCCCGTCATCTTCCTTGTCCCCGTTTTATTTATCGTCTTGTATCGTCTATGCGCTTATGAGCGCCGGAAAAATCCCTTGAAGCGGTCCCACAAAATGCTGAAGAACATCTTGACCGGATTGAACTCGGCCACCACGGGCTCCTCGCCTTCGGCCAGCGGTTTTTCCAGGCGCAGGTTCACGTTCTTGCCGAACTCTGCAATCATGCGGCGCACGAAATCCTGAACCAGTCCAGAGCGCGAAAACTGCGCCAGTGGCCCTTGCAGCGAATACACCAGTTCCACTTCCACGCGGCTGCGCGTTTCGCCATCCGGATTGACCTGAAAGCTGACATCGCCACGCGCACGCGATTGGCTCAAGGAGTCCACGCCCTCACCGCGCAGCACGGCGGCACGGCGCTCGTTATCTTCTTCCAGCGTGGCATTACCCTTGAAGGCGGCCGACATGGGGCCAAACTTGATGGCAATCTTGCCCTGTACCGTGGCCCCTTCCTGAGACTCGATCATCGCGCCGGGCAGACAGCCCGCCACCTTGGGCAAATCCTTCATGAAAGCCCAGACCTGATCAGCCGGGAAGCGGGCATCAAAACCACCTTGAATAGCTTGGCCCTTGCCCTTGTCAGCACTACCGGGCGCGGTGGGCGCAGCAGCCGCCACCGGAGCGGGAGCCTGAACGTCTTCCTGGACAGCGTCAAACGTCGTAAAGCCGTTCTGGTTCCAGTCCTGCTGCACGTTCTGCACCACAGCGGCACGCAAAGCGTCTACCTGAGCATCGGGCTGATCGCGCAAGGCGTGCAGCACGGACAGGATGGCAGCCGTAATACCTTGATAGCCGGTGCAGCGGCAAATATTGCCGGACAGTTCTATGCGCACACGGGCTTCATCCGCATCGGGCAAGCGCAGCACAATATCACGGCTGGTGGCCAACATGCCGGGCGTACAGAAGCCGCATTGCAAGGCGTGTTTTTCCGAGAAAGCGGTACGCAAACGGCTCATGATCGGGTCGTCGTCGTAGCCTTCTACGGTGGTCACTTCGTGGCCATCGCAGGCACCGGCAAAGGTAATGCAGGAGCGCACCGGACGGCCATCCACCAGTACCGTACATGCGCCGCACACACCGTGCTCACAGCTCAGATTGGTGCCAGTCAAACGGCTTTTCTCGCGGATGAAATCACCCAGATGGGTGCGCGGCTCGGCCTCGTGCGTTTGCTGGCGGCCATTAACTTGAATCGAGATTTCTGCCATGTCTTACCCTTTCACGCCCAGCGCCTGCTTCAGGCTGCGCTCTACGACCGTACGGAACAGCACCTGATGGGCCTGATCCCGTTGTGCCAGATACGGCTGCAAAGCCGCTGCAATCGTGTCCCCTTCCAGGACGGCTGCTCCTTGCACGGCCACTTTTACGGCCAGCTCGGGCAAGGAGCGCGGGGCGCCTTCCATGGCACCAATCACAACTCGCGCCGTGCGTGTGGCCGGATCGAAATAGCAGGCACAACTGGCATCGGCAAACTCGCCCACTTTGCGGGTGAATTTGTAGTAACCCCAACGGGCCGAACCGGACACTTCAGGCACGTCTACGGACTCGATAAACTCACCGGCTTCCAGCACCGTGGTGTAAGCAGCCAGCATGAATTCGCTCATGGGAACAGTACGGTTGCCTTGGGTCCCACGCACATTGATGTATGCGCCCAAAGCGACACAGGTCAGCACCCAATCGGCCGCCGGATCTGCATGAGCCAGACTGCCCCCCAAGGTGCCACGATTGCGTACACCCCGGTAAGCAATGCGACCGGCCACTTTCTGCATCATGTGACCGCGTAGCGGCTCGTAAATGCCATCTTCAATCTGGGCGTGGGTCACGGCTGCGCCGATACGCACCTGTCCTTTAATGGCCGTGACCTGACGCAGCTCGGGCACGGCCGATACATCCAGCACACGACCAGGACGTACCAGACGCAGATTCAACATAGGTCCCAGGGACTGGCTGCCGCCCATCAAGCGCAGCGCAGAAGGGTCGCTGCCATAGGCATCCTGGATCTGTTGCAGGCTCTGGGCCTGTTCGTATTCAAACTTGGCGGCCTTCATGCCTGAACCTCCGACACGGGCTGTTGATCTTGCTGATTGGCGGGCTGCACGGCGGCGCGAATCGCGCTCAGCAGTCGATGCGGTGTTACGGGCGTATGCGAGACCTGGGCTCCCGTAGAGCGCAAGGCATTGTTAATGGCCGACATGATGGCGGCGGGAGGGGCAATTGCGCCGCCCTCGCCCATGCCCTTGGCACCAAACTCCGTATTGGGCGACGGACTTTCCATGTGTTCGATATGAATATTGGGCACTTCGCAAGCACCGGGCATCACATAGTCGGCCAAGGTCGATGCCAGCGGCTGGCCAAACTCGTCATAAGGCATTTCTTCGTACAAGGCGGTGCCAATCCCTTGGGCAATCCCGCCAATCGTCTGGCCTTCCACAATCATGGGGTTGATCATGACGCCGCAGTCTTCCACCACCACGTACTTGAGCACTTCCACGCCACCCGTGTTTGGATCGACGGCCACCACCACAGCATTGCTGGCGTAAGTGAAGCTGCCAGTATCGACTTTGGGTTTGTAGCCTACGGACAGTTCCAGACCTTGCGGGTCCACATCCTCGGGCAAATGCTGCGGGTTGATGTACCAGGCATCAGCCACTTGAGCGATGCTGACCTGACGGTCATCAGCACTAAAGATGTCGCCTTGATGCTGCATGCTGTCCACATCGGTTTTCAGCATATGCGCGGCAATCTTGCGCACGCGTGGCAGCAGCGTTTTACAGGCCTTCGATACCGCACCACCGGACATCACCAAGGAGCGCGAGGCATACGTGCCGGTAGAGAATGGCGTGCGGCCGGTATCACCGTGCACCACTTTGATCTTGGCTACGGGGATGCCCAGAATTTCGCTGGCGATCTGGGCAAAAGACGTTTCCATACCCTGACCATGCGAGTGCACACCCACGCGCACTTCCAGACCACCGTCCGGAGTCATGCGGACAAACGCCTGATCGAAACCAGGAATCACCGCTGTGCCCCAACTGGCGAACACGGAGGTGCCGTGTGCGGACTGCTCGGTGTAGGACGCCACCCCCAAACCAATCAAACGACCATCAGGCTCACCTTTGGCCTGACGGGCCAGCACAGCATCCACATCCACTGCGGCCAAAGCGCGGCGCAGGCTTTCTGGATAATCGCCCGAGTCGTAATGCTTGTTGGCCACGTTGACGTAAGGCATTTGCTCGCCTTGCACCAGGTTCATCAAGCGAATTTCCCAGGAGGGTTTACCGACCGCCAAGGCGATCTGATCCATCATCTGCTCAATGGCCAGACAGACACCCGTACGGGCAACACCGCGATACGGCATGAAGCCTGGCTTGTTGGTGCCCACACCGCGCGTGCGGCAACGGTAACCACGGAAATCGTAAGGACCGGGCAAGTTGCCCAAGGCCTGGCCTACTTCCAGACCCACGGTAAAGGGCCAGACGGAATACGCGCCGCCATCAATATCAATTTCAGCATCCAGCGCCAGCAGGCGGCCTTCATGGCTGATGTGAGCTTTCAGGCGGTACTGGTGTTCACGGGTATTGGCGCCAGCAATCAAATGCTCACGACGGTCTTCCATAAAGCGGAACGGCTTGCGGAAAGTCTTGGCCAACCAGGCCACGCACAGCTCTTCCTGATGCAGCACACATTTATAACCAAAGGCGCCGCCCACATCGGGAGAAATCACACGAACTTGAGCCTGATCCATACCCAGGAACTGGGCAATGCCGGTACGGTGCATGTGCGGGATTTGACTGCCGCAATACACCACCAGTTGATCAGCCTGGAAATCCCAATAGGCCAACACCGCCTTGCCTTCCATGGGCAACATGCACTGCCGCGACAGGCTGACAGAGTGCTCGATCACGCGGTCGGCACGGGCGGCATGCTCTTCAAACGCAATGTCTGAGCGCAAGGTCACAAACACGTTATCCTGCCAACCTTCATGCAGCAGATCGCCCTGCGCGGCCAGCGAGGCCGGCACGCTGCCGTACACTGGCAACTCGTCATACAGGGCTTCGATCTCCTCCAGAACGTCCTCGGCCACGGCGCGGCTTTCACCAAAGGCCAAGGCAACCGGCTCGCCCACATAACGCACACTGCCCGAGGCCAGCGGCGGCATGCTGGAGGCCTGGTAACTAGGCAAAGTGGAAGCGGCGTAAATATCCAGACAGTCCGGCATATCGGCGCGGGTAATAACCTGCGCGCGTGCGCTGTCTTCAATATTGATCTGACGGATTCGGGCATGCGCCATGGGGCTGCGCAGGAAGGCGACTTCCTGCAGCCCTGGCATGCTCATGTTGCCGATGAAGTTGCCCTGGCCATTGAGATGGCGCGCATCCTCCTTGCGGAGAATACGCGCACCTACTCCTTGGCCACCCAGGCTTGACGGGTGACTGTGCTGACTCATTTCACTACCTTAAGAATGTGCTGCTTAACTGCGCTTGCCCAACTCGCTGAAGGTGAAGTTGTCCAGGGCGCTTTCAGCAACCCGGAACCAACTGGCTTCCTGCTCCTGGAAGGCCTTCCAGCCTGGATAAATCTTGGCAAAATCGGCGTTGCTTTCCGACAATTCCTTCCACAGTTCCTGGGACTTGTCGTAAGCCGCCTTCATGACATCCTTAGGGAAGTAACGCAGCTTGGCACCGTCAGCCACCAATTTGCGCAAGGCGCCGGGGTTCAAGGCATCGTATTTGGCCAGGCTCAGCATGGTCTGCTCGTTACAGGCCGTCTCGAAGGCAGCCTTGAAATTGGCAGGCAGGGCCTCCCAGGCCTCTTTGTTCACCATGGAAGTCAAGGATGCACTGCCTTCAAACCAGCCAGGGGAATAGTAAAAAGGAGCGACTTTGTTCAAGCCCAGCCTTTCATCGTCGTAAGGACCAATCCATTCGGCTGCATCAATCGTGCCTTTTTCCAGCGAGGAGTAAATATCGCTGGGGGGAATCTGCTGGGGTACGGCCCCCAGTTTGGACAGCACCATGCCACCAATACCGCCAATACGCATTTTCAGGCCTTGCAGACTTTCCAGGTCTTTGATTTCCTTGCGGAACCAGCCCCCCATTTGCACGCCCACATTACCGGCCACAAAGTTCACGATGTTGTATTGGCTGTACATGTCACGCAGCAACTCCAGACCGCCACCGAAATGAATCCAGGAATTGTGCTGACGGGCGTTCATGCCAAAAGACAGGCCGGTGTCAAAGGTCACGGCGGTGTTCTTGCCCACAAACGCAGTACTGAGCACGTGGTTGCACTCGACGGTGCCATTGCTGATGGCATCCATATTCTGCGCGTAAGGAACCAACTCACCGCCCGGAAATGGCCGGATCTCAAATTTGCCTTCGGTCAGTTCACTGACACGGTTGCACAGTGCTTCGGCCGAACCGTAAATGGTGTCCAGACTTTTGGGCCAGCCGGTGGACATGCGCCAGCGCACGGTGGGGCTGCTTTGTGCGATTGCAGGGGCGGCTACCGCTGCCAGGCCGGCACCCGCGGCCGTTGCCGATTTCAGCAAAAAACTACGACGCTCCATCACTCACCTCTTTGTATTTTTTAATGTATTGACACCCCTTGCTCGATAGGGGCCTGGGTAGTTTGCCCGCCAGTCTGGCTGGTGGCCCGGACAGCAACTGCCTGAACCTTGCCAAGCCGTCCCCCCAAGGGGCCAAACGGACATTCAAAGCGGTGTTACTGCGCTGTAAAACTCACATTCACCGCCTCAATAATAGTAAGTGTGCTGATTAATTAATTTTTGGTCAAGCAGGGAAACTACTGACGCATGTCCTTGATGGGATAAAGGAAAGCACCATCAATAGCTTAAACCTAAACTAGCGCAATCCCCTATAAAAACGATATTTTATTTTATAATTTATACAGTATACTGATTAATTGAAAGTACAAACTGGAGACGACTTTGAACTGGATAAAAATTGCCGAAACCGATGCCATCGATAACGAAGAGTCCCTGGCAATCGACTGGCAGGGCAAGAAACTGGCCCTGCATAAACTGGACGACGAGTTCCATCTGACCGACAACGTCTGTACCCATCAATACGCCTTGCTGTCCGACGGCTATCTGGAAGACGGTTGTGTGGAATGCCCCCTGCATCAGGCCAAGTTCTGTTTGCGAACCGGCAAGGCCATGAGCGCCCCGGCCACGGTGGATATCAAGGTCTATCCGCTGCGTATTGAAGGCAGCGATATTCTGGCTGACTTTAGCCAGGCCTGAGCTTTTTTCTGCTGACGAGACGCAACATCATGGCACACCACACTTCCGTATTGATCATCGGCGCTGGCCAAGCGGCTTCGGTGCTGGCGCGTGAACTGCGCAGCCTGGGCTATAACGGCAGCATTACCTTGGTAGGCGAAGAAACTCATCTTCCCTACGAACGACCGCCACTGTCCAAAGACGTGCTCAAGTCCAGTGCAACCACTGACAGCGTGTTTTTACAAAAAGCCGAGTTCTATCAAGAACAACATATTGAGCTCTTGCTGGGCACGAGCGTGCAGTCCCTGGATTGCGCCACGCGTCAGGCCAGCCTGAGCAATGGCCAAGTCTGGAGCTTTGACCACGCCGTGCTGGCCACTGGCGGCACGGCCCGCGAACTGGCCGTGCTACCCACCAGCCAGACCAACGCCCTGTATCTGCGCACGCTGGACGATGCCCTGAGCCTGCAAGCCCGTCTGCAACCTGGTTTGCGCACCTTGGTGGTTGGTGGTGGTTTCATGGGTCTGGAACTGGCCTCTACCGCCCATGAAACTGGCGCCCAGGTCACGGTCATTGAAGCGAATGAACGCCTGCTGGCGCGCAACGCCCCTGCCCTGCTGTCGCAATGGTTGCTGGCGCGTTTCGAGTCGCAAGGCATCACCGTGCGTCTGGGTCAGGGTGTGCGACAGGCCCACTTTGCGGCAGGCAACGCGCACCCCGTTCAACTGGAACTGAATGATGGCCAGACCTTGAATGGCGATCTGGCGATTGTGGCAGCCGGCCTGAGCGCGAACTCCGCCTTGGCGCGGGCCAGTGGTATTGCGGTCGATGATATGACGGCCGGAATTATAGTGGATCACCAAGGTCGCACCAGTGTGGCGGGCATTTATGCCGCTGGTGATTGTGCCACGCAGATTTGCCCCGACACCTCCGTGCGCACGCGCACCGAATCCTGGCAGAACGCTAATGAACAAGCTCGTCAGGTAGCCCACGCCATTGCCGGGCAGGATGCCCCTGCTGCACCCGTTAGCTGGTTCTGGACGGATGTGCTCGGTTGCAATATTCAGATGCTGGGCCAAGGCAGCCCGGATCTGAACTATCAGGTACGCGGCGTCATGGACAGCCAGGGCGATGCCATCAGCTTCATGTTGCTGGCTTTCGAGGGCCAGCATCTGCGACACGCGATTGGCGTCAATGCCGGTGCGGATCTACGCGCCTTGCGCAGCGTCATGGAACAGGACCTGCCTGTGGATCCGGCCATCGTACTGGACCCAGCCACCAAGTTGCGCCAGTACGTGAAAGAAGCGGCCCGTACGGCCCAAGTCTAAGAAAGAGAAGCGGCCTGTGCCGCCTCGTCATCACGAATCATTAAAGAGTTATCAGAGGAGAACCCCATGTATCAGACGCAAACGGTGATAGGCCAGACGGTCGGGTCCAAAGACCGCCCTGTCGAGCAATGCACCTGGCCCGAGGATGTGCTCAACACCATTCCGGATTGGGTCTACACCAGTAACGACATCTACAACCGCGAGATGGAACGCATTTTCCACGGCGACACCTGGAACTTTGTGGCCCTGGAAGCGGAAATTCCCGATTCGGGCGACTACAAGCGTTCGTATGTCGGTTCCACGCCGGTGGTCGTGGCGCGTGCGGAGGATGGCAGCATCAACGTATTTGAGAACCGCTGTGCCCACCGAGGTGCCGAGTTCTGCCGCCACAACCAGGGCAACACCAATGAGTTTGTGTGCCCGTATCACCAGTGGTCTTACAGCCTGAAGGGTGATCTGCAAGGGATTCCTTTCAAGCGCGGTGCGAATAAAGAAGGCGGCATGCCGCGCAGCTTCAAGAACTCCGAGCATGGTCTGAAAAAGCTGCATGTCACCACGCACAATGGCGTCATTTTTGCGTCCTACAGCGACAAGGTCGAGCCAATTACGGAATACCTGACGCCAGAAATCCTGAAGGATTTCGAGGCGATATTCCCCGGCAAGAAATTGAAGATTCTGGGTTACTACCGTAACGAATTGCCTTGCAACTGGAAGATGTACCACGAGAATCTGAAAGATCCGTACCACGCAACCTTGCTGCACTCTTTCCTGGTGGTGTTTGGTCTGCTGGTAGCGGGCAACAAATCGCAGATGTATGTGGACCCAGTACATGGTCGTCACGGTTACATGGCGTCCGCCAAGTCCGAGGACAAATACGCCGAGGTCAGCGAGGACAACAAGAAGGAAATGCGTTCCTTTGTGGACGATATGCGTTTGCGCGATGAGCGTTTCCTGGACTACATCAAGGAGTTTGATTCGCCTTGGTCGGTCACCATGCAAACAATCTGGCCCAACCTGATTGTTCAGCGCGAGATGAATACCTTGGGTGTGCGTCAGATTGTGCCCAATGGCCCCAACAGCCTGATCATGCAATGGACCATGTTTGGCTATGAGGACGATACCGAGGAGATGACTCGTCACCGTCTGCGTCAGGGCAACCTGATGGGTCCTGCCGGTTTCCTGGGTCTGGAAGACAACGAGGCCATGAAGTTTGTGCAGGAAGGGGTACGTCGTTCCAGCAGCGAGGTGAACATCATCAAGCTCGATGAAAGCAAGCTGGGTACGTCCAATACGCTGATCTCGGAAGCGGCTATTCGCTCCATGTACCAGTACTACCGCCAAGTGATGGATCTGTAAGACGAGCTGACTTATGAAAATGGATTTTTCTTTCAAACCCGCCCAGATTGCTGTTGAGCGTGCTTTGGTGTTGAAGGCGGAAATTGAGCTTTTCAATGCCGAGTACTGTGCCACTTTGGATCGTGGCAATGTTGAGGACTGGCCCCTGTTTTTTGTGGAGGACGCGGTTTACCGGGTTACTTCACGCGAAAACGCGGATCTGAATTTGCCGGTGGGCCTGGTCTATGCCGAAGGGCGCGACATGATGCACGATCGTGCGGTGGCCATTGCCCGCACGCAGATGTATGCCCCGCGCTACATGCTGCATCTGGTCACGGATGTTCGTGTGATCAGCGAGGCCGACAATGGCGACATCGAGGCCGAGGGTAATTTCATGCTGATGCAGACTTTGGTAGAAGGGCCTTCCACGGTGCATCTGGTGGGTAATTATTTTGATACGTTCACGCGTGTGGAGGGTCGTTTGATGCTCAAGGAGCGTCAGGTGATTTTTGATACGTCCATCCTGGCGAATGATCTGGTGTTTCCGGTCTAAGTCCGGAGTTTGCATCTGGTTTTAAAGCTGTTTTTTGTGTGCTGTTTCCGAGCCACTTGAGTCAGAAGGTCTTCTGATTCCTTTCGAGCACCCTTCTTTGTTGAGGGGTGCTTTTTTTTGCTTATTTATTGGGCAGAGAACTTGTGTCTGGCGCAATGTCAGATTTAGGGCTGATAGCGTCGGCTTGGGGGTCTATCGGGCCTGGAGGAATTCAGCTTAGTCAGGGTCGGGGATAAAAGAAGTCGCTGTGAATACGCCATTCAGTCGGCCTGCTGGGGTGTCCGGGCTGAGCACTTGCCGGTGCTGCGCACCGGTGCCCTTGTCAGGAGATAGCTACCGGGCGCATCCTGAACTCGCGGGGTGGTTCGTCCCCAGGACGAACCACAAACGCCCCGCTCAAACAGCAGGATGCTTGCACCCCTACGCTATCTCCTGACCGCGGCAAGTACTCTGATCCGCCCCAACACCCCAGCAGGCCGACTGAACGGCTCACAATGGCTTCTTATCTACCAATCTCTTCCAACAGACGGTCCCCTTGAATCAACAGGGCCTCTTGCCTTGCTCTTCTGCCCTTCCTAAGCGCCTATCGTTCTGCTCTTCTGCCCCCCTAAAACCCTATTGTCTTGCCCTTTTACACTCACTAAATCGACTTCGTCACATCAACAACGCAAAAACCGAAAGCAGAACTAACTCGCTGATTGACTGCGTGGCCTGCCCTGATAGCACACCAAGAACTCTACTCATTCACGGGATCTCTAAACACACACTCCACTGCCACTCTTCGTTTCACTTTCCCTCTAAACACAAAAGAACAATTAAAAAAACCACATCTAAACTGATACCCCAAAACCCCGAGAACATTCAGCCTCAGCCAAAGCAAACCCCATCCCCTTCCCTTCCTTTCTCAAACCCTCCAATCTGAGCCCCCGCCTTTCGTCCCACCTCTGCCAGTGCCGTTTGAGCTTTAACCCGTGTTGTTAGTTTTCTTGTGGGGCCCGGGTACGGCTTGGCGGGCGAGTCAGGGCTCTTGCCGCCGGCAGAGTGCTGGGGCGGGATGCAAGGGGCGTGCTGTTTGAGGAGCACGCTTGCGGTTTGCCCGGGGGACAAACCGCGCTCCGAGTTCACGACCCGCCCGCAACGGCACGCTGACAAGGGCACCCACGCGCAGCGTGGGCAAGAGACCCGCCAAGACAAGCCGTACCCGGGCCCCACAAGAAAACTATCCGCCACCCTCACGCAAAGCCCAAACGGCACGTCCAGAAGAACTCCCTTATTGCCCCAAAAGCGCCTCCAGAACCCTTCTTAAAAAAACTCCCAAGACAGCCCGCCTGAACAACCATCCCCTTAATCAAGACCAGACACCGCAATCATTGCAAACCCACGACGCTGCCAGAAATAAAAAAACCCCCGAGAGCCATACGGCTTCCAGGGGCACAGGTCCGATAGCCCGCCCCCAAGCGGCAGACCATCGATACTCAATCACAAGGCTATCAAAACAGACTTGTTAACGACGACTCATGTTCATCAAGCACCGACGCCCATCCAGGCCATGATGAAACACATCGTTCTTCTCAAAGACTCAAGAGCTTGAATCGCTTTAAAGTCCGATCAACTTCATCGCCTCTTCACGCGTTGCCACGGTGGCGTACTTCTGACGCATATCGAACAAGTTGGCCTCATGCGGGCCAATTGCACGGTCACCCACGCAGTCCGACACCACCAAGGGGCGAAAGCCCAATTGCATTGCATCGACCACGCTGGAACGTACGCAACCGCTGGTAACCGCACCGGCGACCAGCAGTGTTTGCACACCCCGCTGCGTCAGCCACGCAGCCAAGGGCGTACCAAAGAAAGCCGAAGGCACGTTCTTGCGAACCACAAACTCACCGGGCGCAGGAGCCAGTTCCGGCACGATATGGCTGTTGTGCGCGTCTTCCGTCAGACCCAGCATGCCAGGGACTTTGATGCTGAAAATGTTGTTATCAGCGCCATCGTCCGCATACACGATACGGGTATGAGCAACTGGCCAGCCTTGTTCACGCGCCGTTGCCAGCAATTTCTGCGTGTTCTCGATGGCCTCGGGAATATTGCCGCCGCCAAACACGGCAGGATCAGCAAAACCATTCACCAGATCAATAATCAACAGACCGTAGGGAGCCTTAGGCTCCAGCGTCGACCCAAAACCTTGTTGAGCGTACACCGCTCCTTCATTCGTACTCACCCACGCCTCCGTCCAGTACGTTGCCATCACGCACAACCGCACGGCCATCCAGGCTGACCGTGCAATGGCGCAAAGGAATATCAATGTGGCAGGCCGTTGTACGCTTGCCACCCGCTTCATTGTTCGGCCCCAGGGAGAACAGGAAGTTACCCTCGAAGGCCCGTGCATCCATGCCAATGGTGTTCTCACGCGAGTACAGACCCAAGGTGGACCAGTGAGCGCGTGGCTGCAAACCCCAGCCGATGTGGGAAATCGCATAACCTTCGGGATCGTTGAAGGTCTTCATGTATTCGTCCAGCAGTTCGGCTTCGATACCACCTTCAATCTTGGTGGCGTAGCCGTTTTCCACGGTCAGAATGATCTGCTCGGTCGAGTATTTCTTCTGCGGCAACAGGATGTCGCCCTTGTCGATCACAATGGTGCCGTTCGTGCCCAGCTCGTTCGGCCAGGTCAGTACAAAACCGCTAGGCCAGTGGTCCCAACGACCGGGCTCATCCACAAACCCGTATTCACGAATCGCGGGGAACTCTCCCAGCGGGCACCGCAGATTGGTACCGGCAGGCGAGGTAATGCTCATTTCCTTGGCGGCCTTGATCAAGGCTGCCGCCGCTGTCACGCGTGCGCGATCTGCTTCGGTTGGCACCGTGCGAACCAGAATTTCCGGTGGCTCCACCGCCAAAAGGATCTTGGTACCCGACTTCAGAATGTCGATCTGCTCGGGCGAGAACAACAATGTCATCAAATCCAGCACCAGATCACTGGCCTTCAAAGCGGCAATCGCCGCTTCGTTACCCGTCAGCGGGGTCGTCCCCAAATACGCCAACGAGTCCCGGCTCAAGGCCTTCTCTGCATTCACGGGCAGCAGATCCAGACGATTCACAATCGCGCCCATGGACTGAGCCGCAATCTGCGCACACTGCATCGTTTGCGGGTGGGTGGTCGAGCTGGTCAGCAAGGTCACAGTTTGACCAGCCTGCAGCTTGGACAGGCGCAGCACCTCCTGCCATGCCTCGATAAGTTGATAATCACTCACTGCCATCTTGTCTCTCCTTGTGAGAGGCCCCGGCACTGACGCGGAACCTCTGCATCACGACGGGCCGCCCATGCGGCCCTTTAACATCACACCAGGCGCTGGCCCAGGAAATCACCGAAGGCTTCATAGAAACCAGCCTCGTTATCCCAAGGAATCATGTGACCGGCATTGGGCACACGTACGTGCTGAACGCCAGCGGCCAACTGCTGAATCTCGGCCACGTCCTCATCACGCACCACATCACCACGCTCGGCGGTCATCAGCAAGGCAGGTACTTTCAGATGCGGGAAGTCGACGTGAATATCGTCGGTGTGGAACCCTTCAAAGCTAGCCAAAATCGCAGGCTCGTGGCAGGTGTGCAGCCACTGGGCACGCAATTGCAATTGCTCTTGGGTCCAGGTGGGGCAGAAAGCACGCATGTCTTCTGCGGTGCAGCCTTTGCGAGCCATGGCCATGGAATCCACGTACCAGGGCAACTTGGAAGGATAGGCACGACGATCCGGGCCGGAGACCGGAGGATCAACCATTACCAGACGGTTCAAGCCATCGCTGTTCTTGTGAGCCGCACGCAAACCAATACGCGCACCCATGGAGTGGCCGACCACGATGTAGTCTTTCAGACCCAAGGCTTGAGCCAAGGCGATCAAATCATCCGCCTGGGCGTCCAGGCTGTAATCCATGCCTTCGGCGGCTTCGCTCAAACCGCGACCACGCACATCCTGAATGTAGGTATCAAAGTGCTTGCCGAACTGCTCGCCCACAAAGCCCCAGGTCACCGCCGGGCTGGTAATGCCGGGAACGATGATGACCGCGGGACGCTGGTCGCGACCCTGGCTGGAGCCACCGTAGCGCAAGTAATGCTGACGAATGCCATTGGCATGAACATGGCCGCCGTAAAGAAAGGTACTCATTAATCTGTCCTTGGATTGAAACCGTCAGGCCTGGGCCTGACCCATGAAAATTGCTGCTGCCTACGCCATTTGGGGCGTAGTAGCCAGCGCGGCCCGGACCACATCCGGTGTAAAAGGCACCTGCCGAAAACGTCGGCCAGTTGCATCAAACAAAGCATTGGCAATGGCCGAGGCACAGGGCACGGAGGCGGATTCGCCCGACCCCATCGGCGGCTCGGACTGCCTGTCCATCAAAATCACCTCAATGGGCGGGATGCGCGGGAAATCCACAATCGGATAGGCGCCCCACTCCGCACTGACTACGCCCTGTGCGTTAAAGCGCACCTGCTCATACAAGGTGCGGCTTAAGGACTGAATCACATTGCCGTGAATCTGGTGGCGCACTCCCGCCGGGTTCACCATCTGCCCAGTGTCCTGGCCCACATAAATCTGCTGAACCTCAATCACACCCGTCTCCGCATGAACCCGCAGATCCAGCAGCCAGGCTGACCAGGCCGCCCCGAAACCAGGAAACTTGCTGTGTATATAGCGGGCGTACGACAGACCACGGCCATAGAGATAGCCTTGCTCGTCCGGCTGCCCGCGAGAACCTCGATGCCCAATCTGCCATTGCCCCTTGTCCGCCACTGCCTGTAACAGTTCCTGAGCGCGTTCATCCTGATCCAGATAACGCAGGCGATAACTCAAGGGGTCCACACCGGCTTCCACCGCCAGCTCGTCCAGAAAGCAGTCATGCGCAAAAGAGTTAGGCATGGCCGACACACCACGCAACCAGGAGGCGCGCACAATCGCGGGCATGTCCTGACACACAATGCGCTGCTTGGGATAGCTGTAGGGTGGTACAGCCGTGCGGTCCCCCATTTCCAGTTGACGTGGGGTCGCCGACTCCCGCCCCGTCAGCAAGAGCGCCAGGTTCGGCGCATCGTTGGAGGGGTAATGGGTCACGAAATCGTAATGACGCAGTTGCCCTTGAGCATCAATGGAGCCTTCGACATCCATCAACTGAGCAGCGCCTTTAGGCTCCCAACCGTGTTCTTGTTCTCGCGTCAGTTGCACACGCACCGGCGCACCGACGGCTCGGGACAAGAGCAAGGCATCTGCACACACATCGTCAGCACAATTACGGCCATAACAACCGGCTGCTTCGTGACGGATGATCTCCAGACCGGCCTCATCTTCGTCCAGCAATTGGCTCAAATGAACACGCAACATATGCGGGTTCTGCGAGCCTGACCAGATCCGGCTATGACCGGGCTGGTAGTCCGCCACCGCGCAAGACGGGCCAATCGAAGCATGCAACTGAAAAGGCCAGATATAGCTACGCTTCAAGCGTCTACCCTCTGGCGGCAACTCGTCAAAATCCGGTCCTGTATCGGCCAACAAACGCGCCGTCATGGGCTGACGACGAATCAGTTGCTCCAGATTGCTCATATCCTCCAACGGAGGAATCGCTTTCCAGCGCACTTTCAATTCGCGGGCAGCACGCATAGCGTGTTCTTCACGGCGCGCGACCACACCGATAAAGTCGCCAATCACCACAACACGCACATCGTCAGCAATATGGCGGATGGACTCCTCATCCACGGAGTCCAGGCTGCGACCGATGAAGTCGCCGCTATCGCGCCCTATATAAGGAGGACGCACAACACGGCCGTGCAACATGCCAGGCACGCGCACGTCGTGTACATACACCCATTGCCCCGCGACCTTGCCTGGAATATCGACACGCGCCTGGGCTGTCCCTACAATGCGCAATTGCTCGGCCGGTTTGGTGGAGGTTTCTTTATCCAGATAGGCCCGCAGCTCCAGACCTTCCAGCAATTGCCAGTACGTCAGGCTGCGCCCGTCTGGGGCATTGACGATACCGTCTTCCACGCGTAATTGAGCGGCAGGCAATGCCCAACGTTCTGCGGCTTGTGCCAGCAGTAATTGACGTGCCTGAGCCGCTGCCTTGCGCAGCGGTACAGCATGAATCTGAATGGAAGCACTGGCGATGGTGGGCCCCTGATTGGGCACCGCATCGGTATGGCCCAGTACCATTTGCACACGCGCCATGGGCACATCCAGCTCGTCGGCCACGATCTGACTGAGCGCCGTTTGAATGCCGGTGCCCAGGTCCACGTGCCCATGAAAAGCGCGCACCCAGCCCTGTTCGGACACGGCGACAAAGACATCGTCGTGCGCCTGCAAGTAGTCGGACACCACGCCGGGCTGGCCGGGCGAAGGCTTGGGAGGCCGTGCCGGTGCCGCTAAAATCAGCAAGGTGCCAGACGCCCTGAGCAAGTCTTGCTGCTGGTGGCGCGGCGCATCGTAAGACATCACACTCTCCTGGCTGGGTTTTTATATAAGGGCCTGAAAGCCGGCCTCAGGGACTTGCTCCTGAAAGCGTGCCTGCAGCGCGCCTAGGCAAAACATCGATTACTAGCGTACACACCCTAATAAAATCAAATGCAGTGCGCTGAAACCCATTTATCGCAACTACTATAAAGAGAAAATCAAGGGCTTAATAATCAGTGTAAACCCTATATTAAATAAGATTAGATTGAATCTTTTCCATCTTCCCAAGCAGGCTTTGATTGATACCTCAAGGGAGTAGTAGAATCTATTTACTCGATAAATTAAAGTGTATACACTTAATTTAAGCATATCAATACCAAGCTGATAAAAGCACCGCACACGCTGTCCGACAACAAGGTGCGATCTACCCAAGGTGAACCCCATGCCCCCTTGTACTCGCCCGCATACCTTGCGGGTCAATCAAGAGACCCACATCATCGAGGTGGAGCCCGATACGCCACTGCTTTATGTATTGCGTAACGACCTGGAACTGAATGGCCCCAAGTTTGGCTGCGGCCTGGGTGAATGTGGTGCCTGTACGGTGCTGGTCGATGGTGTGGCCGCCCGCTCCTGTGTCGTGCCGGTCAGCCTGGTAGAAAACCGTCAGATCACGACCCTGGAAGGCTTGGCCCAAAACGGCCAACCCAATGATGTTCAGCAAGCCTTTATAGATTGTCAGGCTGCGCAATGCGGCTACTGCCTCAATGGCATGGTCATGACCGTGCAGGCCCTGCTGGAACGCAATCCGCAAGCCACCGAAGCGCAAATTCGGGACGAACTACGCTATAACCTGTGCCGTTGCGGCACGCACGTAGAAATCATGCAAGCCGCCGTACGCGTCGCAAAGGCCCGGCAATGAGTCATTCAGCACAAGACCTTTCCCGAACGCTGTGGCCGGAACTGCCTGCGGGCACCAGCTTGCTGCATGGCGCTGTGGTACGCCCCCCTTACTGGTCCTATGAAAACGGGCAGTATCTGGGCGCTGAATTACAAACAGTAGACCAACAAGCTGCCCTGCAAGTACCCGGCGTTGTAGCCTGTGTGCATATGGGCAATTTTCTGGGTGTGTTGGCGGTACAAGCCGAGCAGGCTCAACAAGGTGCTGCCTTGCTGGATGCGCGTTGGGCCACGCCCGTCGCAGCGAACCAGGCTACGCTGCCAGCGGATGAGGATGTCGCTGCTACGCTTAGCGCCCCCGATCAACGCTATGAGTGGCGATCTGCCGCCGAGCATCAGGAAACCGCTTGGGCCCGTGCTTGTTATCACGACAAGCAGCTTTATGTCTGGGCGCATACGCAGCGCCCCGCTGCCCTGCTGATTGAGCTGCAAGCCTTGAGCGGCCTGCCCAACGAACAGATCCATTTGCAGGATATTGCCGGCAATCAGGCCGATGCCTACGACTGCGCCATGGATGCAGCCGTCATGGCCTTTGGCCGCCCCCAGGCCGTGCAAGTTCGTGCCAGCCACAGCGAAGTCACCCTTCGCCTGAGCGTCTATAAAGGCACCGCAGAGCGAAACGACTTGAATGCCCATTTGCGGGCGACCCGCTGGCAACTGAACACTTTGTCCGGTGCGCGCCCTTCCCTGGCTGCCATTCTTTGTGGCCAGCCAGGTTTGCCCAGCCGTGGTCCGGACGTAAAGAGCGATTACTTTTCTGCACCCACGCCTAACTATGATGGCGCGGCCGCCAGCAGTGACCCCGACAGCCTGGCCCAGGCCACCATCTTTGCCCAAGAATCGCAATTCGATCAGGACTGCCACAGCCTGGGCCTGGATCCTTTGGAGGCACGACTGGAACAAGTCAGCAGCCCCCAAGGGCGCGAGCTGCTGCAACGAGTTGCCGAGCAATCGGACTGGTCCGAGCCCTTGCCCGCCCATCAAGGCCCTTTACGCAAGGGTCGCGGGCTGGCCTACAGCCATATTGTTGAAAACGTCCCCGGACAGGCTGCACGAGAACAGTGGTCCGCCTGGGCTGTGGATGTCAGCGTCGATACCCGTCAAGGCACGCTCAGCATAGACAAGCTAACCATTGGCCACGACAGCACAGAACTGAATAACTCCGATCACGCTCCGGAGTCTGCGCCCGCCCTGGCTGACCGACTGGGTCGTTGGGCGCAGCAACTGCTGAACAATGGCGTGGGCAAAGGCGGCGAAGGTAGCAGCGACAGCCCTGTCAAAGAAACCGCCGACAAGCCCGCCGTCCAACTGGTCAAACGAGAGTCTGCCGTAGGCCAGCCTTTGGCCTGGAACCAGGGCGTGGAACTGCCTGCCGCGGCCGCCATTGCCAATGCAATTTTCAATGCCAGTGGCATACGCCTGACCAGTGCGCCTTTTAGCGAACAGTCTCTGGCGCTGGGCTATCAGTCCGATAAAACAGGCAGCAGCAAAAAACGCAAAGCCTGGTGGGGAGCCTTGGCCGCAGTCGCCACCGGCACCGTCTTGAGCGCCCTGCCCTGGCGGCCCGCCATTGCACCAGTCGGCCAAGTGGATACCTCCATCTTTTCCGAGCTGGCCATTGAACGTGGCCGTCTGGTTGCCATTGCAGGCGATTGCATGGTCTGTCACACCGCTGAGGGCGGCACACCCAATGCAGGTGGCTTGGGTTTGGATACGCCGTTTGGCACGATCTACACCACCAACATCACCCCGGACAAAGAAACCGGCATCGGTAGCTGGAGCTACAAAGCCTTTGAGCGCGCCATGCGCGAGGGCATTCATCAGGACGGACGCCACCTGTACCCGGCCTTCCCTTACACGGCCTTTGCCAAGATCAGCGATGAGGACATGCAGTCCCTGTACGCCTACCTGATGACGCAAGAGCCAGTGAAGTCCGAAGTGCCTGAAACCAAGCTGCCTTTCCCCATGAATATGCGGCCCTTGGTGGCGGGCTGGAACCTGCTGTTTCACCGTGATCCAAATGCCTATGTGCCGGACCCGACGCAAACCGTGCAATGGAACCGGGGGGCCTATCTGGTCAATAGCAGCGGCCACTGTGCGGCCTGCCATAGCCCGCGCAATATGCTGGGCGCGGAAAAAGGCGGTAAAGCGAATTTCCTGGCTGGTGGTTTTGCGGATAACTGGGAAGCGCCTGCGCTCAATAGCCTGTCCAAAGCCCCCATCCCCTGGACAGAACAGGAGCTGTACCAATACCTGCGTACCGGCTACTCGCCCCGTCATGGCGTGGCGGCGGGACCGATGGGGCCGGTCGTCGCAGGCTTGGCAGAACTGCCTGAGTCCGACGTCCGTGCCATGGCGCACTACCTAAGCAGTTTGAACCCGGTCGAGAGCGAACAAGAACAAACACACGCCGCCCAGGCCGCGCTGCTGGAGCAAGATAGCCGCAGCAATAAGGACGTGATGGTGATGCCAGGCGAAAACCTGTTCAACGGCGCTTGTGCTGTTTGCCATGACCCACGTGGTGGGCCGGTGCTCTTTGGGGCTCGCCCGTCCCTGGCCTTGAACAGCAATCTGCACAGTGAACACCCGGACAATACGATTCAGGTGTTGATGCACGGCATTACCCGTCCGGCACAGCCCACCCTGGGCTCCATGCCCGGTTTCAAGAACAGCATGAATAACGAGCAGATGGAAGATTTGCTGAACTATATGCGGGCGCGTTTTGCACCGGACAAACCCGCCTGGACAGGCCTGAAAGACAAGATTGCGACCATACGGGAGCAGAAGGGGCATCTGTAGACGGGGCTTGTCCGCAGATTGTGTTTAGATACGCGGTCAACGAAGCAAAGGCGGCTTCAAGTTTTCACTTGGCCGCCTTTGTTTTTGATTCATCACATTCAGACCTGGCTAAGCCAGCCCCCCTCAAGCCAGGCTCTCGGCCAACACTCTGAAGGACTGATCTGAAACTTGAACTTACGTGTGGGTTTAGGTTTGGAGCCAAAGCCTAGGCCCAGTCCCAATCAAGATCAAGACTCAGCTTCTGCTGCAGATCCAGACTCAAAACCCATCAACCGGAAAAACCACCGCCCTCCAGAAACGTCTGTTCTTCCGCAGTGGTAGTACGCCCCAGAATCGAGTTGCGATGCGGGAAGCGGCCAAAGCGTTCGACCACATCCAGGTGCTCTTCGGCATGATCCAGCCAGGGACGGCCAATTTCCCGATTCAGGCGCACGGCCTCTTGCTGGTCCGCCAAGTTCTCCGCATGAGAATACGGCAAGTAGCAGAACACACGGCGCTCCACCGGAATTTGTTTATCCAGACCCTTGGCCACCATTTCCTTGGCAATCGCCAAACCCTTCTCATCGGTCGCATACATGCGCGTAGTATTGCGAAAAGAGTTGCGCGGAAACTGATCCAGCAGAATCAGCAAGGCATAGGCCCCTTCTGCCGTCTGTGCCCAATCATCCAGTTCGCCCCTGGCCGCACGTTCGTGCCAGTCCAAAAACCGCTCACGAAATTCCCGGTCGAAGTCATCAGACTTGCGAAACCATTTCTCTGGCCCTGATTCAACCCAGAAATCAATGACGGTCTGGGGATTGGGGCGTGCATCTGTCATGGTGTTCTCCTGGAGCCGATCCGGCCTCGCTAACTGGAGGCCCAACGTTAAACGGACAGGTAAGTGCGCCGCACGTGTTCGTTGGCGCTTAACTCCTGCATGACGCCACTGTACCGTATTTGCCCTTTTTCAAGCACATAGACCCGATCCGACACCAGTTCGGCAAAATGCAGATTCTGCTCGGACAGCAAGATACTGACACCGGCCTGCTTGAGCTCCAGAATCATCTGCACCATCTGCTCGACAATCACCGGAGCCACACCCTCGGACGGTTCATCCAGCAAGACCAGATAGGGATTGCCCATCAAGGTGCGCGCTACCGTCAGCATTTGCTGCTCGCCCCCGCTCATCTGTCCGCCGGGTCTGTCCTGCATCTGCCCCAGATTGGGAAACAGGCTGTACAAGCGTTCAGGCTGCCAGTGCGGGGCTGCGGCGCCATCTGGCCAACGCCGTGCTGGTTGACGGCCTACTTCCAGATTCTCCGAGACACTTAAATCACTAAAGATACGGCGCTCTTCGGGCACAAAGCCCAAACCGGCACGTGCAATCTCAAAAGGCTGCTTGTCGTGAATGGCCTGCCCCATGAATTCGATATGGCCGTTGGATCGCTCCATCAAACCCATAATGGACTTCAAGGTTGTGGACTTGCCCGCGCCGTTGCGCCCCATCAAGGCGACCACTTCGCCGCGCTGCACCGTCAGGGACAGATCAAACAGAATATGCGCGGCACCGTACCAGGCATTCAAGCCATCTACGCTCAGCAAAGGCTGCGCGTCCGCCCCGCCTGCGGCGATTCGCTCAGAACCGGCTAATAAGTCCTGCGTCATGCTGGCTCCTTGTTCTCGAATGTTTTGCCTGTTCCAAAGTAGACCTCCTGCACCTTGGGATGCTGGCGAATATAGTCCGCATCCCCTTCCGCCACTAGCCGACCACGGGCCAACACCAGCATGCGGTCCGAGTGCTCGAACACCACGTCCATGCTGTGCTCGGTAAACAGCACACCCATATTGCGTTCGATCACCAGTTTTTTGGTCAGGCGCATCAACTCATTGCGCTCTTTGGGGGCCATGCCTGCTGTGGGTTCATCCATCAGCAACAGACGGGGGTCGTTGGCCAGTGCAATCGCCAGCTCTACCCGCTTCACATCGCCATAGGCCAGCTCGCTGCAAGGCCGTTCAGCCTGAGCCAGCATGCCCACCTGATCCAGCAAGTCCAGCGCACGTGCCCGCTCGAACTGAGCCGCACGACGCCAGAAGGAAAACAGTTTTTTCTGATGCGCCAGCAAGGCCATCTGCACGTTTTCCACCACTGTCAAAGAGGCAAACGTCGCGGCAATCTGAAAGGTGCGACCCACGCCCAAAGCAGCAATCTTGCGTGGGGCCAATCCCACCAGCTCCTGATCACCCAAGCGCACCGAACCCGCGGTTGGCGTCAACTGCCCGCCCACCATATTGAAGGTGGTGGTTTTGCCTGCACCATTAGGGCCGATCAAGGCCAGAAACTCCCCGGCCTGCACATCAAACTCGATACCGTCTACGGCCAGATTGCCGCCAAACGCTTTTTTAAGACCTCGTACTTGCAGCAAACTCATGACGATGCCTCCGGTGCAACGCGACGGTGCGCCCAACGTTTGAAAAAGCCGGCAATACCCTGTGGGAAAGCCAGAACCAGCAACAGAATCACGCCACCAAACAAGGCGCGCCAATACTGAGTGATGCCCAGGAAAAAGTCCTGCAGCAAGGTGAATACGGCTGCGCCCACTACTGGACCGACCAGGGTTTGCAAGCCACCCAGCAAGACCATGACCAAGCCATCCACAGACTTATTCACCGCAATCACCTCAGGCGAGACACTGCCTTTTGAAAACACAAACAAGGCACCGGACAGACCAGCAAATGTGCCCGCCAACATAAAGGTCAGCCACTGTACGCGTTTAACGGGAATGCCGATGGCCTCAGCCCGCAAGGCCGAATCCCGACTGGCACGCATGGCGTAGCCAAAGGGCGAAAACAAGATGCGACGTAACAAGAAAGCGGCTGCCACAACCACACACAAGGCGAAATAATAATAGCGATCACCGGACAACCATTCGGCTGGCCAGACTCCGACCAAACCATTAGAGCCGCCCGTAAAGCTGTCCCACTGATACACGATGGACCAGATAATCTGCGCAAAGGCCAAGGTCAACATGGCCAGGTAGACGCCGGACAGACGAACGCAGAACCAGCCAAAGATCAGCGCCCCCAAACCTGCGACAGCGGGAGCCAAGACCAAAGACCATCCCATCGACCAGGCCGCCGCTTTGAACAGCAGAGCCGCGGCATAGGCGCCCAGACCAAAATAAGCAGCATGACCAAAGGAGTTCATCCCCCCTGGTCCCATCATGAAATGCAGGCTCAATGCAAACAAGGACAACACCAGAATATCCAGAGCCAGCACAGGCGCGTATGGGAACCATTCGTTCATCAGGGGCAAGGCGGCCATCCCCCCCAGAACCACCAGCACCATGACCTGGAAAGCTCCGCTTCCGGCTCGTAACGGTGCCTCAATCGGGGCCGAGTTACGGCTGACGGCTTGAGCACGCCCAAACAAGCCCCAGGGCCGGAACACCAGTACCACCGCCATGAAAATGAACTCCACCACCAGCGTCAACTTGGGAAAAGCAAAGTCCACGCCAAAGAAGGTGACCGTGCCCAGAGCAATACACAGGGCCTTCAACTCAGCGACGATCAAGGCAGCCACATAGGCACCGGGGATGGAGCCCATGCCACCGACCACCACAATCACAAAGGCGTCCCCGATCACGCTCAAATCCAGCAGCAGATTGGCGGGCTGACGCGGCAATTGCACGGCACCACCCAAACCAGCCAGGAAGGCCCCTAAGGCAAAGACCCCCGTAAACAACCAGGCCTGATTCACGCCCAGCGCACCGAGCATTTGCCTGTCGTGGGTCGCGGCGCGCACCAGTACGCCCCATCGGGTACGGGTCAACAAGAGCCACAGCAAGCCCAGCACCACCGGACCGATCACGATCAGCACCAGGTCATAAACCGGGAAGAAGCGTCCTGCAATGGAAACAGAACCGCTCAAACCCGGCGCCAGCGGCCCCAGCAGATCTTCCGGCCCCCACACCGCCAAGGCCCCGTCATTAATCACCAGCACCAGGGCAAAGGTGGCCAATAACTGGAACAGCTCGGGCGCTTTATAAATGCGCCGCAACAGCACGATTTCCAGCAAGGCCCCCAATGCGCCGACCAGCAAGGCCGCCACAATCAGGCCAGCCCAGAATCCCAGCGCCGAACCACCCATGAATTGCACCGTGGAATACGCCATGTAAATGCCCAGCATATACAGGGAACCGTGTGCAAAATTGACGATGCGTGTCACCCCAAAGATCAGGGACAAACCCGCCGCCACCAGAAACAAAGACGATGCCTCGGCCAGTCCGTTAAGGAACTGAACCCATAAACCCGATAAGGCCATTACTGCCTCGCGTCAGAAGTGGCGCGCCAGACGGCGCGCCGATCTACGAAATACTGCGTTCTTGGAATTATTGATTGGCCGCGGCAGGACGCCACTGGCTGACTTGCTCATCCGTAGGCTGTACATCCTTGCCATCGGCATAACGAATATTAGTCATGATGCCCTTGCCGTCTTGCTTGGCCAGCACACCCACATACGCCCCCTGTGTGGACTGCTGATCTTGCGTGCGGTAAGTAATAGGACCAAAAGGCGTGACCACATCCAGACCACGGAAGGCTTTGATCATGGCTTCGGTGTCGGTAGAACCGGCTTTTTCAATACCGGCGGCAATCGACACAATGGTGCTGTAGCCAATAATCGTGCCCAGGCGTGGGTGCTCCTTGTACTTGCCCTGATAGGCTTTCAAAAAGGCATTGTGCTCGGGTGTGTCGATGGCATACCAGGGGTAGCCCGTCACAATCCAGCCTTCCGGCGTTTCTTCACCCAAGGGGTCCAGGTATTCGGGCTCGCCGGTCAACATGCTGACCACCGGCAAGGCAGGGCTGAAGAACTGGCGCTGATTACCGGCACGAACCAGACGAGCCAGGTCGGACGCAAAAAGTACGTTAAAAACCGCATCAGGCTTGGCTTCGGACAAAGCCTGCACCACGGCACCGGCATCGACCTTGCCCAACGGCGTGGCCTGCTCAGCCACGAACTCGATATCGGGCTGGGCTTCTTTCATCAGAGTCTTGAACGTGGCAACGGCGGACTGACCGTACTCGTAGTTGGGGTACACAATCGCCCAACGCTTCTTGTTCAGCTTGACGGCTTCCGGCACCAGCATGGCGACCTGCATATAGGTGGAGTTGCGCAGGCGGAAGGTGTAGCGGTTGCCATCGGCCCAGACGATCTTGTCGGTCAACGGTTCGCTGGCCAGAAAGAATACTTTTTTGTGTTTGGCAAAGTCGGTAATGGCCAGACCAATATTGGACAGGAAGGTCCCGGTCAGCACATCGACCTTTTCCCGCGAGATCAATTCCTCGGCGGCGCGTACGGCATCGCCGGGGTTGGAATTGTCATCCTTGATAATCAACTCCAGTTGCTTGCCGTGAATCCCCCCAGCCTGATTGATCTGCTCAACCGCCAGCTCCATCCCGTTTCGATAAGGCCCCAAAAAAGCGGGCTGGGACTTATAGCTGTTCAACTCTCCAATCTTGATGACCCCTTCAGCGGCAGCGGTGGCCCCCAAAGTTTGCAACATCATCGTTCCTGCCAGTGCTACCCCTGCAAATGTCTTGTTCATTGTCTTCTCCGTGGGCTTGTAAGGCGAAACACGACTCAGCAACTTGTCTTGTTTTAGTAATTTAAAGTGTACACATGGTATTTTTGCGAGTAAATCGACCAAGACCTAGGGATATACCCTTGAACACTTTAAACATAAAACACAACTAGTCAGGCAGAAAGCCGTTAAAGCAAGGAGAGCGAGAAGAAATGAGCAGAAAAAGTAGATAGCCTGAAAAGAAGATAACTACCGATATACAGTGACTACACTTAATAAGCCCAAAGATTAAAACGCAACCACCCTACCTGGTTCCTGCACGCGCCGAATCATGGATTTCATAAACTGCTCCATCATATCCGGCAAGCCGCTTTTGTACTGGGGAAATCCTCTAGAAGCTTTCACCTGAAAATATCAATACCTAAAGAACTTTGACGTTATATTCTCAAGAGATAAAAAAACGGTAGCCCCATGGCTACGCTTGAGGAGACAAGATGTTGAACTTCCCCCGTCGCTTCCCATCCCGACTGACCCTTGGCGTACTGAGCACCAGCATCTTGCTGGCCGCCTGTGCCAGCACTTCCGTGAATGATCGCAGCGTTACCATCAAGCGCGACAGCTATGGCACGCCGCACATCTATGCGGACAGCACCTATGGCCTGTTCTATGGCTATGCCTATGCCGTCGCGACGGACCGTCTCTATCAGATGGAAATTGCCAAACGCTCTGGCTGGGGAACGGTGGCAGAAGTTCTGGGAGCGGATTTCCTGGAGCTGGATAAAGTCACCCACAGCAACATCGACCCGGACTCTATTCGCAAGCAATTGGCCGCTCTTTCCAAAGAAGACCGCGCCATGTTTGAGGGCTATGCGGCAGGCTTTACCCAGCGTGTGCGCGAGGTAAAAGCCCAACGCGACACCTTGATGCCCAAAGAGTTTCTGGACAAAGGCTTTGAACCTTCTGAATGGCAGCCCGAGGACATTGCCATGGTCTGGGTAGGTCTGATTCTGAACCGCTTCTTTGCCGGTACTGCGGAAGTGGCCAACCTGAATCTGCTGGAAACCTTGAAAGCAGACCAGGGCGCGGAACGCGGCGAACAGCTTTACAAACAACTACGCTGGCTGAACGACCCGACCGCCCCCACCATCATTGCGCAGCCGGAGGCCAAGACCGCTCTGGCCGACTTGCCTACGCATTTGCAGGCCCTGTCCACACACGCTGCGCAGGACTATCTGCGCAAGCAGGCTGTCGCCCTGGGCCCCACCGTGGCCGCCGGCACACCGACGGCCAGCAATGCCTGGCTGCTGGGTCCTGAAAAGACGACCCACGGCCATGCCGTGCTTTACAACGGCCCGCAACAAGGCTGGTACACCCCGTCCATTACCTATAGCGTCGGCCTGCACGGTGCGGGCTACGACCTGACCGGCACCACTGCCGTTGCCCTGCCCGCCATTCTGTTCGGCACCAATGGCCAGATTGCCTGGGGTTCCACTGTAGGTTCACTGGACACCAACGACGTTTACCAACTGCGCTTGAAAGACGGTGATCCGCATAGCTACTGGTACAACAATGCCTGGCGTCCCATGGAGCACAAGCAGGTGCGTATCAAAGTGCGTGGACAGGACGATGTCACGCTGGACGTCTACCGCGCGGCTCAAGGTTATGTCAGCAGTTGGGACAAAAAGAACAACACCGCCTACGCCAACCGCCGTACCTGGGAAGGTCGGGAAATTGAAACCCTGCTGGGCTGGGCCCATGCGGCCAAGGCCCAAAACTGGGATCAATTCATGGCCCAGGCAGCCCGCGTCAGCGCCTCCATTACCTGGTTCTATGCCGATACCAAGCGCAATATCGGTGCCGCTGCCTTGGGCCTCTTGCCACAACGCCCTGTCAGTCAAGCCATCCAGTTCCCGGCCACAGGAGACGGCAGCATGGAATGGCAAGGCTTTCTGAGCTTTGAGCACAACCCGAAAGTGCTGAACCCGCAGCAAGGCTATATCGCCAGTTGGAACAACAAGGCCTACGGCGCCTTGCTGGCTGACAATGCCAACTTCTCCTATGTAGACCGCGTGCAGGAACTACTGGCACCGCTGCAAGCCAAGCAGCGCCTGAGCGATGAAGAAATCTGGGGCATTGACTCCCTGGGCGCACGCTCGGACCTGAATGCGCGCTACTTCGCCCCCCTCATCCAGGCAGCCGCCAAGCTGCCACGTGCCAGTGCCCTGGCCCGTCAAGCTGCCGAGCAGTTGAGAGGCTGGGACTACAAGCTGCACGTCGCCAGCAACGGCAAGCATTACGAAGGCAGTGCTCCGGCTGTGATGCAGGCCTGGATGCACGCTGCGGTCCCTGTATTCCTGAAAGGTCGTTTGCCTGACAGCGTCTACCAGACCTACACGCAAGGCCTGTACCCGGCCATGGATGATCCACGCAGCGCCCAACCCGCTGCGGCAGCCAAGCTGATCTGGAACGCCATCCAGGGCCCGGCTGCTGGTGTGCCACAGACCATTGATTTCCTGCAAGGTCGTCCAGCCCAGGAGCTGGTACTGGATGCGCTGGAACAAGCGGCCACCTCGCTGGAGCAAGCGCAGGGCGCACAAGCTCAGCAATGGCGTGCTCCCTCTGTTTCCATGTTGTTTGCGGCACGTAATGCGATTGGGGTGCCTTGGTCTGACCCTGCGTTCGAGCGCCGCCTCATGCCTTATCTGAACACCGGCAGCGCCCGCTTCCAGTACGTGCTGGACCCTGCTGGCGTGCGCATGTGCTCGATCATGGCGCCGGGGCAAAGTGGTTTCATCAATCCCAAAGGCGAAGCCGACGCACATCACTCGGATCAGCTTGAAATGTTTGCGGCCTTCAAGTGCAAGAACGATGCTATCAGCGATCAGGACATAGACAAGGCCAGCCAGGAAAGCCAAACCCTGCACTACTAAGGAGTCGATCGCCAAGGGGGCCTGGAGTCTTTGCCACTCCAGGCCCCCTTGGTTGACGTAGCCCGACAGGTTTAATCTGTCGCCACCACCTGGTTGCGACCCGCACGCTTGGCGTCATACAGGCGTTGATCAGCCTGAACCAGCGCCTCTTCAATGACCTGACCGGGCAGACACACTGCCAGGCCCATACTGGCCGTAATCTGAAAAGACTCGCGGTCATGATTGTAGAAAGTTTGTTCCTGCACCCGACGCAAAAGCAAATCCGCAAAGCGCAAAGCCTGCTCATCACGACGCCCGGCCAGAATCAACACAAACTCCTCGCCACCATAACGTGCCGCCAAGTCATGGGGCCCCAAATGCGCCTTGAATAAAGACGCGGTACGCGTCAAGACATCATCCCCTACCGAATGGCCATGGGTATCGTTGATCTGTTTGAAATGATCCAGATCCACCATCAACACATGCAGTTTTTCCTGGACAGGTCCCTGCCCCAATTGACGACTGACCGCCCCCCGGTTCAGCAACCCAGTCAAGGTATCGTGCGTGGCTTGCCGATATAAACGCAACAAAAGTCCCAGATGAAAGTAATTGGCGGTCAGGGCCACAACCAGCAAAGCACTCAACAGCCACAGATCCTGCAAACCTTTCGCCGTCATCCAGGTTCCCGAACTGACACTGGCCAATACCTGCAAGGCAATTAACGCGCCCCCTACCAGCGCAGACTCCAGCAAGGTAAAGGGAAAAATGCTTAAGGTCGCCACCAACAGAAAAGGGATAAAGCCGTAACCCAGTACCACATAATGCCCGGCCCCCGAGAGCGTGAGCAGCATATAGGCGTAAAAAGAGGCTGGCAAAATAAAAACCAGGCCACTTAACACATAAATACGGGTGATACGCTGGTGGCCATTGAAAGCAAACCACACACACGCGATCAGCCCCCCCAGACTGAACACTCGCACCGCCATTAAATGTGTGGGCCAGCCGGGCAAAACCAACCAGTCCATCACAGTCCAAAGGGGCGTCAACAAGGCAAATAACAAGCCAACTAATACGACGCGGCTGCGTAAGTACTCCATTCGGGCATGAATGAAGTCACGAGAATGGTATTTCCCGCTCAGCGTGTCGCGCACCGAGCTGATACTGATCGCTTGCAAGTTTTTCCAACCTTCCAGAACAGTTCCCATCAATCAATTCGCCAAGAAGAAACAAAATAGCATGCTGGCAATTTTTAGTTACATGCATTTAAAAAACAAGCTGTCAGCTCTTTCAGGGTCAGCCCCTGCTGACCCTGATTGACATCACACTGTGTGAGGCTGCTTGCTCATCCAGCTAATGACCTCTTCCAGCATTGGCTCACCCGAGTCCTGCGGGCGCCACAACAGACCAAGCTGACCGTGCAAACGCGGGTCGCTCCAGCCCAGCTCCAGGATACAGAGCTCCGGATAGACCGGCACCATACTGCGCGTCATGGGAACCAGGAAATCACTGCCAACGGCCACCCGTGCATTGGTATGCGCGTAGGCAGACTCGATCGCACAAGTGGGATACGGCAGCCCCTTGGCATCCAGGCTCAACTCGAAACTGCGCCGCATAGGACTGTTTTTGGGCGGTAATACCCAGGGGTACTCCAGCGTCTGCTCCCAGGTCACTTCCTCTTGCCGAGCCAAAGGATGCTTGCGGCAAGCGGCCACCCCCAAAGGCACCATGCCCAACGGCAGATACGCCATCGCCGGGTTCCGGCCTGCTTCATCCACACGGCCAATAACCAGGTCCAGCTCACCCTGTTCCAGATTGCGGCTCAAAATATCCAGCGTGCCTTCCTGAATCCGGATATGGCATTGCGGATCGCGCTGATGCAAATACACCAGCAACTGCGGCAAATAAACCGCGGCCACCATCGGCGAAATACCCAAGGTAAACTGCTGGCGGAATCCCTGCCGGTATTGCTCCAAAGTCGCATTCATGCGGTCAAGGCGATTAAGCACCCCTTGAGCCTGGGAGACCAATGCCAAGGCCGCCGGTAAAGGCTCAATACCGCGCGCATGGCGCTCGAACAAAGGCATACCTATACTGTCTTCAAAGTCCTTGAGCCATTTTGACAAGGCAGGCTGGGTCATATTGGACTGCCGGGCCACATCGCTCATGCTTTTTTGTTCGCACAAACGAATTAAAACCTGCAGATGCTTCAAGCGAATGCGTTCACTCCAGCTCATGACTTACCTATATGAAAGAAGTATATATACCTGCAAGTTATTCAATTTAACATTATGGCTACTGCTTCCATAATGGGTATACCCGAAGCTACAAAATAGGCACTTCATGGCTCAGTCAGTACCCAATTTTTTATTAATCATTGCGGATCAACTCCGTGCAGACCATTTGGCTTGTTACGGCAATAAAGAAATAAAAACACCCAATCTGGACTCTTTGGCCGCTCGTGGTTGGCGTGCGGAGCGATTCTACGTCGCCACCCCGATCTGCATGCCCAACCGTGCTTCCCTGATGACTGGCCGCATGCCTTCGGTACACGGCGCTCGCCACAACGGCGTTCCCCTACCGCTGGACTCCACCACGTTTGTCGATGTACTGCGTCAGGCAGGCTGGGGCACTGCCTTGGTGGGCAAGGCACATTTGCAAAACATAACGGATACCCCCCCCCTCTACCCACGCCCGGATGATCCACCGACCAAGGGGGAAGCCCGCCCACCCCTGCCGACCAACGATTACGGCCAGGAGTGTGGCCAATGGTGGCGCGATCGCGCCGATCACGGCGTACAACTTCCTTTTTACGGTTACGAACACGTGGACCTGGCCATTGACCACGGCGATCAGGTCTGGGGTGACTATGGTCGCTGGCTGCAAAATGAACATCCTGACATCGCCGCCCTATCCGGCCCTGAGAATGCCATCCCGACTCCCGACTACGAATTGAGTCGTATCGGCCAAGCATGGCGTACCCGCGTGCCAGAAGAGTACAGCACCACAGCCTGGATTGGTGAGCGTACCCGCGCGGTGCTGGATAAATATGCCCAGGAACAACAGCCCTTCTTCATTCAATGCTCCTTCCCCGACCCCCATCACCCCTACACCCCGCACGGTCAATACTGGGATATGTACAAGCCTGAAGAGGTCAGCCTGCCCGACTCCTTCCACCTGGGCCCCCATCCCTTGCCAGCCCATCTGCAACTGCTCCATAAACGGCGCGATGAAGGCAAAGCGATCAAGCACACGCCCACGCTGTTCGCCTGCTCAGAGCGCGAAGCGCGCGAGGCAATTGCTCTGAATTACGGCTCCATCACGCATATCGATGCCGAGATCGGTCGCATTCTGGATCATCTGGAGCACACCGGCCAGGCGGAGAACACCATTGTCATGTTCATGAGTGATCATGGCGATTTCATGGGCGACCATCAGCTCATGCTCAAAGGCCCTGTACATTACCAAAGCATTATTCGCAGCCCCTTTATCTGGTTTGACCCAAAGGATGCGAAATCTCAAGGCACAAGCACGATGGTCTGTTCTACCATTGACGTCGCGCCTACGGTTCTGCAGCGCGCAGGCCAGTTGCCCTACAACGGCATTCAAGGCCGCTCCTTGCTGAAAGTGATACAGAACGAAGCCGTGGATTGGCGAACAGGCGTATTGATTGAGGAAGAAAACCAGCGCAAGCTGTTCAATACGCCTATTCGCACCAAGCTGCGCTCGCTGGTCACACAGCAGCATCGTCTCAGTCTGTACGAGGGCGGTCACATCGGAGAGCTGTACGATCTGCAAGCCGATCCACTGGAACAACATAATTTGTGGAATGAACCTGACGCGCAAACGTTAAAAACAACGCTTTTGTGTCAATTGATCGACACCATGATGGCTCACAGCGAAACCAGCCCCCTGCCTTTGGCGATAGCGTGAGATAGATACTGTTACCCACCCCTATCTGGAGACCTCTATGCCCATCCTTTCCTTGCTGCGCAACGTAAGCATTTGTGCGCTGATCCTACCTTTGGCTACACCAGTCCAAAGTGCCGAGGTGGCCACGCTTGTCGTCAGCTCCGCTGCAGGCGGCCCGCTGGATGTCCTGGGTCGCATGTTGGCCCGCGAGGCTACTGAAACCACTGGTCAAACTATTGTGGTGGAGAATCGCGCGGGTGCGGCAGGCTCGATTGCTGCCGACGCAGTGGGCCGAGCCAAACCGGATGGCAATACCTTGCTGCTGACTCTGGATACGGTTGCCACGGCCAATCCCCATATTTACGTCAACAGTAAATTCAAGATCGAGGACTCCCTGGAGCTGGTATCCTTGCTGGGTACCTTTGACCAGGTCCTGGTGGTTCCCAGCAAAACTGGTATCACAACACCAGCCGAGTTTCTGGAGCGTGCCCGCGCCAAGCCCATGAATTACGGCTCTGCCGGTATGGGCTCGCCAGGACATTTGATGATGTCGGCCTTGACGCAAGATAGCGGGATCAAGCTGGATCACATTCCATATCGCAGCAATAGCGCCGTGGTCAATGACATGTATGGCGAGCGTCTGGACAGTGGTTTCCTGACCATTGCCGGTGTTTTGGGTCCGATCAAGGAAGGCTTGCTGACGCCATTGGCGACTTCTGGCGGAAAACGCAATCCTTTATTGCCCGAAGTCCCTACATTGGCCGAAGCAAAGTTACCCGGCCTGGAGAACTTTGACGAGAGCTTCTCGTACCTGGTTTTCACCACCAAGGGTTCACCTCCAGAGAAGATCAAGGCATGGAACGACTTGCTGAGCGACATCGTGAAACGTCCTTCTACCGCCGAGACTTTGCGGATGCTGGATATTCAAGCCTACGATTCATCCAAGGTTTCGCCAGCGCAATGGGTACAGCAGCGTAATGCGCGCTGGGAGCAGATTGTGCGAGAGAACAATATTCGTTCTGATCAGTAATTGGTGAAGTTACGGACTCTGAAATGAACCACACCCCAAAAATTGGATACTTTTCCAACCTTTGGGGTGTTTTTTATGGACTCCATAAGTGCATAGATATGACAGAGCACGGAGTTTTTTCATGAAGTTGCCTCAGGAAGGCTCACTACTTGATAGCAATGCAGTTCCTCAAAAGAAGAAAGCAGAAATAGGTAGCCGGTCAGAACAGGTGTAGCGGTGTTCCCGGCCACCCACACAAGGCGCCGTATTCCTGCATCAGCTCCTCCAGCGTGGGAATACGCGTTCCTACCGGCCACTCGCCACGCTCCAGGCGCGCTCGCAAGGTATATTTCACTTTGAGCGACAGAGGCAATTTGGACTGTTTGCGCAGCGATGAACGTGTGGGATCAACCATACGAAGAGACAATCAAGCACAAAAAAAGTGATAAGCCCACATCATAGCCTGCGATGCAATAAGCTGCTGATAGGCCAAAACAATTTAATCTTGAACAAGCAAAGCGTTTATTTTCGCAAAAGTTGGCAAACACAAATTAAACGGATCGGATACATTATCCCAATCATTGCTTAACTCTTGATACGAGCCCGAGCCCATGGATGTTTTACCTTCCTCTGCCTCGCACTTGGCCCAAATTTACCTGCTCGGTCCTTACCGACTTCTGGTTCAAGGACAATGCCGTGCACAAATCATTAATTACGATAAAGCACGTATTTTGTTGTCCATGTTGGCTTTGGCGCAGGGTAAGCCCATCAGCCGCAGCCATCTGGCCGAAACGATCTGGCATGAAGATCCTATCAGTGTGGGTCGCGCTCGCTTGCGTCACGCGCTGCACGCCCTGCGCCGCGCCTTTGAAGGCTGTGACCAGGCCCTGCACATTACCAATGACACTCTGGCCCTGGATCCCAACCGCACACAAGTGGATGTGCTCAGCCTGCTGCAACACCCCAGCCAGCCTACACTTAGCGATCTAGAGCGCCTGAATCTGTATCAGGGCCCCTTGCTGGGGCAAGTGAAGCTGCATCATGGCGAGCAGTTGCAAGACTGGTTGCAGGATACGCAGCACACTATTCGGCAAGCCCTGTCTCAATGTCGTGACCGTTATATCCAGTCTGGTCTGAAATCTTTACCTACACCACAAGCGATCAGCCATCTTAAACGCTGGCTTGTGCTCTGGCCGGAAGAAGAAAAGCTGCATCAAGAGCTGATTCGACTGCTGAAACAGGAAGGTCAGCACGAAGCGGCCCTGCACGCTTATGAGCAGTGTTCGGTCTTGCTGGCCGACCGTTTGGGGTGCGAACCCAGTGCCCAGACACGCAACTTGGTAGATCTGCCGACACGCTCGTCGTCCAGCCCGGTCAAATCCTTGTCGACGACAGTCTGCCTGCAGTTGCGTCCCTTGGCGGCAGTGGGTTTGTGCCTGCGCTTTGAACCCGGCCACCGCCACGCCCGCGAAAAAGGGGGACAACTGCTGGAACAAAGCCGCCAGACGTTACGACATCTGATCGAACAGCATGGTGCCTGGCCCTGTGAAGCGGGCCCCAATCAGTTGATCGCCTATTTTGGGTATCCAGAACTGCTGGAGTCACCCGTCACTCAGGCGGCCATATTGGCACGCGTTGCCGCAACCTTGCGCATGGATGAGCACATTACGCTGAGCGTTGCCCTTCATGCCGATCTGGCCATGGACGATCAAAGCGCCTGTCCGGACCCCTGGGGTCAATTGGCACAAGTTGTCTTGCCCTTGAGCTGGGAAGCTACTCCCGGCGCACCACGTATCAGCGTGCAGGCCGCCCTGCGTCTGGACAGCAGAGATACTCACCCCCCCACTGGTCGCCAAAATGAGGCCCTGTGGTTGAATCTGAGCCCCTCCGAAACAGACCACGCGCGTTTGACCAGCCGCGTTTATGGCCGGTCACAAGAGTTCGATCATCTGGTGCAAGCCTGGTCGCAGATTGGCTCAAGTCGCACATTGCATCACATCGCCATTCACGGCCGCGCTCATGTTGGCAAAAGTCTGCTGGTGCAGTCTCTGGCGGACTATGTACAAAAAACCAACCACCCCTGCATTATGCTCACTTGTCGTGAAGACAAGCGTCGTGTGGCCTGGCACCCGATTCGTCTCTGGCTGCACGAGCAGATTGCCGATTACATTGCCTCGCAAAATGGCAAGCAGCACGACCCTTTCTCCGTTCAAATCTTGCAAGAAGCACTGGAAACCAGCCCCAAACAGGCCCAGTCCCTGCACCAATGGTTAGGCCATGGCTCTGAAGAGCAAGAACTGAACGAGCCTTCCACCGCGCATATGGACTTGCTGTTCAACCTGCTCAGCGGCACCGGCACTTCGCCCCGCCGTCGCTTGCTGATTATTGAGAACGTGCAATGGGCTGACCCGCCTACACAACGTCTGATCCGCTTGCTGGCACACTCAGCCCCCCGTCACCCGACGCTATTGCTCACGACCAGCCGCAAACCTGGCCATGGTCTGGAGCGTGCCGAACACCTGAGCTTGCCGACGCTGGATCGCTCCAGCATCAACAGCTTGCTGAGCAACCAACGCGGCCAGCGGCTATCGCGCGATAAACGCAGCAGCCTGGTCAAGTTAAGTGCGGGCAACCCAGGTCACGCTCATGAACTGCTGCGCTGCCACGAGCTCAATAACGAATGCCACGATGCCTTGCGCCTGACTGACCTGATCTGCACCCAATACCACAGCCTCTTGCCCGCAACACGCCACATTCTGACCAGCATTGCCTTGCAGGAGGAGCCCATCGCCATTGACGAGCTGGCCCTGATGTTGCGTCTGGAGAGCACGACCTTGAGCGGCGGCTTGGATACCTTGGCGACGCTGGATTTGATCGATATGCATGACAAGCAGGTAGCCTGTCTGCCCCTGGTCTCCCAGGCACTGAAACGCGTGGCCATGCACGAAGAGCTGCGCCAGGCCCACCACGCCGTTGCCCAGCACGGTATACGCCGCCGTCATGCACCCGAGCTGATTGCTCGGCACCTGTGCGAGGCTGATAGCGCAGAAGCCGCCTTTTGGTGGCAACGCGCTGCCCGCGAGGCCTTGGCACAAGACGACCTGCGTCTGGCCAGCCAATATCTGCAACGCTCCTTGAACCGCAGCGATATGATTGAAGACCTGCAGGTACGCCAAACCCTGCAGTTTGAATGCCGCATGTTGCAAGGTGCCATTGAATCGTCCCTGTATGGCCCGGCCTCGGCATCGACCGCCATGGCTTACGAATTGGGGCGTGGGCTGCATGATGAGCACGACTCAGATCAGGTCATGATCAGCTTATGGACGGCCTGGACGGCCCTTCAAGCCCAAGGCAATTTTGAACAGGCCCTGCAAAAAGCGCGCCAACTGCTGGCCCTGGCCAATGAAACCAGCCACGATCAAAACCGCAGTTGGGCTTTGTATGCCATTGGTCAGCACGAGCTGTGGAAAGGCAATGTCGCCAATGCCATCCAGACACTGAACCTGAGCCTGGCCGTCTTTGATGACCTGAAGGAGCAGAGCAGCCGTCAAGCCATTGCCGAGCACTTTCCGCAATCCATGACCTTTGGCACCCTGAGCGTGGCTCTGGCCTTGAAAGGCGATAGGGAGGCGGCACAGCAGCACGCTCATCTCGCCTTGCAAAGCCTGCGCTCAGACACCACTTTCTCCCTGCGCGCCATCACCCATTTGTTCGTGATGCAGGCCCACTATCTGATGGAACAGCTTGAGCACTGTCAGCAAGTGGCCGAGCTGTCCCTGCAAGAGCTACAAAGATCGCATCACCCCGAGCCCTGGTCTGCGCTTAGTCGCTCTTACCTGCACTATTGCCAGGTGATGCTGCATGGTCGGGAAACCAGCCTGCAATCGCTGCTCGATTGCGTACAGACTGCTCAGTACGGGCTGCCCATCAGCGCCGATGGCCTGATGTGCCGGATTGCCCGCGCCATGATCCGCCTGGGACGCAGCAATGAGGCCATGCCCTGGCTTGACAAGGCCGCTGCTCAAGGCCTGCGCTATGACACGAACAGTTTGCGCGCAGAACTGCACTGTGTACGTGGTGATGCCTGGATGGCGCTGGGTGAAAATGCACAAGCCTTGCAGGAGTGGAATCTGGCTGAACAATGCATGGAAAAATATGGCCTGCACCGCTACGCAGACTGGATTCAGACACGCCGACAGGCCGTGCAACGGCTCAAAGTCTAGTCAGCAAACCACACGGTCTGATGACAAGGCCCCCGAGGACTTCGCCTTGTCCTTGGGGGCCTTTCACATCAATCGCAGATAATCGAATCTGGCTTAAAGCAGCCACTCGATCGGCAAGACAGACAAGATACCGACCCCGGCCCGCCGCCAAAGACTGGCATTGGGCTCAGAGGTAAAAAAACGCTCGGTGCCATCTTCGTTCAACTGAATCCATACCAAATCGCCCTGCTCATCCAGTTCGACACGATAGCTGCGATAAGGCAAGACTTCCTCGAAACTCTTGGACAAGGCTTGCGCCATTTCAGGGCTTTCAATAATAAAGCCCAATTCCGTATTCAAGTTGACCGAGCGCGGATCAAAATTAAAGGACCCCACAAACAGGCGTTTGCCATCCACTGCAAAGGTCTTGGCATGCAGGGCCGAGCCGGAGCTGCCAAAAGGCCCCGAACCATGACGGGTAGGTGTGTCCGTGGTGGGCCGCAGCTCAAGCAACTGCACACCCGCTTCCAGCAAGGCTTTGCGTCGCTTCGCATAACCGGCATGCACCGCTGCCACGTCCGTGGCTGCCAGAGAATTGGTCAAAACACGCACCTTCATGCCTGGCCGTTTCATCATCTCCTCAAAAGCGCGCACGCCCGCGGCTGTCGGCACAAAATAAGAGGACACCAGATCAACCTGACTGGTGGGTTTGCCCAGCACATGGTCCATTTGCCAGACCATCAACTGCTCCGGATTGACCGGGCCCAAAGCCTTGGCCGGATCATCACTGATCATGGTGGTACGCGCCCACTGGAAATCCAGTTCACCGCGCACCAAATGGCTGACCAGATCCGACTCACGCAGCACCTGCTGATACTCCTTGGCGCGCGGCTGCCCCTGGGCCTCTTGCAACTGCGCCTGAAACGTCACCAGTGCTTGCGAATCACCTGTTTTAATCAAAGTATCGACCGGATAGGCCGACTGGCTGGCCCAGTAGCGATCGAAATCCGTGGAGACATCCTGGACCACAGCACCGATGGCCATCACATCCAGATCTGCAAACAACACGTCCTGGGTCGCACCGAAGTATTCATCACCCACGTTGCGCCCACCAATAATGGTGACCTGGTTGTCCACGGTAAAGGACTTGTTGTGCATGCGCCGGTTCAGACGGGAAAAATCCATCAGAAAACCCAAGGATTTAGGCCAGCGCAACACAAAAGGGTTGAACAGGCGCACTTCAATATTGGGGTGGGCGTTCAAGGCCGATAAGGAGTCATCCAGCCCCGTAATACCATTATCATCAATCAGCAAACGCACTCGCACGCCGCGCTCAGCCGCTTGCAACAAGGTATCCAGCATCAAGGTGCCGGTGGTGTCGCCCCGCCAGATGTAATACTGCACATCCAGCGTTTTCTGAGCGGCGAAGGCCAGCAAGGCACGGGCCGCATACGCGTCATGTGGATCAAACAAAGGGTAAATACCCGACAAGCCAGGATGCTGCTGCACCAGGGGGGTCACCGCCTGGCCAATCATGGTCTCCTGGGCCTGATCCAGCGGCAAAGCCGTGCTGTGGCTACGGCCCTCCAACGACGGCAATGCACAGCCTGTCAGGCCGGCCAGCAAGGCTCCACCCGCAATCAGGCTGCGCCAAAAAATGGACGGGGCCTGGTCCGCAGAACGGGGTATCGTCGGCTTATCGGCGGGGTCGATTTTCATGGGAGCATCTCTGTGGTCATGGACATCGCTCCACATAGTAGCACCGCCTACCCACGGCATATTGACCACGGTGTGCAAGCAACACTTGCAGCAAGTGGCTGGGCGGACAACAATAAAGCAAGCCCTCGTCCTTTAAACTTGAAATAAGCAGCATGCCCCCCGCCACATCTCCTGCCTTACTGCCCCGCCACCTTGCCATTATTTTGCTGTTAATGCTGGGCAGCTCCTTTGCCGCCAACCATATTGCAGCCAAAGTCGCACTGGACCATGGTACCGGGCTGATCATCTCGGTTATTTTTCGTTCGGCCGTGGCTACCCTGGCCTTGAGCATGCTGCTCATCTGGCGCAAACAAGCCTTGCATGTGCCGCGTCAGTATCTAGGCTGGCAACTGCTGCTGGGCGCGCTGATCACCATGCAGTGCATGCTGATCTATTCCTCCATCGCCCGCATCCCTGTCGCCCTGGCCTTGCTGGTGGCCAATATGTACCCAATCTTGTTGGCCCTGCTGACCTGGATCCTGGGCGGGCACAAGCCGACTCGCAAGGCCTCCATCATCATGGTGGCCATTCTGATTGGCCTCTTGCTGGCGCTGGACACTCCCAGCCTGATTCAGGGCGCAACGCTGGATGGGCAATGGGTGCTGGGTGTGGTGTGTAGCCTGCTGACGGCCCTGACGTTTGCCATGGGTCTGTGGGTTACAGAAAATAAACTGGCCCCTCTGCCTGGTCTGGTGCGCAGTTTCTGTACCATCAGCCAAACGCTGGTCTGCCTGATTGCACTCAGCCCCCTGGGACTGCTGCCCGGTGGTTCTGCCTTGCCCCACGATGCCACAGGCTGGATTGCCCTGTCGCTGGTCTGTGTGCTGTACACCACCGGCTTTGTCACCCTGTTTGTGCTGGCACCCCGACTGGACATGACACGCAATGCGCCCTTCATGAACATGGAGCCGGTGGCCTCCCTGATTCTGGGCTGGCTGATTCTGAAGCAAACCTTGAACTCCACCCAATTGCTGGGTGGAGCGGTAGTCCTGAGCGGGATCGTGGCACTGGCCTATCAGCGCGCCCCACGCAAATAAGTGTCAGGCCCTGGACAAAAGGCGCTGCCAAACGCGTGGCAGCACGGCTAACAAATCTTCCGGGATCAGGCCAGGGCCAAACTCCAGGGCAGCTTGTGAGTGTAGCCAGACAGCCGCCCCTGCCGCTTCAAAGGCCGGCATCCCCTGAGTCAACAAGCCGCAGACCAGACCGGCCAGCACATCCCCGCTTCCCCCTGTCGCCAACCAGGGCGGCGCGCAGGCATTGATCAAGGCCCGCCCATCCGGCGCGGCAATAACCGTATCCGCCCCCTTCAAAACCAGCACGGCACCACATTGCGTAGCAGCCAGTCGTGCTGCCTCCAGACGATCCGGCGCCTCCTCAAAGACGCGAGCGAACTCGCCAGCATGAGGGGTCAATACACATTGCTCATGCAGGGCATCCCATAGCTCCTGAGGCTGTGACGCAAAGCTGCTGATGGCGTCCGCATCCAGCACACAAGGCCGCCCCGTTGCCAGCAAGGCTAAAGTCAAGCGGCGGGTTTCTTCACCCAGGCCCGCACCCGGCCCCACCAGCCAAGCACGAATGCGCTCGTCCGTGGTCAGGGTGTCATCCAAGGGGGCCACCATGATGCTGTCCAATGCACTGGCATACACCGGCCAGACCGAAGGCGGCACGACCATGCTGACCAAGCCCGCCCCCGCACGTTGCGCAGCACGAGCCGCCAGACGGCTGGCTCCGGTCATCTGTTCGCCCCCGACGACCACGGCATGCCCCCGCGTGTATTTGTGGCTCTGGGCCCCCAACTGCGGCAGATGAGCCTGCCACAAGGCTGGCTCATTCAACCAGGTATTGGCGTTTTGCAAAGCCGGGGCTGGCATGCCGATGTCGGCCAGCTCCAGCTTGCCGCATAGGGCTCGCCCCGGATACAGAACATGGCCCGGCTTATAACGGACAAAGCTGACCGTCACCGTGGCAGGGGCAAGCACACCGCGTACCTGCCCGCTGGCACCATCCAGCCCCGAAGGCACGTCAATGGCACACACGGGCACCCTGGAAGCGGCCAGAGACTGAATCAAGGCGGCAGTGTCACCTTCTACGTCACGATCCAGGCCTGCACCCAGCAGGCCATCAACCACCACGGAAAAACGTCGAAAGTCCGGACATTGGCTTTCCCAACGGCCCTGCCATTGAGCTTGCGCCCAGGCTGCTGTCCCCTGTCGCGCGGACGGGGCCACCAGACTGAACACGGAAACCATGCGTCCTTGTTCACGCAGAATTTGCGCGGCCACCAAGGCATCCCCGCCGTTATTGCCTGGTCCGCACAGGAACAGTACCGCCCCTTGCGGCCAGTGTCGCTGTACGGTACGCGCCACTGCACTGGCGGCGGCCTGCATCAATTGCTCGACAGATACTCCGAAACCCGGTGCTGCCGCATCCATGCTGGCACACTGTGCCGGGCTGTACAGGGCCTGCTTTCCTGGGGGGGCACTCAAGGGCAAAAAACCATATTGGGACACGAAGGACATGAAAGGCTCACCAAGGCAGAAATCAAAACGTCCCTACGCTGCACGGGCTTGTCACCCGCTGGCGGCCTGCTGAATACAGCAGGCGTCAGGTCTTGGGCGGCCCGGAGACAAAAAAGAACGGGTCGCCGCCCGTTCTCTTATCTTAGTGCGAAATGTCTGAATACAGAACTGTCGCGGCAGTCACCCTCTAGGCCGACTGCTGTTCTTGCCTATCCTTGACAGAGGCTACCGACAGTTCGCGCGGCACATCCACCCCATTTTTAATCGCGATGATCTCGGCCATGATGCTGACCGCAATTTCTGCCGGGGTTTTGCTACCTATATATAAGCCGATCGGGCCTTTGAGCCTGTCGATTTCCTCTGCCGTCAGATCAAAGTACTCGGCCAAGCGTTCGCGACGGCTTTGGTTATTACGCCGCGAGCCAATCGCCCCCACATAAAAAGCACTGCTTTTGAGCGCCTCCAGCAAAGCCATATCGTCCAGCTTGGGATCGTGCGTCAGGGCCACAATGGCGGTGCGTCGATCCGGCACGCAGGCAATGACCTCATCATCCGGCATACCGCTGACCACGCGTACCCCGGCTACGCCCCAGCCTTGAATATGCTCGCTACGCGGATCACAGACCGTCACATCAAAACCATTGAACAAGGCAATGGTTGCCACATATTCAGACAGTTGCCCGCCTCCGATCAGCAAGAGCCGATAGGACGGCCCAAAGGTCACCGACAAGCAATCCTGGCTTAAGTGCAAAGCCGCCGGAACACGGGTGGCACTGCCCCAGGCACGGCCAGTGTGCAGATCTACATGGCGTTGCACCAAATGGCGCTGCTCCAGCAAACCCAGTAATTCCGACAAGGCATCCGGGCAGGGATTGAACTCCACCAGCAGCCGTATCGTCCCGCCGCAAGGCAAACCAAAACGATGCGCCTCATCCGCGCTGATGCCGTACGTCAACAACTGGGGACGGCCATCGCCATGCAGGCGCTTATCCGCCCCTTTGGGGTCGTGATAGGCGCGGATCAAATCGTCCTCGATACAACCGCCGGAGACCGATCCGACCACCGCCCCACCTTTTTCCAGAGCCATGATGGAGCCCTCTGGACGCGGGGACGAACCCCAGGTCTGCACAACCGTGACCAAAATAGCGTCACATCCTTGTGCGCGCCACGCATGTAACTGGCGCAATACCCTGACATCCAGGCTCTCCATCGGTGTCTCCTGTCTTTCCTGTGTTTACTTGAATACCGGCATACCGCCGCCGTCACCCGAATCACCAAACGGATTCAAGTCCGCACCGTATTCAGCCTGCATCTCGATCTTGACCGTACTCGGATCCACCGCCACACCCGTGCCCTTGTAATGCGTCACCATGCCTGGGAACAGCAGCACCACGGCAATCATGACAATCTGGATGCAGATAAACGGTACGGAGCCCCAGTAAATATCGCCAGTGGCCACCCCTGGGATCTTCTTCTTGGTCACTTTGTCGATGTAATCATCCTTGGGCGCCACCGAGCGCAAATAAAATAGTGAGAAGCCAAATGGTGGATGCATAAAGGATGTTTGCATATTAACGGCTAGAAGCACACCAAACCAGATTAAATCGATACCCATCTTGTCGGCCACCGGCCCCAGCAAAGGCACGATGATAAAAGCCAGCTCGAAGAAGTCCAGGAAAAAAGCCAGTACAAACACCAGCACACTGACCAGAATCAGAAAGCCATATTCACCACCAGGCAGGTCAAGCAGCAGGTGCTCCACCCACAGGTCACCATCGACACCCCGGAAGGTCAGCGAGAAAATGGTGGAACCGATCAGAATGAACATCACAAAGCAGGACAGCTTGGCGGTGGTATCCATGGCTTGCTTGAGCAGATCAATACTCAAACGACGACGGCTGACAGCCATCAAAATCGCACCTACCGCGCCCATGGCCCCCCCTTCGGTGGGTGTTGCAATACCCAGAAAGATGGTCCCCAGCACCAGAAAAATCAGGCCCAGGGGCGGAATCATGACAAACACCACGCGTTCGGCCAACACCGACAGCAAGCCCAGCTTCAACCATTTGTTGATCAGGGCCAAGACAAAGGCCACACCGCCTACCAACAAGATGCAGATAACCACCTTCTCGTCTATTGGGCCATCAGGATCCACCCAGAGCTCATCGAGCAGATAACCGGCCACCAAGGAGATCAATAGCAGCACGCACAAGGAACGTGTACCCGAGCGCCCATTCGCCTGCGAGTAAGTACGATGCTCGGCTGGAATCGGAGGCACGTCCTTGGGGCGCAAGACAGCCATAATCACGATGTAAAGCAGGTAAGAGCTGGTCAACACCAAGCCCGGCACCATCGCGCCACGATACATATCGCCAACCGAACGCCCCAACTGATCAGCCAGCACAATCAGCACCAGAGAAGGCGGAATAATCTGCGACAAGGTACCTGACGCCGCAATCACCCCGGTTGCCAGCCGCCGGCTGTAGCCATAACGCAGCATGATAGGCAAGGAGATCAAGCCCATGGAAATGACCGACGCCGACACCACGCCCGTGGTTGCCGCCAGCATGGCTCCCACAAACACCACGGCAATGGCCAAGCCACCCGGCATGGAGCCAAATAGCTGACCAATCGTATCGAGCAGGTCTTCCGCCATACCCGAACGCTCCAGAATCAGCCCCATAAAGGTAAAGAAGGGGATCGCCAGCAAGGTGTCATTGGCCATGATGCCAAATACGCGCAACGGCAGCGCCTGGAACAAGGACCAGTTGAACAGGCCCATTTCTACGCCAATCAGACCGAACACCATTCCATTGGCAGCCAGCGCAAAGGCCACCGGGAAACCCAGCAGCAAGAAAACAATCAGTGATGCAAACATCACCGGCGCCATATTAGCGATAAATAAATCCATCATGATCAGGTTCAGCCTTTGTGTTGATTCGCTAACGTGGCCTGGGCTTGCCGTGCAATTTCTTCAGCCAGCAATTCTTCAGGCGTTTTGCTTTGCAGCTTCTTGTTGGGGTTGGGACAAGCGCCGCGCAAAAAGCCAATGCACTTGATCAGATGCGAGACCCCCTGCAGTGAAATCAGGGCAAAACCAATGGGAATAATCAGTTTGGCAGGCCAGCGAATCAAACCACCGGAGTTGGAGGACACTTCCTGAGTCAGGTAGGAGTCCATGAACACCGGCCAGGACAGGATCATGATGGCAAGACAGGCGGGCAACATGAACAGCACCACACACACGGCTTCGATCACAATTTGTTTGCGCTCAGACAGACGTGAGGCCAGCACATCCACGCGGACATGCTCATTGCGCAAGAAGGTGTAGCCGCCCGTCAGCAAAAAAAGGGCACCGAACAGATACCACTGCACTTCCAGCCAGGCATTGGAACTGACATCGAAAAATTTACGCGCAAAGGCGTTATAGGAGCTGATCACAACAACCAACAGAACCACCCACATGACCACTCGGCCACAGAGCTGATTCAGGCTGTCGATCGCCCTTGATAGTTTGAGTAGTAATTGCATCAATCCCCCAGATTTTCTGCGTTGAAATTAGTTGGACGCTACGGAGACCGAAACGGGTGGCACTCTTTTGTAGGGCTTGGCCAGCCATATCCCAGGCGTCTGACAAGCAGGCGGCCCCGTTTGACAGGCGTATGCGCCTGCCCACAGCGATACGCCCCGTCATCTTCCTTGTCCCCGTTTTATTTATCGTCTTGTATCGTCTATGCGCTTATGAGCGCCGGAAAAATCCCTTGAAGCGGTCCCACAAAATGCTGAAGAACATCTTGACCGGATTGAACTCGGCCACCACGGGCTCCTCGCCTTCGGCCAGCGGTTTTTCCAGGCGCAGGTTCACGTTCTTGCCGAACTCTGCAATCATGCGGCGCACGAAATCCTGAACCAGTCCAGAGCGCGAAAACTGCGCCAGTGGCCCTTGCAGCGAATACACCAGTTCCACTTCCACGCGGCTGCGCGTTTCGCCATCCGGATTGACCTGAAAGCTGACATCGCCACGCGCACGCGATTGGCTCAAGGAGTCCACGCCCTCACCGCGCAGCACGGCGGCACGGCGCTCGTTATCTTCTTCCAGCGTGGCATTACCCTTGAAGGCGGCCGACATGGGGCCAAACTTGATGGCAATCTTGCCCTGTACCGTGGCCCCTTCCTGAGACTCGATCATCGCGCCGGGCAGACAGCCCGCCACCTTGGGCAAATCCTTCATGAAAGCCCAGACCTGATCAGCCGGGAAGCGGGCATCAAAACCACCTTGAATAGCTTGGCCCTTGCCCTTGTCAGCACTACCGGGCGCGGTGGGCGCAGCAGCCGCCACCGGAGCGGGAGCCTGAACGTCTTCCTGGACAGCGTCAAACGTCGTAAAGCCGTTCTGGTTCCAGTCCTGCTGCACGTTCTGCACCACAGCGGCACGCAAAGCGTCTACCTGAGCATCGGGCTGATCGCGCAAGGCGTGCAGCACGGACAGGATGGCAGCCGTAATACCTTGATAGCCGGTGCAGCGGCAAATATTGCCGGACAGTTCTATGCGCACACGGGCTTCATCCGCATCGGGCAAGCGCAGCACAATATCACGGCTGGTGGCCAACATGCCGGGCGTACAGAAGCCGCATTGCAAGGCGTGTTTTTCCGAGAAAGCGGTACGCAAACGGCTCATGATCGGGTCGTCGTCGTAGCCTTCTACGGTGGTCACTTCGTGGCCATCGCAGGCACCGGCAAAGGTAATGCAGGAGCGCACCGGACGGCCATCCACCAGTACCGTACATGCGCCGCACACACCGTGCTCACAGCTCAGATTGGTGCCAGTCAAACGGCTTTTCTCGCGGATGAAATCACCCAGATGGGTGCGCGGCTCGGCCTCGTGCGTTTGCTGGCGGCCATTAACTTGAATCGAGATTTCTGCCATGTCTTACCCTTTCACGCCCAGCGCCTGCTTCAGGCTGCGCTCTACGACCGTACGGAACAGCACCTGATGGGCCTGATCCCGTTGTGCCAGATACGGCTGCAAAGCCGCTGCAATCGTGTCCCCTTCCAGGACGGCTGCTCCTTGCACGGCCACTTTTACGGCCAGCTCGGGCAAGGAGCGCGGGGCGCCTTCCATGGCACCAATCACAACTCGCGCCGTGCGTGTGGCCGGATCGAAATAGCAGGCACAACTGGCATCGGCAAACTCGCCCACTTTGCGGGTGAATTTGTAGTAACCCCAACGGGCCGAACCGGACACTTCAGGCACGTCTACGGACTCGATAAACTCACCGGCTTCCAGCACCGTGGTGTAAGCAGCCAGCATGAATTCGCTCATGGGAACAGTACGGTTGCCTTGGGTCCCACGCACATTGATGTATGCGCCCAAAGCGACACAGGTCAGCACCCAATCGGCCGCCGGATCTGCATGAGCCAGACTGCCCCCCAAGGTGCCACGATTGCGTACACCCCGGTAAGCAATGCGACCGGCCACTTTCTGCATCATGTGACCGCGTAGCGGCTCGTAAATGCCATCTTCAATCTGGGCGTGGGTCACGGCTGCGCCGATACGCACCTGTCCTTTAATGGCCGTGACCTGACGCAGCTCGGGCACGGCCGATACATCCAGCACACGACCAGGACGTACCAGACGCAGATTCAACATAGGTCCCAGGGACTGGCTGCCGCCCATCAAGCGCAGCGCAGAAGGGTCGCTGCCATAGGCATCCTGGATCTGTTGCAGGCTCTGGGCCTGTTCGTATTCAAACTTGGCGGCCTTCATGCCTGAACCTCCGACACGGGCTGTTGATCTTGCTGATTGGCGGGCTGCACGGCGGCGCGAATCGCGCTCAGCAGTCGATGCGGTGTTACGGGCGTATGCGAGACCTGGGCTCCCGTAGAGCGCAAGGCATTGTTAATGGCCGACATGATGGCGGCGGGAGGGGCAATTGCGCCGCCCTCGCCCATGCCCTTGGCACCAAACTCCGTATTGGGCGACGGACTTTCCATGTGTTCGATATGAATATTGGGCACTTCGCAAGCACCGGGCATCACATAGTCGGCCAAGGTCGATGCCAGCGGCTGGCCAAACTCGTCATAAGGCATTTCTTCGTACAAGGCGGTGCCAATCCCTTGGGCAATCCCGCCAATCGTCTGGCCTTCCACAATCATGGGGTTGATCATGACGCCGCAGTCTTCCACCACCACGTACTTGAGCACTTCCACGCCACCCGTGTTTGGATCGACGGCCACCACCACAGCATTGCTGGCGTAAGTGAAGCTGCCAGTATCGACTTTGGGTTTGTAGCCTACGGACAGTTCCAGACCTTGCGGGTCCACATCCTCGGGCAAATGCTGCGGGTTGATGTACCAGGCATCAGCCACTTGAGCGATGCTGACCTGACGGTCATCAGCACTAAAGATGTCGCCTTGATGCTGCATGCTGTCCACATCGGTTTTCAGCATATGCGCGGCAATCTTGCGCACGCGTGGCAGCAGCGTTTTACAGGCCTTCGATACCGCACCACCGGACATCACCAAGGAGCGCGAGGCATACGTGCCGGTAGAGAATGGCGTGCGGCCGGTATCACCGTGCACCACTTTGATCTTGGCTACGGGGATGCCCAGAATTTCGCTGGCGATCTGGGCAAAAGACGTTTCCATACCCTGACCATGCGAGTGCACACCCACGCGCACTTCCAGACCACCGTCCGGAGTCATGCGGACAAACGCCTGATCGAAACCAGGAATCACCGCTGTGCCCCAACTGGCGAACACGGAGGTGCCGTGTGCGGACTGCTCGGTGTAGGACGCCACCCCCAAACCAATCAAACGACCATCAGGCTCACCTTTGGCCTGACGGGCCAGCACAGCATCCACATCCACTGCGGCCAAAGCGCGGCGCAGGCTTTCTGGATAATCGCCCGAGTCGTAATGCTTGTTGGCCACGTTGACGTAAGGCATTTGCTCGCCTTGCACCAGGTTCATCAAGCGAATTTCCCAGGAGGGTTTACCGACCGCCAAGGCGATCTGATCCATCATCTGCTCAATGGCCAGACAGACACCCGTACGGGCAACACCGCGATACGGCATGAAGCCTGGCTTGTTGGTGCCCACACCGCGCGTGCGGCAACGGTAACCACGGAAATCGTAAGGACCGGGCAAGTTGCCCAAGGCCTGGCCTACTTCCAGACCCACGGTAAAGGGCCAGACGGAATACGCGCCGCCATCAATATCAATTTCAGCATCCAGCGCCAGCAGGCGGCCTTCATGGCTGATGTGAGCTTTCAGGCGGTACTGGTGTTCACGGGTATTGGCGCCAGCAATCAAATGCTCACGACGGTCTTCCATAAAGCGGAACGGCTTGCGGAAAGTCTTGGCCAACCAGGCCACGCACAGCTCTTCCTGATGCAGCACACATTTATAACCAAAGGCGCCGCCCACATCGGGAGAAATCACACGAACTTGAGCCTGATCCATACCCAGGAACTGGGCAATGCCGGTACGGTGCATGTGCGGGATTTGACTGCCGCAATACACCACCAGTTGATCAGCCTGGAAATCCCAATAGGCCAACACCGCCTTGCCTTCCATGGGCAACATGCACTGCCGCGACAGGCTGACAGAGTGCTCGATCACGCGGTCGGCACGGGCGGCATGCTCTTCAAACGCAATGTCTGAGCGCAAGGTCACAAACACGTTATCCTGCCAACCTTCATGCAGCAGATCGCCCTGCGCGGCCAGCGAGGCCGGCACGCTGCCGTACACTGGCAACTCGTCATACAGGGCTTCGATCTCCTCCAGAACGTCCTCGGCCACGGCGCGGCTTTCACCAAAGGCCAAGGCAACCGGCTCGCCCACATAACGCACACTGCCCGAGGCCAGCGGCGGCATGCTGGAGGCCTGGTAACTAGGCAAAGTGGAAGCGGCGTAAATATCCAGACAGTCCGGCATATCGGCGCGGGTAATAACCTGCGCGCGTGCGCTGTCTTCAATATTGATCTGACGGATTCGGGCATGCGCCATGGGGCTGCGCAGGAAGGCGACTTCCTGCAGCCCTGGCATGCTCATGTTGCCGATGAAGTTGCCCTGGCCATTGAGATGGCGCGCATCCTCCTTGCGGAGAATACGCGCACCTACTCCTTGGCCACCCAGGCTTGACGGGTGACTGTGCTGACTCATTTCACTACCTTAAGAATGTGCTGCTTAACTGCGCTTGCCCAACTCGCTGAAGGTGAAGTTGTCCAGGGCGCTTTCAGCAACCCGGAACCAACTGGCTTCCTGCTCCTGGAAGGCCTTCCAGCCTGGATAAATCTTGGCAAAATCGGCGTTGCTTTCCGACAATTCCTTCCACAGTTCCTGGGACTTGTCGTAAGCCGCCTTCATGACATCCTTAGGGAAGTAACGCAGCTTGGCACCGTCAGCCACCAATTTGCGCAAGGCGCCGGGGTTCAAGGCATCGTATTTGGCCAGGCTCAGCATGGTCTGCTCGTTACAGGCCGTCTCGAAGGCAGCCTTGAAATTGGCAGGCAGGGCCTCCCAGGCCTCTTTGTTCACCATGGAAGTCAAGGATGCACTGCCTTCAAACCAGCCAGGGGAATAGTAAAAAGGAGCGACTTTGTTCAAGCCCAGCCTTTCATCGTCGTAAGGACCAATCCATTCGGCTGCATCAATCGTGCCTTTTTCCAGCGAGGAGTAAATATCGCTGGGGGGAATCTGCTGGGGTACGGCCCCCAGTTTGGACAGCACCATGCCACCAATACCGCCAATACGCATTTTCAGGCCTTGCAGACTTTCCAGGTCTTTGATTTCCTTGCGGAACCAGCCCCCCATTTGCACGCCCACATTACCGGCCACAAAGTTCACGATGTTGTATTGGCTGTACATGTCACGCAGCAACTCCAGACCGCCACCGAAATGAATCCAGGAATTGTGCTGACGGGCGTTCATGCCAAAAGACAGGCCGGTGTCAAAGGTCACGGCGGTGTTCTTGCCCACAAACGCAGTACTGAGCACGTGGTTGCACTCGACGGTGCCATTGCTGATGGCATCCATATTCTGCGCGTAAGGAACCAACTCACCGCCCGGAAATGGCCGGATCTCAAATTTGCCTTCGGTCAGTTCACTGACACGGTTGCACAGTGCTTCGGCCGAACCGTAAATGGTGTCCAGACTTTTGGGCCAGCCGGTGGACATGCGCCAGCGCACGGTGGGGCTGCTTTGTGCGATTGCAGGGGCGGCTACCGCTGCCAGGCCGGCACCCGCGGCCGTTGCCGATTTCAGCAAAAAACTACGACGCTCCATCACTCACCTCTTTGTATTTTTTAATGTATTGACACCCCTTGCTCGATAGGGGCCTGGGTAGTTTGCCCGCCAGTCTGGCTGGTGGCCCGGACAGCAACTGCCTGAACCTTGCCAAGCCGTCCCCCCAAGGGGCCAAACGGACATTCAAAGCGGTGTTACTGCGCTGTAAAACTCACATTCACCGCCTCAATAATAGTAAGTGTGCTGATTAATTAATTTTTGGTCAAGCAGGGAAACTACTGACGCATGTCCTTGATGGGATAAAGGAAAGCACCATCAATAGCTTAAACCTAAACTAGCGCAATCCCCTATAAAAACGATATTTTATTTTATAATTTATACAGTATACTGATTAATTGAAAGTACAAACTGGAGACGACTTTGAACTGGATAAAAATTGCCGAAACCGATGCCATCGATAACGAAGAGTCCCTGGCAATCGACTGGCAGGGCAAGAAACTGGCCCTGCATAAACTGGACGACGAGTTCCATCTGACCGACAACGTCTGTACCCATCAATACGCCTTGCTGTCCGACGGCTATCTGGAAGACGGTTGTGTGGAATGCCCCCTGCATCAGGCCAAGTTCTGTTTGCGAACCGGCAAGGCCATGAGCGCCCCGGCCACGGTGGATATCAAGGTCTATCCGCTGCGTATTGAAGGCAGCGATATTCTGGCTGACTTTAGCCAGGCCTGAGCTTTTTTCTGCTGACGAGACGCAACATCATGGCACACCACACTTCCGTATTGATCATCGGCGCTGGCCAAGCGGCTTCGGTGCTGGCGCGTGAACTGCGCAGCCTGGGCTATAACGGCAGCATTACCTTGGTAGGCGAAGAAACTCATCTTCCCTACGAACGACCGCCACTGTCCAAAGACGTGCTCAAGTCCAGTGCAACCACTGACAGCGTGTTTTTACAAAAAGCCGAGTTCTATCAAGAACAACATATTGAGCTCTTGCTGGGCACGAGCGTGCAGTCCCTGGATTGCGCCACGCGTCAGGCCAGCCTGAGCAATGGCCAAGTCTGGAGCTTTGACCACGCCGTGCTGGCCACTGGCGGCACGGCCCGCGAACTGGCCGTGCTACCCACCAGCCAGACCAACGCCCTGTATCTGCGCACGCTGGACGATGCCCTGAGCCTGCAAGCCCGTCTGCAACCTGGTTTGCGCACCTTGGTGGTTGGTGGTGGTTTCATGGGTCTGGAACTGGCCTCTACCGCCCATGAAACTGGCGCCCAGGTCACGGTCATTGAAGCGAATGAACGCCTGCTGGCGCGCAACGCCCCTGCCCTGCTGTCGCAATGGTTGCTGGCGCGTTTCGAGTCGCAAGGCATCACCGTGCGTCTGGGTCAGGGTGTGCGACAGGCCCACTTTGCGGCAGGCAACGCGCACCCCGTTCAACTGGAACTGAATGATGGCCAGACCTTGAATGGCGATCTGGCGATTGTGGCAGCCGGCCTGAGCGCGAACTCCGCCTTGGCGCGGGCCAGTGGTATTGCGGTCGATGATATGACGGCCGGAATTATAGTGGATCACCAAGGTCGCACCAGTGTGGCGGGCATTTATGCCGCTGGTGATTGTGCCACGCAGATTTGCCCCGACACCTCCGTGCGCACGCGCACCGAATCCTGGCAGAACGCTAATGAACAAGCTCGTCAGGTAGCCCACGCCATTGCCGGGCAGGATGCCCCTGCTGCACCCGTTAGCTGGTTCTGGACGGATGTGCTCGGTTGCAATATTCAGATGCTGGGCCAAGGCAGCCCGGATCTGAACTATCAGGTACGCGGCGTCATGGACAGCCAGGGCGATGCCATCAGCTTCATGTTGCTGGCTTTCGAGGGCCAGCATCTGCGACACGCGATTGGCGTCAATGCCGGTGCGGATCTACGCGCCTTGCGCAGCGTCATGGAACAGGACCTGCCTGTGGATCCGGCCATCGTACTGGACCCAGCCACCAAGTTGCGCCAGTACGTGAAAGAAGCGGCCCGTACGGCCCAAGTCTAAGAAAGAGAAGCGGCCTGTGCCGCCTCGTCATCACGAATCATTAAAGAGTTATCAGAGGAGAACCCCATGTATCAGACGCAAACGGTGATAGGCCAGACGGTCGGGTCCAAAGACCGCCCTGTCGAGCAATGCACCTGGCCCGAGGATGTGCTCAACACCATTCCGGATTGGGTCTACACCAGTAACGACATCTACAACCGCGAGATGGAACGCATTTTCCACGGCGACACCTGGAACTTTGTGGCCCTGGAAGCGGAAATTCCCGATTCGGGCGACTACAAGCGTTCGTATGTCGGTTCCACGCCGGTGGTCGTGGCGCGTGCGGAGGATGGCAGCATCAACGTATTTGAGAACCGCTGTGCCCACCGAGGTGCCGAGTTCTGCCGCCACAACCAGGGCAACACCAATGAGTTTGTGTGCCCGTATCACCAGTGGTCTTACAGCCTGAAGGGTGATCTGCAAGGGATTCCTTTCAAGCGCGGTGCGAATAAAGAAGGCGGCATGCCGCGCAGCTTCAAGAACTCCGAGCATGGTCTGAAAAAGCTGCATGTCACCACGCACAATGGCGTCATTTTTGCGTCCTACAGCGACAAGGTCGAGCCAATTACGGAATACCTGACGCCAGAAATCCTGAAGGATTTCGAGGCGATATTCCCCGGCAAGAAATTGAAGATTCTGGGTTACTACCGTAACGAATTGCCTTGCAACTGGAAGATGTACCACGAGAATCTGAAAGATCCGTACCACGCAACCTTGCTGCACTCTTTCCTGGTGGTGTTTGGTCTGCTGGTAGCGGGCAACAAATCGCAGATGTATGTGGACCCAGTACATGGTCGTCACGGTTACATGGCGTCCGCCAAGTCCGAGGACAAATACGCCGAGGTCAGCGAGGACAACAAGAAGGAAATGCGTTCCTTTGTGGACGATATGCGTTTGCGCGATGAGCGTTTCCTGGACTACATCAAGGAGTTTGATTCGCCTTGGTCGGTCACCATGCAAACAATCTGGCCCAACCTGATTGTTCAGCGCGAGATGAATACCTTGGGTGTGCGTCAGATTGTGCCCAATGGCCCCAACAGCCTGATCATGCAATGGACCATGTTTGGCTATGAGGACGATACCGAGGAGATGACTCGTCACCGTCTGCGTCAGGGCAACCTGATGGGTCCTGCCGGTTTCCTGGGTCTGGAAGACAACGAGGCCATGAAGTTTGTGCAGGAAGGGGTACGTCGTTCCAGCAGCGAGGTGAACATCATCAAGCTCGATGAAAGCAAGCTGGGTACGTCCAATACGCTGATCTCGGAAGCGGCTATTCGCTCCATGTACCAGTACTACCGCCAAGTGATGGATCTGTAAGACGAGCTGACTTATGAAAATGGATTTTTCTTTCAAACCCGCCCAGATTGCTGTTGAGCGTGCTTTGGTGTTGAAGGCGGAAATTGAGCTTTTCAATGCCGAGTACTGTGCCACTTTGGATCGTGGCAATGTTGAGGACTGGCCCCTGTTTTTTGTGGAGGACGCGGTTTACCGGGTTACTTCACGCGAAAACGCGGATCTGAATTTGCCGGTGGGCCTGGTCTATGCCGAAGGGCGCGACATGATGCACGATCGTGCGGTGGCCATTGCCCGCACGCAGATGTATGCCCCGCGCTACATGCTGCATCTGGTCACGGATGTTCGTGTGATCAGCGAGGCCGACAATGGCGACATCGAGGCCGAGGGTAATTTCATGCTGATGCAGACTTTGGTAGAAGGGCCTTCCACGGTGCATCTGGTGGGTAATTATTTTGATACGTTCACGCGTGTGGAGGGTCGTTTGATGCTCAAGGAGCGTCAGGTGATTTTTGATACGTCCATCCTGGCGAATGATCTGGTGTTTCCGGTCTAAGTCCGGAGTTTGCATCTGGTTTTAAAGCTGTTTTTTGTGTGCTGTTTCCGAGCCACTTGAGTCAGAAGGTCTTCTGATTCCTTTCGAGCACCCTTCTTTGTTGAGGGGTGCTTTTTTTTGCTTATTTATTGGGCAGAGAACTTGTGTCTGGCGCAATGTCAGATTTAGGGCTGATAGCGTCGGCTTGGGGGTCTATCGGGCCTGGAGGAATTCAGCTTAGTCAGGGTCGGGGATAAAAGAAGTCGCTGTGAATACGCCATTCAGTCGGCCTGCTGGGGTGTCCGGGCTGAGCACTTGCCGGTGCTGCGCACCGGTACCCTTGTCAGGAGATAGCTACCGGGCGCATCCTGAACTCGCGGGGTGGTTCGTCCCCAGGACGAACCACAAACGCCCCGCTCAAACAGCAGGATGCTTGCACCCCTACGCTATCTCCTGACCGCGGCAAGTACTCTGATCCGCCCCAACACCCCAGCAGGCCGACTGAACGGCTCACAATGGCTTCTTATCTACCAATCTCTTCCAACAGACGGTCCCCTTGAATCAACAGGGCCTCTTGCCTTGCTCTTCTGCATTTCCTAAGCGCCTATCGTTCTGCTCTTCTGCCCCCCTAAAACCCTATTGTCTTGCCCTTTTACACTCACTAAATCGACTTCGTCACATCAACAACGCAAAAACCGAAAGCAGAACTAACTCGCTGATTGACTGCGTGGCCTGCCCTGATAGCACACCAAGAACTCTACTCATTCACGGGATCTCTAAACACACACTCCACTGCCACTCTTCGTTTCACTTTCCCTCTAAACACAAAAGAACAATTAAAAAAACCACATCTAAACTGATACCCCAAAACCCCGAGAACATTCAGCCTCAGCCAAAGCAAACCCCATCCCCTTCCCTTCCTTTCTCAAACCCTCCAATCTGAGCCCCCGCCTTTCGTCCCACCTCTGCCAGTGCCGTTTGAGCTTTAACCCGTGTTGTTAGTTTTCTTGTGGGGCCCGGGTACGGCTTGGCGGGCGAGTCAGGGCTCTTGCCGCCGGCAGAGTGCTGGGGCGGGATGCAAGGGGCGTGCTGTTTGAGGAGCACGCTTGCGGTTTGCCCGGGGGACAAACCGCGCTCCGAGTTCACGACCCGCCCGCAACGGCACGCTGACAAGGGCACCCACGCGCAGCGTGGGCAAGAGACCCGCCAAGACAAGCCGTACCCGGGCCCCACAAGAAAACTATCCGCCACCCTCACGCAAAGCCCAAACGGCACGTCCAGAAGAACTCCCTTATTGCCCCAAAAGCGCCTCCAGAACCCTTCTTAAAAAAACTCCCAAGACAGCCCGCCTGAACAACCATCCCCTTAATCAAGACCAGACACCGCAATCATTGCAAACCCACGACGCTGCCAGAAATAAAAAAGCCCCCGAGAGCCATTCGGCTCCCAGAGGCACAGGTCCGATAGCCTGCCCCCAAGCGGCAGACCATCGATACTCAATCACAAGGCTATCAAAACAGACTTGTTAACGACGACTCATGTTCATCAAGCACCGACGCCCATCCAGGCCATGATGAAACACATCGTTCTTCTCAAAGACTCAAGAGCTTGAATCGCTTTAAAGTCCGATCAACTTCATCGCCTCTTCACGCGTTGCCACGGTGGCGTACTTCTGACGCATATCGAACAAGTTGGCCTCATGCGGGCCAATTGCACGGTCACCCACGCAGTCCGACACCACCAAGGGGCGAAAGCCCAATTGCATTGCATCGACCACGCTGGAACGTACGCAACCGCTGGTAACCGCACCGGCGACCAGCAGTGTTTGCACACCACGTTGGGTCAGCCACGCAGCCAAGGGCGTACCAAAGAAAGCCGAAGGCACGTTCTTGCGAACCACAAACTCACCGGGCGCAGGAGCCAGTTCCGGCACGATATGGCTGTTGTGCGCGTCTTCCGTCAGACCCAGCATGCCAGGGACTTTGATGCTGAAAATGTTGTTATCAGCGCCATCGTCCGCATACACGATACGGGTATGAGCAACTGGCCAGCCTTGTTCACGCGCCGTTGCCAGCAATTTCTGCGTGTTCTCGATCGCCTCGGGAATATTGCCGCCGCCAAACACGGCAGGATCAGCAAAACCATTCACCAGATCAATAATCAACAGACCGTAGGGAGCCTTAGGCTCCAGCGTCGACCCAAAACCTTGTTGAGCGTACACCGCTCCTTCATTCGTACTCACCCACGCCTCCGTCCAGTACGTTGCCATCACGCACAACCGCACGGCCATCCAGGCNGGCGAAAGCCCAATTGCATTGCATCGACCACGCTGGAACGTACGCAACCGCTGGTAACCGCACCGGCGACCAGCAGTGTTTGCACACCACGTTGGGTCAGCCACGCAGCCAAGGGCGTACCAAAGAAAGCCGAAGGCACGTTCTTGCGAACCACAAACTCACCGGGCGCAGGAGCCAGTTCCGGCACGATATGGCTGTTGTGCGCGTCTTCCGTCAGACCCAGCATGCCGGGGACTTTGATGCTGAAAATGTTGTTATCAGCGCCATCGTCCGCATACACGATACGGGTATGAGCCACTGGCCAGCCTTGTTCACGCGCCGTTGCCAGCAATTTCTGCGTGTTCTCGATGGCCTCGGGAATATTGCCGCCGCCAAATACCGCCGGGTCAGCAAAGCCATTCACCAGATCAATAATCAACAGGCCATAAGGAGCTTTAGGCTCCAATGTCGACCCAAACCCTTGTTGAGCGTAAACCGCTCCTTCATTCGTACTCACCCACGCCTCCGTCCAGTACGTTGCCATCACGCACAACCGCACGGCCATCCAGGCTGACCGTGCAATGGCGCAAAGGAATATCAATGTGGCAGGCCGTTGTACGCTTGCCACCCGCTTCATTGTTCGGCCCCAGGGAGAACAGGAAGTTACCCTCGAAGGCCCGTGCATCCATGCCAATGGTGTTCTCACGCGAGTACAGACCCAAGGTGGACCAGTGAGCGCGTGGCTGCAAACCCCAGCCGATGTGGGAAATCGCATAACCTTCGGGATCGTTGAAGGTCTTCATGTATTCGTCCAGCAGTTCGGCTTCGATACCACCTTCAATCTTGGTGGCGTAGCCGTTTTCCACGGTCAGAATGATCTGCTCGGTCGAGTATTTCTTCTGCGGCAACAGGATGTCGCCCTTGTCGATCACAATGGTGCCGTTCGTGCCCAGCTCGTTCGGCCAGGTCAGTACAAAACCGCTAGGCCAGTGGTCCCAACGACCGGGCTCATCCACAAACCCGTATTCACGAATCGCGGGGAACTCTCCCAGCGGGCACCGCAGATTGGTACCGGCAGGCGAGGTAATGCTCATTTCCTTGGCGGCCTTGATCAAGGCTGCCGCCGCTGTCACGCGTGCGCGATCTGCTTCGGTTGGCACCGTGCGAACCAGAATTTCCGGTGGCTCCACCGCCAAAAGGATCTTGGTACCCGACTTCAGAATGTCGATCTGCTCGGGCGAGAACAACAATGTCATCAAATCCAGCACCAGATCACTGGCCTTCAAAGCGGCAATCGCCGCTTCGTTACCCGTCAGCGGGGTCGTCCCCAAATACGCCAACGAGTCCCGGCTCAAGGCCTTCTCTGCATTCACGGGCAGCAGATCCAGACGATTCACAATCGCGCCCATGGACTGAGCCGCAATCTGCGCACACTGCATCGTTTGCGGGTGGGTGGTCGAGCTGGTCAGCAAGGTCACAGTTTGACCAGCCTGCAGCTTGGACAGGCGCAGCACCTCCTGCCATGCCTCGATAAGTTGATAATCACTCACTGCCATCTTGTCTCTCCTTGTGAGAGGCTCCGGCACTGACGCGGAACCTCTGCATCACGACGGGCCGCCCATGCGGCCCTTTAACATCACACCAGGCGCTGGCCCAGGAAATCACCGAAGGCTTCGTAGAAACCAGCCTCGTTATCCCAAGGAATCATGTGACCGGCATTGGGCACACGTACGTGCTGAACGCCAGCGGCCAACTGCTGAATCTCGGCCACGTCCTCATCACGCACCACATCACCACGCTCGGCGGTCATCAGCAAGGCAGGTACTTTCAGATGCGGGAAGTCGACGTGAATATCGTCGGTGTGGAACCCTTCAAAGCTAGCCAAAATCGCAGGCTCGTGGCAGGTGTGCAGCCACTGGGCACGCAATTGCAATTGCTCTTGGGTCCAGGTGGGGCAGAAAGCACGCATGTCTTCTGCGGTGCAGCCTTTGCGAGCCATGGCCATGGAATCCACGTACCAGGGCAACTTGGAAGGATAGGCACGACGATCCGGGCCGGAGACCGGAGGATCAACCATTACCAGACGGTTCAAGCCATCGCTGTTCTTGTGAGCCGCACGCAAACCAATACGCGCACCCATGGAGTGGCCGACCACGATGTAGTCTTTCAGACCCAAGGCTTGAGCCAAGGCGATCAAATCATCCGCCTGGGCGTCCAGGCTGTAATCCATGCCTTCGGCGGCTTCGCTCAAACCGCGACCACGCACATCCTGAATGTAGGTATCAAAGTGCTTGCCGAACTGCTCGCCCACAAAGCCCCAGGTCACCGCCGGGCTGGTAATGCCGGGAACGATGATGACCGCGGGACGCTGGTCGCGACCCTGGCTGGAGCCACCGTAGCGCAAGTAATGCTGACGAATGCCATTGGCGTGAACATGGCCGCCGTAAAGAAAGGTACTCATGCTTAGCTCCGATCCAACTTGAACAGACGGGCAGCGTTGCCATAGCACACCAGCTCGCGTGTCTTGTCATCCATCGGCGCTGCCTCGATAAAATCAGCAGCCAGTTCCGTGGATTCATAGGGATAGTCCACCGAGAACAACACGGCTTCAGCACCCATTTCCCCAATCGCGCCCATCAGGGTCGGGGCGGAGCAGACACCAGAAGTAGTGATCAAGATGTTGCTGCCTATGTACTCAGATGGCTTGCGCTTCAAGGTGACGCCGTGTGGGTAGACTGCAAAACGGCTGTCGTAACGCCAACGCTGGAATGGCAGGCCTTCACCCATGTGACCCAACACCAGCTTCACGTCAGGGCAACGGTCAAACACACCACCGAACAACATGCGCAGCGCGTGGGTGCCGGTTTCTACGCCCCACCCCCAGGTCGCTCCCATCAGCTCCGGGTGGCCCGTGTAAGCGTGTGGCATTTCGTAGGCGTCAAAAGGATGCAAATAAAAAGGTACGTCCAGCTTCTGCACGGTTGCCCAGAAGGCATCGTACTCGCGGCCATCGTAGTACACGCCATGCGTATGGCCGTTGACCAAAGCGCCTTTCAAGCCTAGATCCTGCACAGCACGCGTCAATTCCTGAGCAGCCGCAGCCGGATCTTGCATGGGCAAGGTAGCAAAGCCGCCCAGACGATCAGGATGGCGAGCAATTTGCTGTGCCAGGAAATCATTGTTCTGACGCGCACGCTCGATAGCGATGGACACATCCTTTTCCACCTGCACACCAGGGCCGGTCTGCGACAGCACGACGTACTCGATACCGGCACGGTCCATTACTTCCAGACGCTGCGCGTCGAAGTCATGCAAACGAGCCATCAGTTCACGCGCGTTGGCACTGTCAATATGTTTGACAAAGGCCTTGGAATAATCCTCAAAGCCAACGGCATTGAAGTGCTCCTCCAGTGCTATTTTTTTAATGCGTTTCACCGTAAATTTTCCCTAAATTATTGATTTACATAAGGTCAACTGTTCGACCCCCCAACAATATCTATCAGTATGCTGATTATTATTGTTTTCAGCAAGTCGGGAAATCACATATACTTTGGAGCGTGGACAGCGCCTGTAGACAAGACTACAAATCAGAGATCGGGGCTTCTGTTCACACTAGCGCAGCCCTGCTTTCCTTGTAGACGCCGACCTTGCTGCCGTACCCTTTGCAGGTCGTCCCGCTTTCTGTTTGTTGCTTCTCAAGCAAAGGGCAGAAGGCTACTCAATCGATGACTGACTTATCCATGAACAATCACGCCGAGCTAAAGCAAGAAGAACGACTGGAAGCCGACGAGGCCGATATCCTGGGTCCAGTGGAAGAAGAAAATGCCGAGCTGTATCGACGCAAACTGTGGTCCCGGCCCGGTTTTCTGGTTCGCCGTCTTAACCAGATTCACTACGCCATGTTTTACGAGGAGTGTAAAAGTGATCTCACCCCTGTCCAGCACGGTGTCCTATCTGTATTGATGGGGTCACCCTGGCTGGATCAAACCACCATCGGCTACGAACTGGGGCTGGATCGCACCACCTCGGCCGATGTCATCCGCAGGCTGGAAGAAAAAGGGTTATTGGGGCGTCGCATCAATCCCGAAGACCGCCGCTCTCGCCAGACCTACATCACCGAAGCAGGATTGGCGGCGATGAAAGACATCAGTATTGGCATGAACCGTGCCCAGGAACGGTTACTGGACCCACTCACTGCCAAGCAGCGACAAACTTTTATGTCCATGCTGACCCGCGTGGTGGAGCACAACAACCAATACGGTCGTGCTGCCCTGAAAAATATGTGAGAGGTTCGGGGGGCTTCAAGCCCCTCGGGCATACCAATCCGGTAATTCAAAGGCATGCGCTGGCAGTTGGTACAGTTGGCGCAAATTGGCCTGACTGAGCATGTCACAGGGCTGGCCCTGCGCCAATATGCCCCCATCCCGGTACAAGATCACCCAGTCCGCCACGCGGGCCGCATGCTCAGGTTGATGCGTACACAAGAGCACACCCAACCCCTGCTGCCGCAAGTGCGAGACTTGATCCAGCACCCGTAATTGATTCGCAAAGTCCAGACTGGAGGCGGGTTCGTCCATGACCAAAAACTGCGAACGCTGCACCAAGGCGCGCGCAATCACGCACAACTGACGCTCCCCACCGCTGATCTGATCAATACGCTTTTGAGCCAGATGCCCTATCCCCAAACGCTCCAGGCACATACCTACCCATTGCCGATCGGTGGCCCGTGGTTGGGTATACCAAGCCAGTTCGCTGGCACAACCCAGCAAGACCCATTGCTCTACCGTGAAGGCAAAGGCAGACTCTTGCGCTTGCGGTACATAGGCCAGTTGTCTGGCCAGGGCACGCGCACGCCATTGCGCCAGGGGTTTGCCCTGCACCTTCACTTGCCCGCTTAACGGTGGCTGCAGGCCCAGCAAGGTGCGCAGCAAGGTGGACTTACCGCTGCCATTAGGGCCCAGCAAACAGACGACCTGCCCCGTCTGCACACGCAAATTCACATTGCTGGCGACTTGCTTGCGCCCATAACCCACGGCCAGATCAATTGCTTCCAAGCCTTGTTCGCTCATCGCTGCCTCGCACCACGAGCCAGCAACAGCAAGAAGCCGGGAGCCCCCACCAAAGCGGTCAACACCCCCAAAGGCAATTCCAGCGTGCCTATGCTGCGTGCCAAGGTATCGGTCAACAAAAGAAAAGCGGCACCCACTAACAAGCAGACGGGCAATAGACGGGAGAAATCCGGGCCGACCAATAAACGAGCCGCGTGCGGAATCAACAAACCGACCCAGCCTATGATGCCCGCCAAGGCCACACATACCGCCGTCATCAAGGTGGCGCAAACAATCAGCAAACAACGCAAGGCAGAGACGGGCATGCCCAAGGAACGGGCCTCATCATCCTGCAGAGCCAGGACATTGATACGCCAACGCAAAAGCCAAACCGGGATAATGCAGGCCGATACCATCAACGCAGCGGGCCAGACTTCGTAGGAGCGCACCGCGCTTAAGCCGCCCAGCAGCCAAAAGGTCATGGAGGGCAATTGGGAATATGGGTCGGCCAGAATTTTGATAAGCGATAAGGCTGCGCCGAGCAAGGTGCCAACTGCCATCCCGGCCAGGACCAAAATCAGGACAGGTGGATGATGACGCAGCATGCGTGCCAGACTCAAGACAATGCCCACCGCCAGCAAACCGCCCACAAAGGCCGCCATCTGCACGCCAAACAAGGAGAAGTTCAAGTAGATGGCCAGAATCGCCCCCAGACCTGCGCCCGAGGACACCCCCAGAATATCGGGTGACACCAGGGGATTGCGGAGCATGGTTTGATACGCCGCACCTGCCGTTGAGAGCGCCGCCCCCACCAGCAAAGCCGCTGCAATACGTGGGAGACGCAAATCCCAGACGACGCGTACCGCCTGACTTTGCGAGGTATCCGGGTCACTTGAAAAACCAGCCGCTAAAGCTCGCAGCACATCCGGCCCCGACAAAGGGTAAGCCCCCTGCCCCAGCGCAAACACCACCAGGACGGCCAGAATCAGTCCCAGAAAAAGCAGCAACAGCCCGTAGGTCAAACCCAGCTTCATGAATTTTGCGTTGAACCCAAAGGGTCCAGCCCTTGCACCAGTCGCTTGATCTGCTCGCTGTCCAAAGACATGCCGTAAAAAGCCGAGTAGAACGCCTGCAACTCTGAATACATGCGCGGCACGGCAACACTGCCTTCCAACAAGGCATTCAACCAGATCACACCAGCTAAGCGATTGATTCCCGGCGGGCCATCCAGCCAGCCAAAAGGTAAAGCAGGCACACGGTACAAACGCCCTTCTCGCACCGCCTTGAGCTGATTCCAGGGAGCTTGGGTACGCGCCAATTCAAAGAAAGCATCGTCTTGAGCAAACAGAATGTCCGGGTCCCAGGCCAATAATTGTTCGTAGGAAATACGACCCAGACGATTATCAGTTTTCTCGTCACCCATCACCGTCAGGCCGCAAAGCCGCAGCACCTCGGTATGAATGGACTGGCCCATGCCGGTTTCCAGGCCATCGTTACCGCGTGCCAGATAGGCTTTCAACCCCTTGGCTCGGGGGCTGGCGGCTTGATGTGCGCTGTCTAAAATGGCTTGGGCGCGCAAGGCCAACTGCTGGCCGCGCCCGGCCTGCCCCAGAATCTGCCCGGCCTGCCGCAATTGCGCCGGGCTATCATCCAAACGACCATCCAGCAAAACATAAGGCACGCCCGTCTGCTCCTGCACAGACTTGGCGGCAGACTGGTAATAGGGATTCACATCGCCTATATCCACCACCATATCGGGCCTCAAGGTCAGCAAACTTTCCAAGGACAAGGTACTGCCTCGACCGGCCAGACGGCCCAGATACGGCAAGGAAAAACCAGCGGCATCCATCATGTCGAGCGCAGCAGGAGCCAATTGAAAAGGCCACCCTAAAAGCGTATGAGGGGCCAGGCAATACACCAGTACCGAAGCGGGCGGACCGGCGGCCACCACTCGGCCTACGTAGGCCGGATCGGGCAATTGGCCCGCCACGCTGATAGGCAGATTGATCGGGGCGCGGGTCCCGGCCTGTTCAGACCGGGCCAACAAACGGGCATGAGGCGCCAAAACCGGCAATGCCGCCAAGGCACGTACTATGTCACGACGCTTCATCCCACCCATCCCCTTTAACTGCAGCGTTAGAAACGATAGCTTCCACCCACAAACCAGACACGTCCGGGCATGGGGTAGCCTTCTTTATATTGGTACAACTTGTCCCCCAGGTTACGCACACCGGCTTCCAGGGTGATGTCCGAGTTGGGACGCCAGATACCCTTCAAGCCCAACAAGGCAAAGCCCGGCGTTTTTTCGTAAATCTGATCACCCTTGCTGTTCGCGTAGGAGTAGTAACGGCCACTTTCGGTTTCCACTGAACCCATCACTTCCCACTGAGCATTAGGCTTCCAACTCAGGTGAGCGAACAGACGGTGATTGGGCGTATCCACCAGTTTGACGTCTGGATCAGACTGATTGCGCCGATTCAGATACGTATAGGCCAAGCCCGCGGACCAGTGAGGAGAAAACTCCTGCTGCAAGGACAACTCCAGACCCATTTGACGGGCCTTGCCCACGTTGGTGGCCTGGTCACAAAAGCCTACTGGGCGGTATTTGCTGCAACCCGGTGCCTGGATAACAGTGCTTTGAATCATATCGCGCACCTGGCTCAGGAACAGAGCCGATTCCAGTTGCGCCCCCTGCCAAGGTTGACCACGCAAGCCCAGTTCATAGTGAATGGCGTGCTCCGGTTTCAGATCCGGGTTGGGTTGGGCATAGCCCATGCGACTGGAGTAGCGATCCTTAATCGTAGGAAAGCGAGTCTTGTAGGCCACACTGCCGTAGACCTGCATGGCCTCGCTCCAGTCGTAACCCAGCTCCAGCAAGCCGTTGGTGGCATCGGTATCGCCGGTTTCAAAGTTGTGCGCTTCTTTGGCCTTGCGACGCTCGTGGCTGGCACCCACACGCAACTGCCACAGCTCACCCAAGGCGATGCGGTCTTCAAACGCCAGAGACGTGGTCACGTCCTTGTAGTGCTCGGTGCCCGATGACTTGGGGTCACGGTGCTGATCTTCCTTGTAGTGCAAGGCAAAGTGCAGCTCGTGATTGTCCAGGCTGGTGTTGACCCACTCCAGGGCAGCACCACGGGTACGGTCCGTGTACTCGCTGGTCGGGCCCGTCAGGGTGGCGTACTGAGCATCGCTATACATATCCAGACCATTTTTGTACTTATCTTCGTACACGCGCGTCTTGATGGTGTTGTTCTCGCCAAGCTGGGTGGAACTCAGGAAATACAGGCTTTCTTTATCCCAGTAGGGCCAACGCCAGTAGCGTTTACCCAACTTGGCATCGTTCACGCCGGTGTAGACCGGATTGTCTTTCTGACCTTTCTGGTTCACGTAAGCAATGACGTACTCATCCGTCGCATTGGGAGTGATACCCAATTTGAAGGACGCTTTCTTGTCCATTTGCGAGGCATTGCTGCGCATGCCGCCCGTATCGGTAGGACGTGCTTTTTGATCTTCAAAGCCACGGCCCAAGGGGAAGGTACGTTCGCCCGACCAGGACAAGCCAGCCTGCAGGTACCAGGAACCCTGATTGGTACCCACGTTCAAGGCGCTGTAGCGTTGATCGCCCGTGGCGTAACCAGCGCGGAACTCACCCTCAAATGCTTTGACCGGCTTGCGGGTCACCAGGTTGATGGCACCACCCATAATATTGGGGCCATACAGTAAGGAGGCTGCACCCTTGGCCACGCGAATTTCACTCAGATCCAGGGTGGTAAAACGAGTAAAGTCCACATAGCCGTCGTACGGCACGTACTGTGGAATACCATCCAGGAACAAGGGCACCTGACGCGAATCGAAGCCGCGCACATAGACCATTTGCTCATTACGGGCACCGCCCGCCGAAACGGTCACGCCGGGTTGCACACTAACGGCGGAACCCACATCGCGCAAATCAAAAGCCTGCATTTCCTTCTGGCTGACGGCACTCTCGCCCAGCGGCGCCTCTCGATCCAAGCTGGATTGAACAACCACTTTGCCCAGTTGAAACACACGGTCCTTGTTGTCCTGAGCATGGGCTTGGTTCAGTGCCACAGCCCCCATCACGCTCAAGACCAAGGCGCGCGGTACAAAACAGACAAACTGCTGACGCGCTGCGGTAGCGCGGTTGGACGGATGTCTCATTCCACTTCCCTATTCGATCTTTCTAATTGATTTATGAACTCACACCACAGGGTGGTGTAAAAAAAATGGGCCCCCAAGGGCCCATAAATAGAACCCATCATCGAGCGATGAGTGATGGTTCTTTCGAAAACACCGTTATATAGTAAAGCACATAGCGAAAGATAACAAGTAAGCAAAAACGTTAAGGTTCAGGTTTTCCCGTCTTCACAATTTGCAACTTCTCGCCAACAATACGGCTGCACTGAGCACTTTTATCAAAATGCTGCCAGAAGAACGCCCATATAAACGGGCATTAACTCCAATTCCAAAACATCAGGACCCGCGCAATTACTGGCGCAAATCCACAGGAGCACAATGTATGTTTAAAGCCATGACGCGCGGCTCGGTCCGCCTGGTTGAACGCTATCTACCCGATCCGTATATTTTCGTCATCCTGCTCACACTGATTGCCGGTATTGCCGCCATGGCATTTGAGCAACGCTCTCCCATGGAGGTCATCCAGTTTTGGGGGAATGGCTTTTGGGGCCTGCTGACCTTCGCCATGCAAATGCTGCTGGTCTTGCTGACCGGTCACATGCTGGCCAGCACCCCTTTGGTAAAAAGCTGGTTGCGTGCTCTGGCCTCCTTGGCCCGTTCGGCGGGTTCGGCCATTATCCTGGTCACCTTGGTCTCGCTCGCCGCTAGCTGGATCAACTGGGGTTTCGGGCTGGTGGTCGGTGCCCTGTTCGCCAAAGAGCTGGCCCGCCAGGTCCGTGTAGACTACCGCTTGCTGGTTGCCAGTGCCTACTCGGGCTTTCTGGTCTGGCACGGTGGCCTGGCCGGGTCAGTGCCCTTGACTATCGCTACCTCGGGACACTTTTCCGAGGGCAAAATCGGCATCATCAGCACCTCAGACACCATCTTCGCCTTCTTTAACCTGGCCATTGTGATCGCCCTGTTTATCCTGGTGCCGCTGGTCAACCGCTTGATGCTACCCAGCGACAAGGAAAGCATCTATGTCGACCCCAAGCTCTTGGAAGAGGCACCGGACGACGTCAACCAATCCACAGATCGTCCTGCGGACCGTCTGGAAAACAGCCGCCTGATTTCCATTGTGATTGGTGTGGCAGGCCTGGCCTACCTGTTTGACTACTACGCGCTGCGTGGTGCGAGCCTGAACCTGAACGTGATCAACTTCACCTTCCTGATTCTGGCCATCTTGCTGCACGGAACCCCCCGCCGTCTGCTGAAAAGTCTGAACGAGGCCATTCGCGGCGGGGCCGGAATTGTGATCCAGTTCCCTTTTTACGCGGGCATCATGGCCATCATGATCGACTCCGGTCTGGCGACCAGCCTGTCCGAGTGGCTGGTGTCCTTTGCCACTGCCACTACCCTGCCTTTCTGGACCTTCTTGAGCGCCGGTCTGGTCAATATTTTTGTACCTTCGGGCGGCGGACAATGGGCCGTTCAAAGCCCGGTTGTCATTGCCGCTACCCAGGCGCTGGATGCCGATATCGCGCGCACGGCCATGGCCGTTGCCTGGGGTGACGCCTGGACCAATATGCTGCAGCCATTCTGGGCCTTGCCCGTACTGGCCATTGCCGGTCTGAAAGCCAAAGACATCATGGGCTTTTGCCTGATTCAATTGATTGTCTCGGGTATCGTCATCTCAGTTGGTTTGATCTGGGTGTAAAAGGCAGGCAAGAGACAGGGCGATGCCTTTAGTGGCATCACCATTTCCCTAGCCATAAAAAACGCCCAATGAGTATTCATTGGGCGTTTTGCAATCAGCAATCAGCAATCAGCAATCAGCAATCAGCAATCAGCAATCAGCAATCAGCAATCAACGGGAGAATGGCTATTCCGTTTTAAGTTCCCCTCGGCTTGTGCATTTCCTCGATGCCTGCATAGGTTCTGGTCGTTCTCAACACAAACACAGGACGCGAGTAAACCGCCCAAGATGAAGGCAATAAATAAACAACTGGGGAAATATAGGAAGGGAGAGATGGTGGGCGGTACAAGGTTCGAACTTGTGACTTCCACCGTGTGAAGGTGGCACTCTACCACTGAGTTAACCGCCCGAAGCTTTTAAGAACTGCAAAAGCTGCGAAGAAAAAAACTATAGCATGGCCCTGCTCGATTTACAAGATCAGGGCCGGCTGTTTTTCCTGAACAGTTACTCTGCTGCTGGATTGAGCATCTCGCGCCACATGGGCGGCTTCTTGTTCTGTTTTTCCAACACGTCCATGTATTTCTCGTGCTCGGCCTGATCAGCTTCGGACGCACGCAACACTTTGAGCACACTGGGATCAAACTTGCCCAGGCTCAAATCGTTGCCATCACCACCTTGACCATCAGACTCGTCAAAGTCCATCAACAACGCGTCCTGCCCCCGCGTCATGGCCAGCCAGACGTCGGCCAACAATTCCGAGTCCAGCAAAGCGCCGTGCAAGGTACGGTGAGAGTTGGAAATACCGTAGCGTTCGCACAAGGCATCCAAAGAGTTGCGCTTGCCAGGGTGCATTTCCCGCGCCACCAGCAAGGAGTCAGTAATGCTGTCGCAGTATTGCGAGAACGGTCCCTTGCCTACCTTCTGCAATTCAGCGTCCAGAAAGCGGGTATCAAAGGAGGCATTATGAATAATGACTTCCGCGCCCTGCACAAAATCCAGCACCTGATCGACCACATCCTTGAAACGTGGATGGCCGGCCAGAAACTCCGTGGTCAGACCATGAATGGCCAAAGCCTCGGGATCAGAGTCCCTATCCGGGTTCAGATACAAGTGCAGATGGCGGCCCGTCAATTTACGGTTGAACAACTCGACCCCACCCACTTCAACAATTCGGTGCCCCTCGCGTGGCTCCAGACCGGTGGTTTCAGTATCCAGAATAATTTGACGCATTCACTTTCCCTACAAATTCAATCACGGTCACGGCCTTCAACAAAGTAGCTGTATGACCAGCTTCCCCGGAGACCAGAACCACAGGTTCAGACAGAGGCCTGGGGCTTGTCAATCAATTCCAGTTGCTTGTCCTGCCCTTCTTGCTTGCCTGCAATCAGCGTGTAGGCCACGGGCACCACAAACAAGGTCAGCAAGGTACCCAGGGACAAGCCGCCTACCAGCACCCAGCCAATTTGCTGGCGGGATTCGGCACCTGCCCCGGAGGCGTAGGCCAGCGGCAAAACACCCAGTACCATGGCACCGGTTGTCATCAAGATGGGACGCAGGCGCATCTCGCAAGCGCGCACCACGGCATTGTACAAACTAGCCCCCGCTTCGCGTTGTTGGGTGGCAAATTCCACAATCAAGATACCGTGTTTGGTAATCAGCCCCACCAGAGTAATCAAACCAATCTGACTATAAATGGACAGGGTTCCGCCCGACAGCCACAGAGCCAGCAAAGCGCCCGTCATGGACAAAGGCACAGACAGCATGATAATGAGCGGATTGCGCCAGCTTTCAAACTGCGCGGCCAGCACCAAATAAATAAAGGCCAATGCCATCAGGAACACGACATAAATGCTGCCCGAGGAGTCCCGGAACTCGCGTGACTGGCCGTCCAAGTCCGTCTGCACGGTTTCAGGCAAGGTCTTGCGCGCCACCTCATTCATGTGTTCAAGCACTTCACCCAGAGCGTAGCCGGGAGCCACTGAGGCTTCCACGATCACAGCCCGCAAACGGTTGAAATGGTTCAGTGATTGCGGTGACACGCTTTCGCGCACTTTCAGGAAGTTGGAAGCCTGCACCATGCCACCGTCCTGGGTACGCACGTAAATATCCAGAATATTTTGCGGACTGGAACGAGCCTGTTTATCCACCTGCACAATCACATCGTATTGTTCGCCGTCGCTCTGGTAGCGTGTGACCTGACGCCCACCCAGCATGGATTCCAGCGTGCGGCCTACGGCATCCACCGAGACGCCGGTGTCAGCCAGCTTGTCGCGGTCTACATCAATACGGATTTCTGGCGTGTTCAAACGCAAGTCCGTATCCACATTCAACAGCCCTGGATAGTCTCGCAACTCAGCCAGAAAACTGTCCACGATCTTGGCCAACTCCGGATAAGGAGCCTGGCTCATGATCACAAACTCCACCGGCTTGGAGGTCGCGCGCTGCCCCAGGGAGGGCGGATTGGTAGGAAAGGCACGCGCACCAGGAATGGCCGAGAAATGCGGCTGCAGCTCACGTGCAATGGACTGCTGGTTACGTGTGCGCTCTTCCCACGGCTTCAAACGCAGAATCGCAAAGGAATCGGTCACGGTTGGGAAACCAATAATGGACTGGTAGCCTTCGGTCTCCGGTATGCCGCGATACAGCTCCTCCACCCGCTCCACATTGTGCAAGGTGTAATCCAGCGTGGCGCCTTCAGGCGAATTCACAATTCCAAAAATCACCCCCCGGTCTTCAATCGGAGCCAGTTCGCTTTTGATGACCGTAAACAGCAACGCACTGCTTGCGGCAACGGCCACACCGATCAACAAGACCAGCCAGCGCCAGCGTAAGGCACGAATCAAGACACGACGATAGCCACGCGTCAGCCAGACAAGGAAGTTCTCGATACTCTGGCTGACACGGCCCACTTTGGCGCTGTGCGGACGCAACATGCGCGAGCACATCATGGGGGTCAAGGTCAGGGCCACAAAACCGGACACCAGCACAGCAGCCGCCAAGGTCAGGGCAAACTCGATAAACAATCGCCCGGTCCGGCCTGTAGCAAAAGCCAGTGGTGCATACACCGCCACCAGGGTCAGCGTCATGGCAATCACCGCAAAGGCAATTTCACGCACGCCCAAAAAGGCTGCCTGCATGGCGGTTTTGCCTTCCTCAATATGGCGATATACGTTCTCCAGCACCACAATCGCATCGTCCACTACCAGGCCAATCGCCAGCACCATGGCCAACAAAGTCAGCGTATTGATTGAAAAGCCCAACATGTACATGATGGCAAAAGCCCCGATCAGGGAGATCGGAATCGTCACAATAGGGATGAGGCTGGCACGGAAACTGCGCAGGAAAAACACGATTACCAACACCACCAGCAAGATAGCTTCGGCAATGGTGGTGTAGACCGAATCAATGGATTTTTGAATGAAGATGGAGCTGTCGTAAGACACGGTCAGCTTCATATTGCCCGGCAAACTTTCGTTGATGCGCTCCACCTCGGCACGCACCGCCTTGGATAAATCCAGCGGGTTGGCAGTGGACTGCTTGGTCACACCAATGTTCAAACTGTTTTGCCCATTAAAGCGGGCCAGTACCCGTTCTTCGGCAGGTCCAATACGCACTTGAGCAATGTCGGAGATACGCACCGGATAACCGGCGGCCTGGCTGATGATGATGTCGCGAAACTCCTCGGGCGTTTCCAGGTCGGTGGAGGACACCACGGAGAACTCACGCGCATCGGACTCGATGCGGCCAGCCGGAATCAGCACGTTTTGTTTACGCAACGCATCTTCCACGTCCTGCACGGTCAACTGATAGGCCCCCAATCGGGTGCGATCCAGGTCGATCCGCATGGCAGGCAGGCGCTCGCCAAATACGCGCACTTCTGCTGCTCCGGGCAAAACAGACAAGCGCGTTTTGATATAACGCTTAATGTAGTCCGAGGCCTCCAGCATGCTGTAGTCCCCAGTATCCACACCGACATAGATGATCGGGGTGGAGTCTGCCTCCACCTTATTGATAATGGGCTCGTCCACCTCATCGGGCAGGAAACGTCGGGCACGCGACACCTTGTCACGCACATCCGCAGCAGCCGCATCGGGGGCCCGGTCCAGATTGAATTTAATGTTGATCAGGCTACGTTCGGAACGACTGCGTGAAGTCATTACGTTCACGCCCTCGATCCCGGACAACTGATCCTCCAGCGGCTTGGTCACCTGGGACTCGATCACCTCCGGCGAGGCCCCTTTATAGTTGGTGATGACAGACACCACCGGCTCATCAATAGCGGGGTATTCACGTACGGTCAGGCGTTCATAGGAAATGAAACCAACCAGCACAATCACCAACGACAGAACCGTGGCAAAAACTGGGCGACGGATACACAGATCAGAAAGAACCATGACTGTGCCCTAGCTCTGCGGCTGCGTTTGGACGTCGATCACTTCCTGAATATCGACCGGCACGCCATCACGCACCTTTTGCAATCCGGCTACCAGCACATTGTCGCCGGCTTTCAGATCACCGATTACGTGCACCCAACCTTGTTCGCGAACCCCAATCTGCACCTGTCGACGCTCTGCCCGGCCATCTTTCACAATATAGATATACTGATCCTGCCCTGAAGGAGCCAAGGCGGTTTCCGGCACCATCAAGGCTTGGTAGCGCGACAGCTCCAGGCGCACGCGGCTGAACAAACCAGGGCGCAAGACGCCATCTTCATTGGGCACCTGCGCGCGTAACAAAATCGAACGGCCCGCCGTATCCACTGCTGGGCTGACTGCCAGAACCGAACCATGACGGGTTTGGCCCTGAAGCGCATCAAAGCGCAGCTCGACCGGCATGCCAGCCTTCACATCGGCCAGATATTGTTCAGGGATACGGAAGTCCACGTTCAAGGTAGAAACCGCTTCGATCTGCACCAGATCTGTGCCCGGCCCAACATAATCGCCCACCGATACATTACGTAGTCCGGTAACGCCATCGAACGGAGCACGGATTCGGGTCTTGTCCAGTTGCACTCGTGCCAATTGCACTTGCGCCTGTTGAACGGCCAAACGGCTGCCGGACTCATCTTTGGCCTGCTGGCTGATAAAACCCTGGCGGCTTAGCTGCGCAGAACGATTGTGCTGACTATGGGCCAGATTCAAATTTGCCTGTGCCTGATTCAATTGCGCCTGCGCCATGGCCGGGTCCAATTGAATCAAGAGCTGGCCTTTCTTGATAGGCTGACCTTCTTCAAAACTGATCGCTGAAATACGACCACTGATCTCGGGTCGCAGCATGACGGATTCCCTGGCTACCAGGGTTCCCACCGCCGCCACATCACGAATCAACTCACTTTGCCGCACGGGTAGCACTTGCACCCGGGTAGCGTCAGACTGTGCCCAACTGGATGTACCACTGAGCAACAGTACAAGGAGCAGAACAAATATCGCGGGGCGCAGCGTGGAAATCATGGGCGGCTTTTCCTGACCGGCCAAGCCGGTGAAGCAATCTGACAAAATATGACGGGTGGCTAATAGTACTATCAGCGGGCTAAAAATCTGCCCAAGATCTTATAACTGCCTGGCTATTTCCACGCCTTCGTTGGCCAACTGATCCGCCCGCTCATTACCGGGGTCTCCTGCATGACCACGTACCCATAACCAGGTCAACTCATGCCTGGCTGCCTGCTGCTCCAGCTCCTGCCACAGATCGGCATTTTTAACGGGTTTTTTATCTGCGGTACGCCAGCCACGCGCTTTCCAGCCAGGTAGCCATTCGTTCATGCCCTTTTGTACGTATTGCGAATCAGTATGGACCCGCACCTGACATGGACGCTTCAAGGCCTTGAGTGCCTCGATCACAGCCATCAGCTCCATACGATTATTGGTGGTATCGACCTCGCCCCCACAAATGGCTTTTTCTCGCCCGCCATGGCGCAGCAACGCGCCCCATCCCCCCAAACCCGGATTGCCCTTGCAGGCGCCATCGGTCCAAATATCAACAACATCTGTCATGTCTTGCTTATTCCTTCATCAGCAGCGCGTCCTGCCACCACGATAGGCCGACGTACACGCCGACGGTTTTTCTTCCACTTGGGCCCGACCAGGCGCAAGGCAGGCGTGCGTTTGACCGCACTGATCATATAGACGGCCCCCGCAAAGCTCCACCAGCGCGCTCCGCTTTGCTCCACCCAGCGCCAGCGATCCAGCCAAACCTGTTGACGGCACAAGGGCGCATAACAACCCATCTGCGTACTTTGTACATCAAAAGACAAGAGCTTCAACCAGTCGCGCAAACGCGAGGGAGACATCAGATCCTTCGGCAATGTCGGCGTGCCCCGCTCCAGGCCCGGAATCCAGTCATGGGCACCCCACAGACTTAAAGGGTTGAAACCCGTCAGGAGAATGCGTCCTTCTGGCACTAGAACACGCTCGGCCTCTCGCAACACCTGGTGCGGGTCGCTGGCGCTTTCCAATGTATGGGGCAGGATTAAAAGATCAATGCTTTGTGTGTCAAAAGGCAGATGCTCGGGCTGGGCATACACCAGGTTTTTCTGTTGAGCGGGCAAAACGCCCGCCTGGGCCGTGCATACCTTACAAGAGATGCGGCTCTGTGCCAGGAGGTCCCAATGCGGCAATCCAATTTGTATGGCATGATACCCGAAGGTGTTGAGCACCTCCGCATCGATTGCGGCTTGTTCCCAAGCCCGCACATATCGCCCCGGTACGGTTTCCAACCACTGGGCAAATTGATCATTCAAAGTCTGCTCCACTGGCGCTTTCTCCCTCTACCATGATGAATGCATTTACCTGGCCTGTGCCAAGCGATGTTCGCCTGATTCCACTACCGGCCCTGAACGACAACTATATATGGGCCTTAAGTCGACATGGTCACGCCCTGGTGGTTGACCCCGGCCAGGCCGCTCCGGTTCTGGATTGGCTGGAACGCGAGTCCTTACAACTGGATGCCATTTTACTGACACACCACCATGGTGACCATGTGGGTGGTGTCAAAGATATCCTGGCTAAGCATCCGGCCCGCGTGTGGGGCCCAGCCCACGAGCCTCTACCCGCCTGTGATGTCCGTGTCGGCCAGTCCGACAAGGTCGAATTACCGACTCTGGAACTGACACTGGAGGTCCTGGACATCCCCGGCCATACCGCCGGGCACGTTGCGTACTTTGGTCAAAATGAGGTAAAACAGCCCTTTGTTTTCTGTGGTGATACCCTGTTTGCTGCGGGTTGTGGACGTCTCTTTGAAGGCACCCCGGCACAAATGACGGATTCCCTGGGCAAGTTGGCGAAACTGCCATCGGACACCCTGATCTGCTGTGCGCACGAGTACACTTTATCCAATTTACGTTGGGCTCTACAGGTAGAGCCAGACAATTCCCAACTGCACCAACGTTGGGAGCAGGATACCCTCAAGCGTCAGCAAAATTTGCCTACGGTGCCCTCCACCTTGAAAACAGAATTGGCTACCAATCCCTTTCTGCGTTGCGAGACGACTGCTGTTATTCAGGCTGCCGAGCACCATGCTGCCCAATCCTTGAATAATCCTGTCGAGGTATTTGCCAGCCTGCGCGACTGGAAAAACAATTTCTAAAGATTCCGCAATGAACCTAATGAGACTTTTTGCGCTGCTATGCGCTTTCGTGCTGGCTGGCTGCGCCACAGGCCCCAAGGTCAGCCCACAAAAAGCCGCCAAGACCTCCACCAGCATTGCCGCCGATACGTCTCGCACCATTGATCTGACCCACCCGCCCAAAGATGCGTGGGATCGGATGCGCCGGGGCTTTTCCATCCCCAACCTGCATTCCGATCTGGTGGATCACTGGACCAATTACTACGCTTCGCACCCCGAGTCCATCCGCACCATGAGCCAGCGCGCCTCGCGCTATCTGTATCACATCATGGATGAACTTGATGCCCGCGGTCTGCCTTCCGAACTGGCCTTGCTGCCGTTTGTGGAAAGTGCCTATAACCCGGTCGCCTATTCGCGCGCTCATGCCGCAGGCCTGTGGCAATTCATCCCCAGCACCGGCACACAGTACAAGCTGGAGCAGAACTGGTGGGTAGACCAGCGCCGCGACCCAGTCGAATCCACCCGCGCTGCCTTGGACTACCTGTCTTACCTGTACGAATTCCAGGGCGACTGGTATTTGGCTCTGGCTTCCTACAATTGGGGGGAAGGCTCCGTGCGCCGCGCCATGGAACGCAACGAACAGGCTGACCTGGGCGTTGACTACTTATCTCTGAAGATGCCGGACGAAACGCGCAATTACGTCCCCAAACTGCAAGCAATCAAGAATATTGTGGCTAACCCGGAGCGTTACGGCATCACCTTGCCCCCGGTCAGCAACACGCCATATTTCACCGCTGTGCGCAAGAACAAGGACATTGACGTTGCCCTGGCAGCCGAGCTGGCTGAAATCTCTGTGGACGAATTCAAGGCCTTGAATGCCGCTCACAATCGCCCCACCATCCCGGCAGATCGCGGCACCTTGCTGCTGCCGGCCAACAAGGTTGATATCTTCAATGCCAATCTGGCCGCCTATCAGGGCAAGCTCAGCAACTGGAAAGCCTACCAGTCCAAGCGTGGCGAAAGCTACCTGTCCATTGCCCAGCGCCACGGCATTACCCTGTCGCAACTGCGCTCCATCAATGGTTTAAGCCGCAAGAGCACCAAAGCCGTCGCTCAGACGCTGCTGGTTCCCAGCACCACCTTGGGTGAAGGCAGCCTGCAACTGGCTTCCCTGACCAACACACCGGCCGCGCCGGTGGCGCAAAGTACACGCCGAGCTCGGACGCAAACGGCCAGCGTCAACCGCAAGAATGACACCGTTGTTTTGCGTCGCAGCGCCAACGTGCGTACCCATACCGTTCGACGGGGCGATACACTCTACGCCTTGGCCAAACGGTACGACACGTCGGTGGCTGAACTGCGACGCCTGAACAATATCAAAGGCAGCACTCTTTCCAGGGGGACGCGTTTGCGTGTTCCCGGTTCCAATATTCGTGGCTAAGTCCACCCACTAATTACATAAAGGATTTTCAGCATGGGTTTCCTGCAAGGAAAACGCATCCTGGTTACAGGCGTCCTCTCGAATCGCTCCATTGCTTACGGGATTGCGCAAGCATGTCGCCAACAAGGTGCTGATATTGCTCTGACTTATGTGGGCGAGCGTTTTAAAGAACGCGTTGAAGGCTTTGCCCAAGAACTCGGCACGGATATCGTCCTGCCCTGTGACGTGTCCGAAGACGATCAGATCGAACAAGCCATGGCCTCGCTGGGCGAACGCTGGGATGGTCTGGACGGTCTGGTGCACTCCATCGGCTTTGCGCCTCGTGAAGCCATTGCAGGCAACTTCCTGGAAGGTCTGTCGCGCGAATCGTTCCGTGTTGCTCACGATATTTCCGCCTACAGCTTCCCCGCGTTGGCCAAGGCTGCTCTGCCCTTGCTCAAAGGCCGCAAGAGCTCGGTGCTGACCCTGACTTACCTGGGCGCTGAAAAAGCCATCCCCAACTACAACACCATGGGCGTGGCCAAAGCCGCCTTGGAAGCCTCCGTGCGCTACCTGGCTGTGGCGCTGGGCGAGTACGGCATTCGTGCCAACGCCATCTCGGCCGGTCCCATCAAAACCCTGGCTGCCAGCGGCATCAAGGATTTCTCCACTATCCTGAAATTCGTTGAGACGCACGCTCCCTTGCAGCGCAACGTCACTATCGAAGAAGTGGGCAATGTGGCCTCCTTCCTGATGTCCGAATTGGCCAGCGGTATCACGGGCGAGATCACGCACGTTGACGCCGGCTTTAACTGCATCGTTCCGGGTATGCAGGAATAAGGCTTCACGCCTTGATAGCAATAAAAAATAGCGGCCTTGGCCGCTATTTTTATTGCTTACGTACTTTTGCAAACCCTACGCAGCTTGCTGTGTGTCGCTGAGAGTAAAACCCAAACTGGGTCAGCTCAAGCAAGGCCCACCCAAACACCGCCAAACCCGACAAGACAGGCGGAAAATCCTCTGAAGCGCGCAGGATTCAATCCCCCTGCCCGCCCTCTTGCACAAAATCGCTACGCAAAATGCCATGTCGCTGCAGCTTGTCGTAAAAGGTTTTGCGCGGAATACGCAGATCCTGCAAAGTCGCCTTGATGTCACCGCGATGGCGCGCCAAGGCCTGACGTATCTGCTGTGACTCGAACTGCTCCATGCGGGCAGGCAAACTCAAATCCTCGCCGTCCAGTCCCTTGATATCCGGATGCTGCACGCCCAGCACTTCACGTTGCGCAAAATGGGCCAGCTCACGCACATTACCCGGCCAGTGATGCGACTGCATATAGGCCAGACTGCGTGCATCGGGCATCTTCTGGGGCATGCCGTATTTCTTGGCTGCCAAGGCTGCAAAGTGGGCAAACAGCATCGGGATGTCCTCCTTGCGCTCCCGTAGGGGTGGCAGACGCAAGGTGACTACATTGAGCCGGTAATACAAATCTGCACGAAAGTTCGCACGCTGGGCAGGATCGGACAAATCCACCTTGCTGGCGGCCACCACGCGAATATCCACCGGATGCTCTTCGTTGGAACCTAAAGGAGTGACGCAACGGGTTTCCAGCACACGCAGCAAGCGCACCTGCGCAATCATGGGCATGCTTTCAATCTCATCCAAAAAGAGTGTTCCTCGATGCGCATGTTCAACACTGCCCACGCGTCTGCGCTGCGCACCAGTGAAAGCCCCGGCTTCATGACCGAACAGCTCGCTCTCAATAATGGTTTCGGGCAAGGCGCCACAGTTCAGCGCCACAAAACGATGCTGGGCTCGGGCGCTCCAGCGGTGCAGCAACATGGCCACCACTTCCTTGCCTGTGCCAGTCTCCCCTTCCACCAGCACGTCCACATCGGACTGAGCCAGATGCCGCAAGGTGCTGCGCAAATTGACCATGACCTCTGAATTGCCCAATAGCGCCGGGCCTTGGCCGTCCTCGTCCAGTTCTTCGCGCAAGGCACGGTTTTGCAGAACCAGGCTGCGCTGCATGGCGGCATGGCGTATCACCGTCAGTAAGCGTTCGGCCTGGTAAGGCTTGGTCAGAAAATCAAAGGCGCCATCGCGCATGGCTTGCACGGCCATATCAATATCCCCGTGGCCGGTAATCAGCACAACGGGCTGCTCCGGATCGCGTGCATGCAAAGCCTGCATCAGCGCCAATCCATCCATACCCGGCATGCGAATATCCGTTACCACCACGCCGGGATAGTCCTTGGGCAGGCGGCTCAGGGCCTCCTGCCCGCTGGCACAGGCCACCACCTTCAGACCCGCCAGTTCCAGACTTTGCACGACCGCAGCACGCAGATCCGCATCATCATCGACAAATGCGACTTCCATTCTTATCTCTCTCCCTGGTCCAGCTTGCTATCGGCATTGCGCAGCACGATATGAAATGTGGCTCCCCCCAGGCGCGAAGGCCCCTCTTCCAAACGGCCACCCAGAGCCGCAACAATATCGTGCGCGATCACCAGCCCCAAGCCCAGGCCTTGCCGACGGCTGGAACTAAAGGGCGTAAACAGGCGTTGGCGGATGTCCGGACTCAGGCCGGGGCCGTTGTCGGAAACCACAATACGCACATGCTCCTGCTCATTCATGACTTCAATACGAATACGCCCCTGACGGCTCCCTTCCAGAGCATCAAGCGCATTACGCAGTAAATTCACCAGAACCTGTTCCAGACGTACCGGCAACGCCCAGACACGCACAGATTCGTTCACCCCTTCCAACTCCAGATCCACCCCTTGAGCCCGTGCCCGATGCTCCAGCAGTTGCCAGGCACTGTCCACGGCCGAACGTACCTGTACCGGGCCTTCCTGCTCTTGCGGCTTGCGGGCGTAATGACACAACTGGGAGGTGATACTGCCAATGCGCTGGGTCAGCGTCTGGATGCGGGTCAGGTTCTGACGCGCTGTTTCCGTCTGGCCCTGATCCAGCAAACGCAAGGTGTTGTCGGCGTAGACCTCAATCGCCGCCACGGGTTGGTTGATCTCGTGCGCGACACCGGCCGTCACCTGCCCCAGAAAGGACAGCTTCTCGGCCTGCTCCAATTGTTCACGCAGATCGCGCGCACGCGAGCGGGCTTCTTGCAAAGCCTGCATCTCCCGCTCCAGACGACGACGCGCCACCTGGAGCTGGGCCGTGCGGGACTCGACCGCTTCTTCCAGGGCATCACGGAGTAACTCCTGGCGTGCCTGAGCTTCGCGTCGCTGTTGATTGCGTTGCAGCGCCAGTGCCGCCAGAACCAGCGCCGCGCATAGCAGCCCCATCACCATCAAACGAGATTGAACCGCCTGCGTCTGCAAGGCGGCATCCATAGGGGCCATCGCATGCAAAGTCCAATCGCTGCCGACGACCGGCTGCTGCACATGCAAGAAACGCTCCTGCCCCAGTTTCCAGAAAGAGGCCCGTTCGCCAGAGTCCGACATACTCAAACCCACCGGCTTCAACGGCTCATTACCAAACTGCTGGCTGGCCCGAAGCTTGGCCAAATGCTCGGGTGCTGCTTGATCCAGACTATGCAGGCGCCAGCCCGGTTCACCGCTTAACAAGATCACCCCGTTTGGATCGCTGACAAACATGCGATCTCCATAGCCTTCCCATTCTTTTTCCAGCAGATCAAACTCCAGCTTGATCACGACCACGCCCACAGGCTTGCCGTCCTGACCCTGCACCATGCGGGAGATATACAAACCTGCCTTGCCGCTGGACGTCCCCAAGGCAAAGTATTCAGCGTGTCCCTGCTCCAGGGCTTTAGTGAAGTAAGGTCGAAAGCCGTAATGATTGCCCACAAAGCTATCGGACGCCTGCCAGTTGCTGGACACCAAGGTCTGCGAATGAATGTCCAGCAAATACAGAACGGGGGCACCCGTATCTTCGGCTAGCTGTTCAAACTTGCGGTTCAGCGCCTGGGCATCACCATAAGCAGGATTACCCATCAAATACTGGCGCAGAGCCTCGTCCTGCGCCAAAGCAAAGGACAAGGTGCGGAACTTGTCACGAATTGTCCTGATCCAGCCTGCATTCCCACGCATCAAGGAATCCAGCCGCTGTTCGCTTTGTGCCAGCAGGCGGGCCGTCCCCAAATCGGCTGAACGCCAGAAGGCAAACAGCCCCAGCACCACAGCCAGGCTCAATAACAGCAACCACTCCAGCCTGAAACGCCGCCGCATGTCCGAAGAAACTGGATTGGAGTTCATGAAATCCGTGCGAAATTTCGCCAAAAAAAATAATGACCGTGCGGATTTTCGCACACATCAACAACTAACGGGAAAGTCTTTCGCCTGCAAGCCGCTTATTTGCTGACTTCCTCATTGAACACAGATTGGCACGGATGTTGCTTTAGTCATGAGCTTATGGGCCGGAACAAGGATTCCGGCGAGCGTAAACCGCCTGCCTACACACAACTCCAAGCAGGCCACCCGCCGACTGCCTGGTCGGCTACATCAAGTCACGGAGACGACATCATGATGGATATAAGCACAGGAGACCGTCCGGTACCGCAAATCATCAAAATCAAGTGGTATCGGATTTTGTACGTGCAGGTCATCATCGCCATCACTATCGGGATTTTGCTGGGCCATTTCTACCCCTCGCTGGGCGAGAGCATGAAGCCTTTGGGCGATGCTTTCATCAAGCTGGTCAAAATGATTATTGCGCCCGTCATTTTCCTGACGGTAGCCACCGGCATTGCCGCCATGACAGACCTGCAAAAAGTGGGCCGTGTGGTGGGCAAGGCCATGATTTATTTTCTGACCTTCTCCACACTGGCCCTGATTGTCGGTTTGGTGGTCAGCAATATCGTGCAGCCCGGCAGTGGCATGCATATTGATCCGAGCACGCTGGACCCCAGCTCCATTCAGGGATACGTGCAACAAGCCCATGACAGCACGTTGACGGGCTTTTTAATGAACATCATCCCGGCCACCCTGATCAGCCCCTTTACCGGCGGCGACATCTTGCAAGTGTTGTTTGTGGCGATCCTGTTTGGCATTGCCTTGGCAGCGGTAGGTGATCACGGCAAACCCGTGCTGAAGCTGCTGCAAGCCTTGATGACACCTATTTTCAAACTGGTGTCCATCCTGATGAAAGCCGCTCCTATCGGGGCCTTTGGGGCCATCTCCTTCACCATTGGCAAGTACGGAATTGAATCCGTTTCCAGCCTGGCCCTACTGGTGATTACCTTCTACGTCACCTCCGTCCTCTTTGTGCTGATCATTCTGGGGGCGGTGGCCCGCTATAACGGCTTTTCCATCACCAAGCTGATTCGCTACATCCGTGAAGAGCTGCTCCTGGTATTGGGCACCAGTTCGTCCGAGGCAGCCTTGCCAACCCTGATGCAGAAGATGGAACGTGCCGGGTGTGCCAAGTCGGTCGTGGGACTGGTTGTCCCTACCGGCTACTCCTTCAATCTGGACGGCACCAATATCTACATGACCATGGCAGCCCTGTTCATCGCCCAGGCTTGTGATATTTCACTGACCTTGCAGCAGCAGGTTCTGCTCTTGCTGGTTGCCATGCTCAGCTCCAAAGGGGCAGCCGGTGTGACCGGCGCTGGCTTCATTACGCTGGCCGCTACGCTGTCGGTAGTGCCGGCGGTACCGATTGCCGGTATGACCCTGATCCTGGGTATTGACCGCTTCATGTCCGAATGCCGTGCCCTGACCAATCTGGTGGGCAATGCCGTTGCCACCATTGTGGTTGCCCGCTGGGAAGGCGAACTCGATGCCGATCAGCTCAACAGCGCCATGAATGGTGAGTTGCCGCCGCTGGATACCAGCGTCACCTTGCATCAACATAGTGAGGTGGGGATTCCCGCACAAGAGGCCAGCGAGCCACGCGCTACTGCTACAGCCTGATCTGGGCACGTAAAAAGAAAGAGGCCGGTTTTCAATTGAAAACCGGCCTTTCTTGCTTGAACGGCTGGCTTGGTTGCTCCGCCAAGTACCAACTTCTACTCATCAAACAGCCAGTTCCTGGCCTCAAATACTCAATTATCTTGCCCCCAAGACCCAAGAAAGTTAATGTATTGCGTTATCGTTACTTCAACATTCAACGTCTATGCCAGCCAGCACCTTGGGTCAACGTGGTCCAACCGAGCATCATCGCCGCGAGCAGATCATTGAGCAAGCCAATACGCACTTCCGGCTCTACGGGTATCGCAAAACCTCGGTTGCCAGCCTGGCCAAATCCATAGGCGTATCCAGCGCCTATCTCTATCGTTTTTTCGATTCCAAACAGGCCATCGGCCAAGCAATTTGCCATTCCGTGCTCAATGGCATGCACGTGCAATTGCAGCAAATTGTTGAGGGCGATTTGCCCCCTATTGAACGCCTGCGCCATTTCATTGAGACTGCCTGCAATCTAAGCCTGGAGCTATTCTTGCGGGAAGGCCGCATGCAAGAAGTGGTGATCGAGGCGCTGCAAAACAACTGGGCAACAGTGGACCAGCACAGAGAGGATTTGCTGACCCAGATTACCGCACTGGTACGTGCAGGTCGTGAAAGCGGCGACTTTGAGCGTCGCACCCCTCTGGACGAGGTGGTTCACGGCATCTTGTTTGCCTTGACCGCCTGCCTGCACCCCGTCTTGCTGGAAATACACCCACCGGAAAAAACACGTCAAGGCTTGACGGTGGTCACCCAGCTTATTTTGCGCAGCCTGATGCCCTGAACATCAAACCCAAAGTTACAGTTTATCCAACTCTTTACTTACCCGGAGTCCTGCATGGCTCTTTCCCGCTCTCTTCGCCCCGTCTTGAGTTTGTCCGCTGCCCTGATACTGATGGGTTGCAGCCAGCCGACACAAGAAGCCGACCCTCGCACCCAGGCTCCGTTGGTGATTCAAAGTGTTGTTGCGCCCAAGGCCGATCAGCAGCGACGTTTCCTGGGCTTGGTCAGCGCGCGAATCGAGAGCCCGCTGGCATTTCGGGTAGGCGGCAAGATTGAGACGCGCCAGGTCCAGAACGGCGAGCGGGTAAAGAAAGGCCAACTCTTGATGACACTGGACCCAAAAGACCTGCAACTGGATCACCGCGCGCGTCTGGCGGCTGTGCAAGCGGCTCAGGCGCAGGCCGAACAAGCCCAGTCGGATTACAAGCGTCTGTCCCTGCTGGTGGATCAAGGCGGTGTCTCCCGTCAGGCTCACGAGCAAAGCAGGCAAGCATTCCGCAGTGCCCAGGCGAACTTGAAGTCAGCACAAGCACAGGCTGACATCGCCCGCAATGCCAAGCAATACAGTTCCCTGAAGGCAGAGGCCAGTGGCATCATTACCGCCCAACTGGCTGATGTCGGCCAGGTTGTCAGCCCGGGGCAAGCGGTGCTGCGCCTGGCCCAGGACGGCCCACGTGATGTCATCGTCAGTTTGCCTGAACAATGGGATCTTCCACTTGGCACCCGCGCCACGATCGAGCTGACTGACTCCCAGGAAAGCCTGCCCGCCCAACTGCGCGAATTGGCCCAATCGTCTGACCCCACCACTCGCAGCTATCAGGCCCGCTTTTCCTTCGAGGGCGAGAATGTCACCGCAAGACTGGGCTCCAGCGCCATCGTGCATTTGACTCCTCCGGATGCAGACGCCTTGAATCAGGTGCCGCTGACCGCCATTTACGATGCGGGCAAAGGCCCCGGCGTGTGGGTCATTGATGATCAGGAAACCGTGCACTGGCAACCTGTGACGATTGCCAAACTGGCCCAGGAACACGCTTACCTGTCCCAAGGCCCAGAGGCTGGTACGCCCATCGTGGCCTTGGGTGCGAACCTTTTGCATGAAGGCCAGGCAGTTCGTCCAGAACCACGCGAGGCCAAGCCATGACAGGCCGCTTCAATCTTTCTGCGCTGGCCGTGCGCGAACGGGCCATCACGCTATTCCTGATTATTGCCCTGGCAGCCTCTGGCATTTACTCCTTCGTGAAGCTGGGACGAGCCGAAGACCCGGCTTTTACCGTGAAAGTGCTGACGGTCACCGCCATGTGGCCCGGAGCCACCGCCCAGGAAATGCAGGATCTGGTGGCCGAACCCATGGAAAAGCGCATGCAGGAACTGCGCTGGTTTGACAGGGTAGAGACGGTCACCCGCCCTGGCACGGCCCTGATGGTCGTGACCCTGAAAGACACCATGCCGCCCGCAGACGTACAAAGCGAGTTCTATCAATTACGCAAAAAACTGCAAGATCAGGCTCCACGCCTACCCAAAGGTGTACAAGGACCGTTTGTGAACGATGAGTACTCAGACGTGTCCTTCAGCCTGTTTGCGCTGCAAGCCCCTGGTTTGCCGCCGCGCCTGCTGACTCGCGAGGCCGAGAAGGTACGCAGCCAGCTATTGCAAGTTCCCGGCGTCAAGAAGGTCAATATTCTGGGCGAACAAAGCGAGCGCATCTTTATCGATCTGGACGAGGCCAAGCTGCACAATCTGCAACTCAATCCTCAACAGATTCTGGAAGCCTTGTCCAAGCGCAGCGCCATGACAGCCAGTGGTGCCGTCAGCACCGATGGGCCGCGCATTCATCTGCGTCTCAGTGCCGGGCTGGATGATGTAGAGGCCATCCGCAACACCTACATCTATGTGCAAGGCCACACGCTACGACTGGGGGATATCGCCACTGTCAGCCGGGGTTACGAAGACCCGCCCAGCTTCGAGATTCACCACAACGCCGAATTTGCCATGCTGCTGGATGTGGTGATGCAAGAGGGCTACAACGGCCTGTATCTGGGCAAGGATCTGGAAAAGGCACGGGAAGATATTGCCGCTGCCCTGCCTCTGGGTTTCTCGCTGGAGACCGTGACCAACCAGTCGGTGAACATTGCCTCCGCCGTGGGCGAGTTCATGTTCAAGTTCTTTGCTGCACTCAGCGTCGTACTGCTGGTGTGTCTGATCAGCATGGGCTGGCGGGTCGGGATTGTGGTGGCAGCAGCCGTCCCCCTGACGCTGGCCATGGTATTTGTCATCATGATGATGACGGGCAAGGTGTTTGACCGGGTGACGCTGGGCGCGCTGATTATCTCGCTGGGCCTGCTGGTGGACGATGCCATTATTGCGATCGAGATCATGATCGTGAAAATGGAGGAAGGCATGGACCGCCTGAAAGCCGCTGCCTATGCCTGGAACCATACGGCGGCCCCCATGTTGTCCGGCACACTGGTGACGATCATCGGCTTTCTGCCGGTGGGCTTTGCCCGTTCCTCTGCCGGGGAGTACGCCGGCAATATATTCTGGATTCTGGCCGCTGCCCTGCTGACCTCCTGGCTGGTTGCCGTCGCGTTCACTCCCTACATGGGCGTGAAACTGCTGCCCGCCATTCCTGCCCGTCCGGGTGGCCACCAAGCCATTTACGACACCCCCAACTACAAGCGTCTGCGCCGCATGATTGCCTGGTCGGTACACCACAAGTTTCTGGTGGCCGGGATCGTGGTGGCTGCATTCGTATTGGCGGTTGTGGGCATGGGGTTCGTCAAACAACAGTTCTTCCCGACATCCGACCGGCCCGAGCTGCTGGTAGAAGTGCAGTTGCCCGAAGGCAGCAGTATTCAGTCCACGCAAGCCGTTACTCGCAAGGTCGAGAGCTGGCTGCGCGAGCAGCCCGAAACCAAGCTGGTAACCAGCTATACCGGGCAAGGTGCTCCGCGCTTTTTCCTGTCCTACAACCCCGAACTGCCTGACCCTTCCTTTGCTCGTCTGGTGGTGCTGACCGCCGATTATCACGACCGCGACGCTCTGCTGCAACGCTTCCGCCAGGTCGTGGCCGATGGTTTGACCCCTGAAGCACGAGTGCGCGCAACGCAACTGGTGTTCGGCCCCTCGACCAAATACCCCGTGGAGTTTCTGGTGCGCGGCCCCGACCTGGACACGCTACGCGATATTTCCGAGCAGGCCATGACGATTATGCGTGCCGACAAGGACATGCGTCAGGTGAACGTGGATTGGGGTTCGCGTGTGCCAGTCTTGAAGCTGGATGTAGACCCGCAACGTCTGCAAGCCCTGGGCCTGAATCGCCAGAGTCTGGCAGAACAAATCCAGTTGCAACTGGACGGCGCAACGGTTGCGGAGTACCGCGAGGACTTGCGTAATGTGCTGGTTGTGGCGCGCAGCTCGGCTATCAACCGCCATGATCCAACCCGTCTGTCCGGTCTGACCGTCATGAATGACCAGGGCCAGAACCTGCCCCTGGAGCAAGTCGGCAAGCTGGAAATCATGCAGGAAGAACCCAAGCTGGCGCGTCGCAACCGCCTGCCCACCATGACAGTGCGGGGGGATATTGCGCCACACGTGCAACCGGCAGAAGTGGCCAATCGGGTCATGAAGGAGTTTGCCTCCTTGCAAGCTTCCCTGCCCCCTGGCTACCTGATCGAGATGAGCGGCATTACCGCCGAGGCCAAGAAGTCCAACGACGCATTACTGCCCGTCTTCCCAGTCATGATTGCCTTGATGCTGCTGGTTATCGTGGTTCAGGTGCGCTCGCTCTCGAACATGATCATGGTGTTCCTGACCGCCCCCTTGGGCCTGATTGGCAGCGTGCCTGCCTTGCTGATTTTCCAGCAACCCTTTGGCTTTACCGCGATTTTGGGGCTGATTGGCCTGGCAGGGATTTTGATGCGCAATACCTTGATTCTGATTGAACAAATCAAGACCAACCGGGCCGAAGGCGCATCCCCCTACGATGCCGTGATTGAAGCGACCGTGCAGCGTGCCCGCCCCGTTATTTTGACGGCGCTGGCCGCGGTACTGGCCTTCATCCCCTTGTCCTTCTCCGTGTTCTGGGGCTCCATGGCCCTGACACTGATCGGCGGCACGGCCATTGGCACCATCCTGACGCTCTTGTTCTTGCCCAGCTTGTACTCGATCTGGAATCGAATCCAGGATCCACGCGTCTCATCACTTGCTTGAAGGCTGAAACTGTGTAAATAATGAATACATGGTTTACACCTCTCTCCCACGCGCGTCTGGCAGGAAGCCTGCCAGACACCGCTCCTTCCACAAAAAGGAGCGTTTTTTGCCTGGGGACGGAGCCCTGTGAGGAAAAAACCAGGTATCCCAATGCCGGTCTTGTGGATCCGGAGAACAGAACGACGCCAGTTAGCTTATGTCCACATCGAACAACCTGCCCACCGCCCTGTCTCACGCTTTCGAGAAGGCAATTTACCGAATCCACAGCCCCCAGGGCGATATAGACGTACGCATCGGCCGGCTCAACCGCACTCTGAATCAAATATTGGAACAAGAAAACAGCCATGGCGCGGCGATTTTGACCGCCTGCAATCCAGGCGCACACATTTGTAGCCGCGCGTTTAACGATGCCGTTCAGGAAACCCTGCTACGCAGTTTGCAAAAACAGAACCTTCATTGGTGGCCCGCCGTGAACCTGGATCCCAAAGGAAAATGGCCGGATGAACCCAGCTTGCTGGTGCTGGACATCAGTCTAGAGCAAGCGCGCTGGCAAGCACGCCTGTTCAAGCAATTGGCTTTTGTCTATATACCCGTCAATGGCAAGCCAGAACTGCGCTATGTGCAGCAGCGCCTGCCCGTCGCTAAGCAGGCTGATTTACACAGCCCCGCTCCCTTCTAGACGCTGACGAAAACCCTCGGCAATGACAGATCCTTTCAGCCTCCCTTCCGGCAAGACCTGTGCCCAGGCGCGCCACTCGTGGCCGGTTGCGACCAGCACACCATCCATATTGAAGACTTGATACTCAAGCTTGAAGCGCCGCTCCAGCCATTGCGCCACCTGCACACAAACGCGGATCTCGCGGTCATAGGTAACGGGGGCACGGAAGTTGGCACCGACATCCACCAAAGGGGTGACTGCATCGTATTCTTGTCGCAAGACACGCTGGCTTAAACCGACTTGCCGCAACCACGCCTGATACGTGCAATCAAACCAGTAAAAATAATTGGGATAGAAAACAATCCCGGCTTCATCGCAATCACCCCATTCCACCATGATGCGGCGCTCGAACACGTGCATGCTTATCCTTTCGCAAAATCGTCTGCCAGTTTACCTCGGATAAAAAGGTAGAGGCCACGGTAATCAGGTACTGAACCAGCGTCGGAAATATTTTGCAAACATTAACCAGGAAACAGTTTGTATCGCACCCATGTGCGGAAATTAAACGAAATTAGCAACAATTTCGCCCAACTATCGCCGAAATAAACCCCTTGACGGCAAAAACCTTCACTATCCGACAGGCCCTGGAGTCGTCTTTCACTGGCAGAGAACCTAGCATAGCCGCGTCACTGAATAAGGTAGCCTGCCATGTCTGTAAATAACCCCGCACCCTGGACGATTCGTCGCATCATGGAGCTTTACGAGCTGCCCTTTATGGATCTCGTATTCCAGGCGCAAAGCGTACATAGACAGCACCACCCGGCCAATCAAATCCAGCTCTCCAGCCTGCTGTCCATCAAAACTGGCGCCTGTCCCGAAGATTGCTCCTACTGCCCGCAATCCTCCAAATACCAGACCGAGCTGGAACCCGAACCTTTGATGCCTCTGGAACAGGTACTGGAAGCGGCCCGCGCGGCCCAGGCACAGGGCGCGCAGCGGTTCTGCATGGGTGCTGCCTGGCGCTCCCCGACAGAAAAACAATTGGACCAGGTCATTGATATGGTCAGCGCCGTCAAAGCGATGGGACTGGAAACCTGTGTCACCCTGGGCATGCTCAAAGACGGTCAGGCCCAGCGCCTGAAAGATGCCGGTCTGGACTACTACAACCACAATCTGGACACCTCTCCCGAGTTCTATGGCCAGATCATCAGCACGCGTACTTACCAAGACCGCCTGGACACGCTGGAGCGCGTACGTGCCGCCGGTTTGAACAGTTGTTGCGGCGGAATCATTGGCATGGGCGAAAGCCGTCGCGAGCGTGCTGGCCTGCTGGCTCAACTGGCCAATATGCGCCCCTACCCCGAGTCCGTGCCCATCAACCAATTGGTGAAAGTGCCGGGCACCCCGCTGGACCAGGTTGATGATCTGGACCCCTTCGAGTTTGTACGCACGATTGCCATTGCGCGTATCCTGATGCCCACCAGTGCCGTGCGCCTGTCGGCGGGTCGTGAAACCATGGATGACAGCACCCAAGCCCTGTGCTTTATGGCGGGAGCCAATTCCATTTTCTATGGCGAGCAGTTGCTGACCACTGGCAACCCACAGTTTGTGGCGGACCAGGAGCTGTTTGCCCGTCTGCAACTGGAAGCCGCCAAAACGACGCTGTCCGAACCCCCTTTGTCTTTGGAACAAACCCGTCCACGCGCGATGGTCGAGGCCCTCTAATATGCTCACTCTGATCGCCAGCATTCTGTGCAGTGTCGCGGTTTCCATTCTGCTCAAAGTGGCTCGCCAGCGGCAGATCGATGTCGCCCAGGCCATCATGGTCAACTACGGCGTGGCAGTGACCTTGAGTCTGGTGCTGCTGCAACCGCATCCCAGCAGCCTGCTGAACCCCGCCACACCCTGGTGGATTCTGATTGCCTTGGGTGTGCTCTTGCCCAGCGTGTTTCTGTTCATGGCGGCGGCAGTACGGCAAGCCGGGATTGTGTTGAGCGATGCTGCCCAGCGCCTGTCCCTGTTCATTCCCTTGCTGGCGGCCTTTCTTTTGTTTGGCGAGCACCTGGCTGGCCAGAAACTGCTGGGCATCGCCCTGGCCCTGATCGCCTTGCTGTGCCTGCTGATACGTCCACGGCAGGCCAGTAGCCAGGAAGCAGGCTCCGGTCATCCTGCCCTGATGCTACTGGCTGTCTGGCTGGGCTATGGCGTGATCGACATCATGTTCAAGCAGCTCTCCAAAGCTGGCGCCGCTTTCTCCAGCAGTCTGGTGGTGTCCTTCTCACTGGCCGGTGCGCTGATGCTGTGCTGGCTGCTGGCCAAACGCACCCACTGGCACAAAGGCAGCCTCTTGGCCGGTCTGGTACTGGGTTTGCTGAACTTCGGGAATATTTTCTTTTATATTCGCGCCCACCAGATCTTCCCGGAAAACCCTACCCTGGTGTTTTCGGCCATGAATATTGGTGTCATTGCCCTGGGGGCCATCATTGGTGCGGGATTTTTCAAAGAAAAACTCAGTGCGCTCAATATGCTGGGGATTGCACTGGCAATTGGCGCTATCGTGGCCCTGATCCCGCGTTAAGCCCAAAACACGGCCGGGCCGTATCTATTCGCCCACATAGTGCAGCGCGGCAGCAGGATATTCTGGCTGGCAAGATTGAGCTTGAAGCTGAATTTAACGGACCTGAATTCCAGATTTAACTTTTGAGCAGCCATATAAACCCAGGCCCAGCCTGGGTTTTATATGGGCGAACCGTTATCGAAACGCACGGCCAAAACAGGCGCAAGTCTGGCACCTGTTAACGGGCAGGGTCTGACGGTTTACGCTCATTCTCTGCATCGACCTCACCAGCCGGTTTTTCCAAATCTGCCACGTTCCCAAAGGCGTCCGAATCCCCTGAACCTGCTGGACGGTCAACGACAGGGTCTGCGCTCTTGCCCTCCCCGGCAAACGTCTCTGCTGTCGCCTCATCCTCTGCCTGACGCTCCACAGCGGTGCTTTCTGTTGTTGCTGGCACGCGCTCCTCAACCGGGGGCAGATCCTCGAACACCGGGTCGTGTGACACGTCCGAACTGATATCTACTCGTGGATCCAGTGCCACCGCCGCAGCCGAGCTTTGCAAGCTATCGGGCATAGGCACAAAGTTGGTGGGTGCATCCTGACTCAGGTGGTCACCCAGTACTTTTTGCGGACGAACCAGCAAAATCAGTGCCAAGCCACAGGCTGCCACGAAGATGTAGTACAGATTGCTGCCAATATAAGACATCAAGCCGCCGGCAAGCAGCGGCCCCAGACAGGCCCCCAGGCCATACACCATGTACAGAATGGCACTCAAGCCGACTCGCCGCTCCGGGTCCACATTATCGTTGGCGAAAGCTGCACCTAAAGGGTACAGCGTAAACTGCAGAATCCCGAACAGGGCGGAAAAAACCAGCAAGAACCAAAACGGTGCCTCGAACCAGCCCCACAAGGGGATAGCCAAGGCAAGCAAACAAATCGCGTTAATGCGAATGAGCTTGACGCGACTCATACGGTCCGCCAGCCAGCCCACCGGCCATTGAGCCAGCACCCCGGCAGCCACCGACACCGCAACAAACAAGGCGGCCTGCTCACTGCTTAAATGGACACGCACCGCATACACCGGCGCCAGCCCGTAAAAGGCCCCTGTCAACATGCCAGCCACCAGCAGCACCATCAAGGACAAGGGCACACGGTCTATGTAGTAACGCGCGTTAATGGGTGCGGGTACTTGTAAAGGCGGATGACTGCGGCGGGTAATTGCCACCGGCACAAGACTGAAGGCTGAACAGATCGCCACAAACACCAGGGGCTCGTAATTCAGATGCGGGAACAGAGTCAAAGACAACTGCCCCAGTACAGTACCCAGGCTGGAGAACACCATGTAAATGGCAAAAATAGTGCCGCGCTGGTTATTGTCGCTTTGCTCGTTCAGCCAGCTTTCAATACCCATGAACTGCACCACCATGGCCGCACCCGCCAAAAAGCGCAGCAGCAGCCAGATATACATGGAATCGACCAGAATCTGAAGCAAGACACAGATGGTGACAATGGCAGCACTGGCGGCGTACGCACGAATATGGCCCACGCCCATGATCAGGCGATGGCCCATACGAGCACCAAATACCAGACCCAGGTAATACACCGCAATCAGCCCACCAATCCATACCTCTGACACGGAGGTGGCCGTCAGGCGCACCCCCATGAAGGTATTGAACAGGCCCGAGCTGAGCAAGAGCATCAGGGTCGCAAAGTACAGGGACGAAAACGCACCCACCGATGACAGCATTCACACATCCTAAAAAAACTGCAGCGTCGCGCTGCTTCTGGTTATCGCTCTGGCTGCAGCCTGGGTTTTACAACAGGAGCACGGTAAAAAAAGCGCCAGCTTGCAGCCAGCGCCTTGTTATCGTGATTTCCCTGGCCACGCCGGACTGGCAGGGGGGATCAAATACTTAAGACTTTACCTGTGTCAACAGAGTGTCTGCATCCGATGTGTGCAGGCCGCCGTCGCTATCAATGTTCAGGTGTGTAACAACGCCGTCATCCAGCAAGGCGGAAAAACGCTTGGAGCGCACGCCCAGACCTTTGGCAGTCAGGTCAAATTCCAAACCCAATGCTTTGGTCCAGATAGCACTGCCATCGGCCAACAAGCGCACTTTGCCCTTGGCGTTCAGGGACTTGCCCCACGCACCCATCACGAAAGGATCGTTCACCGCCACACACCAGATCTCATCCACGCCAGCAGCCTTGAACTCGTCGGCCTTGGCAATAAAGCCAGGCAAGTGTTGCTCGGAGCAGGTAGGGGTGAAAGCGCCGGGAACGGCAAATACGGCAATTTTTTTGCCTTTAACCAGATCAGCCACCTGAAAGTTATTGGGGCCCATTGGGCAGCTTTCTGTGGCGGTTTCAATGTACTCGCTAAGGGTCGCGTCTGGAACGCGCACACCAACTGAAATGGACATAAGGTCTCCGTATGAATAAATACCGCCAGTATGGCGGCCCGAGCAATCTATGATACTAATAGACTGACGTGTCTGACAGACAAATAATACTTATCAGTACGTTTCAGTATGAAAACAGAGCGCATCGAATCGTTGTTCATCCGAAACAAATCGGGCTGCCTGCCCTCTCAGGTCACCAAACCGACAAAAAAAAGGCCGGGCTTTTTTTGCCCGACCTTCCAGGTGATACACGTTTTACACAGATTGCATAAAGTCGTCCTGCCCGTCATGGGCTCACCTTGCCCCGTTCGCGGATAGCGATCAGGACTTCTACAGCCACCCCATCATGCGGGGCAGCCAAAGCGTAATGCCTGGAATAAAGGTAATCATCAACAGGAAGGCCAGACCGGTCAGCAACCACGGCATGGTGGACTTGGTGACTTCGGTCAGGCCCAACTTCGATATGCTGGACGCAACATACAGGTTCAAGCCAACCGGCGGCGTTGCCAATCCGATCTCCATATTCACCACCATCATAATGCCGAAGTGAACCGGGTCCATGCCCAACTTCATGGCAACCGGGAACAGAATGGGAGCCATAATCAGGATCAGACCCGATGGTTCCATGACCATACCGATCACCAGCAACAAGACATTGACGAACAGCAAGAAGGCAATCAACCCCATCCCTTGCGACACAATCCATTCAGCAATGGCCTGTGGAATCTGTTCGGAGGTCAGAATGAAGGCAAACATGACCGCGTTCGTGATGATGTACAGCAGCATGGCACTCATGGCCGCCGACTCCAGCACAATGCGTTTTACCTCGCGCAGCTTCACATCCTTGTAGACCCAGACCGCAATCACAAAGGCGTACACGGCGCTGATAGCGGCGGCTTCGGTAGGCGTGAACACACCGGAGTAAATCCCCCCCATCACAATCACGATCAGCATCAGCCCCCAGATGGAATCCATGAAGGCGCGCCAACGCTCTTTGAAAGAGGCACGCGGCATACGGGGGTAGTTCATTTTCCAGGCGCGGAACATGGTGGTCGCACCTAAGGCAAGCGCCAAGATCAAGCCCGGCACCACACCTGCAATAAATAGCTGACCAATTGAGGCCGTACCCACTTTGGCCCCATCCGGACCTTCGACCATCATGCCGCTGGTGGCCACTGCATACATCACCATCACAATTGAGGGCGGCAGCAAGATACCCAACCCACCAGAGGTCGCCACAATGCCAGTCCCGAACTGGGCGGGATAGCCTTGTTTGACCATGGCTGGAATCATGATGGAGCCAATGGCTGCCACGGTCGCAGGCGAAGAACCACTGATAGAGGCAAACAAGGCGCAAGCCAGCACCGCTGCCAAACCCATGCCGCCGGGCAAGTGACCCACCATGGAAGCAGCAAAGCGAATCATGCGCTGCGCGACCCCGCCATGCGTCAGGAAACTACCGGCCAGGATGAAGAACGGAATCGCCATGATCTCGAACTTCTCGATCCCGGTGAACAGTTTCAGGGCAATACTGTCCATCGGTACGTCGGTCATGGTGAACAGGAAACCCATCACCGTCAGACCCAAGGCAATCGACACAGGCATACCTGTCAACAGCAGGATAGCCAGCAAGGCAAAAATAATCAGGGCGGTCATGCGCGCGCTCCTTCGGATTCAGACACACCGCGCTCTGTTTCAGCGATCAGATCAGCCGCAGGCTCGTGATGGGGCAACTGGCCAGTCTGAATGAAATTCATCAAGGCTTGCAGGAAACGGAAGCACATCAGCAGGGAACCCGCAGGCACCGCCAGATACACAATCCATACTGGCACCTCCAGGTCAGCCGACACTTGGGCTGTCTGGGCAATGTCGTACACAAAGCTGCCGCCAATCCAGGCAACCATGGCGGTAAACAAGGCACCGGCGAACAGGGAAATCACCACCAGCAGATGACGCCAACGCGGTCCTACCGCGTTAACCAGCACGTCCACCCCCACGTGGATACCCACGCGTACGCCGTATGCGGCGCCAAACTTGGCCATCCAGACAAACAGGTAAATACAAAGCTCCTGCGCCCAAAGCAAATTGATGCCAGCCACACTGCGATAGCTTGAACGGGCCATAGCCATCACGGATTCGTAACCCTGGGCACGCGACCAGGACACCAGATCAGCCAGCATGCTGACCGAGTAACGCTGGCAGACCGCTACGAAAATAATCACCACGGCGGCCACCATGAGAAGCGAAATGAACGCCTCCTCAAAGCGGTCCAGAATACGTAAGAACATGGGTAGCTCCAGACTACAGCGAGCCCACCCGGATCACGGGCAGGCGCAGCGCAGTAGCGGGAAGAAAAACGGAGCAGGTCTGAAACAGACCTGTACAAGACAATCAGGGAAAACCGACTTTATTCGGTCGCCTTGTAAAAGGCATCGATCACGTCCTGACCGATACGGGACGCCATTTCCTTGTGAACAGGCTGCAACTGCTTGACCCATTCCTGGCGCTCGGCATCGCTCAACGGATAGAACTGAGTCTTGCCGGACTCTTGCATGGCCTTCATGGAATCGTTGTTCTCTTGCTCAGCAATGTCGTTGGCGTAAACCGTGGCTTCGTCCATGGCTTTTTCCATGCCTTGGCGAATATCGTCAGGCAGACCTTCCCAGAACTTCTTGTTCACGATCACGGCATAGCCCAGATAACCGTGGTTGGACACGGTGGCGTGTTTTTGCACTTCGTGCATTTTCTGGGTGTACATATTGGATGGCGGGTTCTCGGTGCCATCAACCACACCGGTTTGCAGGGCCTGGTACACCTCGGAGAACGCCATCACCTGAGGCACAGCGTCCAATGCCTTGAACTGGGCTTCCAGAACCTTGGAGGACTGGATACGCATCTTCAGACCCAGGAAATCGTCCACGCTTTTCAAGGGCGTGTTGGCACTCATGACCTTAAAGCCGTTATCCCAGTAGGACAGGCCCTTGATACCTTTGGGTTCCAGCTTGTCCAGCAACATCCGGCCCACCGGCCCCTCGGTCACTTTACGCAGGTCCGTACGGTCATTGAAGATAAAAGGCAGATCGAACACCTCAAATTCGCGCACACCCAGAGGACCAAACTTGGCCAGCGATGGGGCCAGCATGTGTACGGCGCCCAGTTGCAACGCTTCCAGCTCTTCCTTGTCTTTGTACAGTTGCGAGTTCGGGTAGACTTCGACAACGACCTTGCCCTCGGTGTATTTTTCAGCCAGTTCTTTAAAGCGCAATGCCCCCTTGCCTTTTGGTGTATCGGGCGACACAACGTGGCTGAACTTGATGATCATGGGGTCAGCCAGAACAGGCGCGGACAAAAATACGGACGCCAGCAAGCTGGCCACAAGGGTCTTTTTCATGTTTGCCTCCGGTCGGTGGGGAACCGACACGTGTTATTGATTGATTTGCGTGAAAGCGTGTAGCTTAAAAAAGCGATCCCGAATTATCTATTGTGGAAATCCGAAACCTTTTGTCATGATGCGTCTTGCCCGTCCGTCCGGATTCATGCGCCAGTCTGCCTCACGCACCCTGGCTGCCCACCCGATCAGCAGCTATGTGCCTATTTTGGCCATTCTGATTATTGTGCTGCTGATGGGCGTGTTTGCCTGGGCAGTCAGCAAAGAGCGCCATGAGGAGCAATCCAACGAACTGATACGCAATGCCTTGTGGGTAGAGCAGTCCCTGTCCTTTCAGTTGCGCTCGCATGAGAACAATTTACGCCGCATTGCCAGTGAGATTAAAGTCCACTCCCAGCCCATCACCACCCAGACGGCATTAACGCAGCTACAGCACTTCAAGACCATTCACCCCGATCTACTCAAAGTCGCGGTACAAGATCGCTTTGGCACCACCTTGCTGGTGCGGCCACCGGGTGCCGACACCCGGATTGCGGCCCACGTCAGCACACCGCGCACCTCTACCTGGCTGCCGGCCTACTACTCCAATGAGCATCAGGAAAGCGTGCTGGATCTGGTGGTGCCCATTTACGAGCACAACGATATTGTCGGCACCTTGCGCGCCACTTTTTCCCTGGCCACCATCCTGATGGAGAACGTGCCCTGGTGGATCGCCGAGCAATATCACGTTTCCTTGATTGACCAGGGCGATCAGACGCTTGCCACACGCTCCAAAGGCGAGCCGGGGCAAAGCGAATTGCGTTACGCCATGTCGGTAGACCCGCCCCTGCATGGTGTGCGCTTGCTGATGACGCCTTATCCACAAACAAACATTCCCACCTTCACCTTGCTGCTGACCGTGATTGCCGGTCTGGCCCTGCTGGCTGTGGTGAACCTGGCCATGCAGCATCACTACGCCCGCAAGCGCCGCGATGCGGAACTAGCCCTGATGCAGGAACAAGCCTTTCGCAGTGCCATCGAGAACTCCATGGTGACCGGTATGCGCGCCCGCGATCTGGACGGCAAGGTGCTGTATGTCAACCCGGCGTTTTGCGAGCTGGTAGGCCGTAGCAGCGAAGAGGTTATCGGTCTGGTGCCCCCCATGCCCTGGTGGGTGCCGGAGATGATGGATGAAACGCTGGAGCGTCGGGACCGTCTGAAATCCTCCCGCTCCGTGCAAGTCTTTGACACGCTGTTCCAGCGCCCGGACGGCTCGCGCGTTGATGTGCAGGTCTTTGAATCCCCACTGATTGACGCCCAGCAGCGGCACGTAGGCTGGATCAGCTCCATCATCGATGTCAGTTCACGCAAACAGGCAGAAGCCTTGGCCAGTTCACAATCCGAGCAACTGCACCATACGGCCAAACTCATCACCATGGGCGAGATGGCCTCCACACTGGCCCATGAACTGAACCAGCCGCTCTCGGCCATTGCCAGCTATGCAGCCGGCTCCCTGAACCTGCTGGGCCAGGAACCGCTGGACCCCAAGCAACTGCGCCGAGGCCTGGAAAGTCTGGCAGAACAAACCCGTCGTGCCGGACAAATCATCCACCGCATCCACGACTTTGTCCGCAAGCGCGACCCTCAGCTCAGCTCCCTGAACTTGCCTGATGCCCTGCAAGGCGCACTGGCCATGGCCAAAGCAGGCCTGCGTCACCACCAGATTCAGTTGATTGTGCCCTCCCACCCCGAGAACCTGCCCGTCATGGGCGACAAGGTGCTGCTGGAACAACTGATTTTCAACCTGCTGCGCAATGCCGCTGAGGCCATGTCCGGCCTGGAGCCAGAGCGCCGGGTACTGGAAGTCAGCATGCAGGCCAGCAACGGCGTGGTGCTGGTGATGGTGGCCGACCAGGGCCCTGGTGTGGCAGCCACGATCATGGCCGAAGTGTTCCAGGCCTTTACCACCACCAAAGCCCAGGGCCTGGGCATTGGCCTGAATATTTGCCGCTCCATTGTGGAGCTGCACCATGGCAAACTCTGGTTTGAAAACGGGGTTCCCCACGGTGCCACCTTCCTGTTTTCCTTACCCTTGATTGAACATGACTAAGCGCGCCCCTTTGGTCCACATCGTGGACGACGACCCGGCCATCCGCGATGCCCTGTCCTGGCTTTTCTCCACCCGTCAGGTCAATACCGAACGTTGGGAAAACGGCGAGGCTTTTCTGAATGCCCTCAGCCCCGAAACCCACGGCTGCATTCTGCTCGACATACGCATGGACGGCTTGTCAGGCCTGGAAGTCTTTGAGCAATTGCGCCTGCGCCAGTCCTGCCTGCCCGTTATTTTCCTGACTGGCCACGGCGACCTGCCCCTGGCCGTAAACGCGCTGAAACAAGGCGCGGCGGATTTCATCGAAAAGCCTTTTAACGATAACGACCTGGTGGACCGCGTGCTGGACGTGCTGCGCAGCTACGAGGCCAGCCAGGCAGAGCGCGACAATGAGCAGGCGCTGGAAGAGCGACTGGACACCTTGTCCCAACGCGAGCGCGAGGTGCTGGCCCTGGCGCTGGAAGGACGGCTGAACAAGCAGATTGCCCAGGACCTGAACATCACCATGCGCACGGTGGAGGTACACCGCGCCCGAGCACTGGAAAAAATGCAGGCCCGTACCCTGATCGAGCTGGCCCGACTACTGGACCCGGCCCGCCTGCGGGAAGACCGTAACCCATCGGCGCCTTAATCAGAGCCACCGCACCGGGTGTATATAATGCAACCATAAACAATTAGAGCCGCGCACTAGGCCCGGTCCCCGGAGCGATCATGAGCACCCCTACCGAAAATACAGATTTGCACCTTTCCCATCTGGATGAAGATGGGAAAGTTCAGATGGTCGATGTCAGCCACAAATCCGCCACCTCCCGCTCGGCAACCGCCCGCGCCGTGGTGCGTCTGAGTCCTGCCGCCTACCAATTACTGTCGGCCCAGCACAATGCCAAGGGCGAAGTGCTGAACACCGCACGCGTGGCCGGCGTGCTGGCCGCCAAACGCTGTGCCGAGCTGATTCCCATGTGCCACAGCCTGCCTTTGGATTTTGTCGGCATTGATTTTGAAAGCGACGCCTCAACAGGCACCATTGCGGTGCTGGCCACCTGCCGCACCCGCTACACGACCGGCGTCGAGATGGAAGCCATGACGGCCTGCTCCATTGCCGCCCTGACGATTTACGATATGTGTAAAGCGGCCGACAAAGGCATTGTGATCGAACAGACCCGTTTGCTGGAGAAAACCGGCGGCAAAAGCGGGACCTGGACTGCCCAGCTCTAAGCCCTTTCACGGAGATAGCATGACAAGCCCTTTAACATTGCGCGTCCTGTACTTCGCCCAAGTGGCCGAACGCACAGGCCAGCGCCAGGAAAACTGGGAATGGCCTCAGGAAGGCACCGTCCAGCAATGGACGGATGCTCTGCTGCAGCGCCACCCGAATTTGAGCGATATGGCCGGCCGCCTGCATGTCGCGGTGAACCAGTTCCACGCCAAGCCCACCGACCCTGTCCGACCCGGTGATGAAGTGGCTGTGTTCGAGCCCGTCACTGGAGGTTGAGATGATTCGCATCCAGACCGACGATTTTGATGTTGCCGCCCTGAACGCCGAGCTGCGCGCCACGGCTGGCGGCAAAGCCGGTGCCATGGTGACCTTTACCGGCTATGTGCGCGATCAGGCCGACGGCACCGCCACCGAATCCCTGTTCCTGGAACACTACCCCGGCATGTGCGAGCGCGAGATTGAAGCGGTTTGCGAGCAGGCTCGTCAACGCTGGCCCATACTGGACACGCTGGTCGTACACCGTGTGGGCGAGCTGCACCTGACCGAACAAATCGTTTATGTTGGTGTCACCAGTGCCCACCGTGGCGACGCTTTTCGCGCCTGCGAATTCATCATGGACGTACTGAAAACCCGCGCTCCTTTCTGGAAGCGTGAAACCTTGGCTGACGGCAAGCGTTTCTGGGTACAGCAGCGCGACAGCGACGCCCAGAAAACCGACTCCTGGAATACCTCTGCGGACACCCACAAGCATGTCTAAAGCCAAGACTGATTTACCCGCTGCCCGCTTGAACGCGGCGGTGCTGACCATCTCGGACCGCCGAGGCCCGGATGATGACACTTCCGGCGATTACCTGGCAGCCAGCCTGACAGAAAACGGCCACTACTGCGTACAGCGAGCCATCAGCAAGGATAATATTTACGCCATCCGCGCCCTGCTCAGCCAGTGGATTCTGGACCCGGAAATCAACGTCATCATCTGCAATGGCGGCACCGGCTTCAGCCACAAGAAATCCACAATTGCCGCAGTCACCCCCTTGTTGGATCAGGTCATTACCGGCTTTGGCGAACAGTTCCGCTACCTGTCCTATCAGGATATTGGCTCCTCGGCCTTGCAATCCGATGCGCTGGCTGGCACGGCCAACCGAACCTTGCTGTTCTGCATTCCCGGCTCGGGCGGTGCCTGCAAGCTGGCCTGGGAAAAGATCCTGAAAGAACAACTGGACAGCCGCCATCGTCCGTGCAATTTCGCCTCTGAGTATCTGGAGCCAGCCACGCCCTGATACCAACACAGGCAGAGCAGCTCCCGAACAACCTTCTTTCCACCGTGCTCTGACGCCCTGAGCCACACATCGTTTTATCGAATTTATCCATCCTATGATCGAATTTGACGTAGCACAGCAAAGGCTGGCCCAGGCAGGGCAAGTTCCCACCCACACCGAGACCTGCGACTTGTCGCAAGCCTTGGGACGTATTCTGGCCCAGGATATTCAAGCCCAGCTAGACATGCCGCCCGCCGACAATAGCGCCATGGACGGCTATGCCCTGCGCCTGGCTGATATTGCCGATGGCAAGGTGTTGCCCATTCAGCAACGCTGCTATGCCGGCGATATTCCTGAAACGCTGAAAGAGAACATGGCGATTCGCATCTTTACCGGCAGCATGCTGCCGCCCGGTGCCGATACGGTGGTAATTCAGGAAAACTGCCAGGAAGACGAACAAGGCGTACGCATTCTGGACATGCCCACCGCGGGCGTGAACATCCGCCGCCGTGGAGAAGACATGCGCATCGGTGAGGTGCTGATCACCACAGGCACCAAGCTGACAGCAGCCCATATTGCCCAACTGGCTGCGCAAGGCCATGCCCAACTACAGGTCTACCCTCGCCTGACGGTGGGCATTCTGACCACAGGCGACGAGCTGACCCCCGCCGGTCAGCCACTGGAAACCGGCCAGATCTACAATTCCAACGCTCCCATGCTGTGTGCACAGCTTCAAGCACTAGGGGTTGAAACAGTCCATGCTGTCCATGCCAAAGACACACTGGAAGCTATTCAAGACGCCCTGAAAGAGCTGCTGCAACGCTGCGACCTGGTGCTGACCGTAGGCGGTGTCTCGGTCGGTGAAAAGGATTTTGTGAAACCGGCTATCGAAGGAATAGGCGGTCAGTTGGATCTGTGGAAAGTGCGCATGAAGCCTGGTAAACCGCTGGCACTGGCGTACATAGACAACAAGCCCCTGGTCTGCCTGCCCGGCAATCCGGTGTCCTCCTACGCCGTGTTTTCCTTGATGGTGTCACCGCTGATTCGTCGACTGCAAGGCCGCCATCAAGTACTGCCTGCGATTCGCTACGGCATTTTGCAAGGCGAGCGCCACTTTGAAGGTGACCGCGAAGAGTTCATCCGAGTACAAGTGGATAGCGACGAACAAGGTCGCCTGCTGGCGCGTCCATTCAATAATCAGGGCTCGGGCGTGATCAGCTCCCTGCCCTGGGCTCAGGCACTGGCCCGCATCCCTGCCGACTCCCATGTCGCCCCCGGCAATGTGGTGCGTCTGTATGAATACAGCCAGTGGCAGGCATAAGCTCGGACGCTTATCCACGCTTTGGCTTTGCCATAAAAAAATCGCCCTGATCAGGGCGGTTTTTTGCGTTGTTTGTTTTTGTTTGGCGCTATTTAAAAATTCTTCAAGTAAAGACAGCCGGCTTCTGAGCAGGCCTACGTAAAGGAACATTCACACACGAGCAGCAAAACCACTACAACAGGTTTACCAGCTTTGGGCCTGATCCAGATCCTGCGGCGTATTGATATTGAAGAAAGCATGTTCCGGCGCATCGCGGAAATCTACCTCCACCGCGTCTATGCTTTCCAGCCAGCTCATGACGCGGCGCTCGCCGCTGAGCAGATATTCTTTCAGGCCCGCGGCCTGATCAGCACGCAATAACAAACACAAAGGATGACTGCGCTCTGTCTGTGCATAGGCGGCAACCGCGCCCTGCTCTTCTACGGCCTTGATCAGCCGCTTGCCCAAATCCACGGGTACAAAGGGCAAATCCACCGGGCAGGACAAGGCCCACGGCGTGCTGATCTGATTCAGCACACTGGCCAAACCGGCCAGCGGGCCCAGATAGCCCTCCAGCTCCAGCGCATCCGGGACCACGCGGCCCCAATGGACATATTGTTCAGGATTGCGATTGGCACTGATCAGGATAGTCCCCACCTGCGGACGCAGGCGACGCACCAAATGCTGGACCAAGGGTTGGCCCTGCAACAGCAGCAAGCCTTTATCGATCTGGCCCGACAAATCAAAACGCCGGGCCCGACCACCTGCCAGCACAATACCGCTGATGTCCTGTGTGCTTATCATCCGCCGATGTAACTCATTTCTATACGGTCACGACTCGTGGTTTGCTCACCCCGAATCTCGGAATATCGGTCCTGCCGTCCCGTCCAGACGCCGTGCATATAGGCGGCTAACTGGTCGTCGGAGGCACCCGAACGCAATTGCGCCCGCACATCATAACCTTGAGAAGCAAACAGGCACAGGAACAAGCGTCCTTCGGGGGAAAGACGCATGCGCGAACAGTCCCCACAGAAGGGTTGCGTCACACTGGTAATGACGCCGACTTCACCCGTGCCATCCTTGAAACGCCAGCGGCTGGCGACTTCGCCGCGATACTGAGCAGCGACCGGTTCCAGCTCGAAACAGGACTGGATACGCTCCACAATCTCCGCACCACTGACGACCTCTTCCAGGTTCCAGCCATTGCTGTTGCCCACGTCCATATATTCAATAAAGCGCAGAATCTGGCCCGAGCCTTTGAAGTGCTCCACCATAGGCAGAATCTGGTCGTCATTCAGTCCTTTGCGCACCACCATATTGACCTTCACCGGGCTCAAACCCACGGCCTGCGCCTTGGCAATGCCATCCAGCACAGTGGACACGGACACGCCGCTATCGCTCAATTGCGTAAAGCGGGCATCATCCAAGGCATCCAGGCTGACGGTGACACGATTCAAGCCCGCGTCTTTCAAAGACTGGGCTTTGCGACCCAGCAAGGTGCCATTGGTGGTCAAGGTCAGCTCTACCGGATCACCTTCCGGTGTACGCAGCTTGGCCAGCATGGCAATCAGCACTTCAATATTTCGACGCAATAGTGGCTCGCCGCCTGTCAAGCGCAGCTTGCGCACACCCAGGGAAACCGCCTGCCTTGCCACACGCTCGATCTCTTCAAAGCTGAGCAGGGAGGAGTGAGGCAGGAACTCATAGTCCGTGCCAAACACTTCCCTGGGCATGCAATAGGTACAGCGGAAATTGCACTTGTCGGTCAGGGAAATACGCAGATCGTGAAACGGACGGCGGCGCTGGTCCAGCGGTTGTCCGGACACAGCGGCAATCCGCACGGTCGGGCGGCGTGCAGGCTCGGCAGCACCCGCTTGCACCCCCTGCTCGATGACGGACGGCCTCTCCCCCCCCGATCCAGCAGGCTGCGTGTCTCCCTGCCCCAAGGGCCGGGTCTCTGAACCTGGGGGAGCAGCTTCTTGATATGGCCTGTACTGAACCTGGTCTACAGACACAGGTTCACGTTTTGGCCCATGCTCATCGCTCATGGTGTTCTCTTTCGTTCAAGGACAGGGTTGGCCCCGTCTCATGGTGTGTGTTTTCGTCAAGCGAGGGAGTCTAACGCCAGAGCAGGTCGGCCGCTTGCCCAAATGCCTGTTCCAGCGTCATGATCTGTCCCAAACCCCGTGGGTCGTAACCCACCAGATCTTGCATGAATTGACTATACGCGGAACCGCCAATCACGTTCATCAGTTGCTGCATAGGAGCCTTATCCAGCGCCTCTTGCTCGACCGCGATGAAATAACGCTCTTGTGCCAGGGGAATGAACTCCAGCCCGCAGCGACTGGCCGCGGTTTCCACACCCAGACCGGTATCGGCCATTCCGCTGGCAACGTGAGCCGCCACCGCCATATGCGTCAATTCTGTGGTTTCAAAGCCCAGCACCGCATTCGTGTTTACCCCTAACTGACCCAGCAGCAAGGTGGCCAGAAAGCGCGTGCTGGAGCCCATCTGACGGTTCACAAAGCGCACATCAGGGCGCAGCAAATCGGCCATGCCGGTAATGTTCTTGGGGTTTCCCTTTTCCACAAACAAGCCTGTCCGGCGTGTGGAAAGGAAAATCAGCCGGTGACGTGCTGGTGACAACCATTGCCCATAACGGCGCATGGCAGCCACCTCGAACTCGCCTACCGGAACCTGGAAACCGGCCAGATCACAGTCCCCACGCTCCAGCGAAGCCAGCGCCTCGATAGCGGTGCGATAGCGCAGCTCCAGCGGCAAACCATCGTGTTCGTTGGCAAAGCGCATCAGCCCTTCAATCGCAAACCCGTGACTGGCCTGAAAGCGCAAACGGTCCAAAGGCTGGGCATACAAGCGGCCCAGTTCCTCTTCCAGCTCGGAAGCCATGCTTTCCAGGGTCGGCGTCAAACGCGCATCCAGGCGCCGGTTTGCCCATAGCAAACGCTGGGCAAACTCAGTCAGCTTGGTGCCCTTGCGCCGGGAGGTTTCCAGCAAGGCCGCATCAAACTGTTGTTCGGCATTGCGCAACAAGCCCCAGGCATGTCTGTAGGAAAACTGGCATTCCTTGCTGGCTCCCGCCAGGTGCCCCAGTCGCTCGATGGCACCCAACAAACGCAGCACATCCCCCATGGGAAGTTCCACGCCGTCTGCATTTTCCAGAATCCATTCAGAGCGCAGCCGGGCTTTGAATTTCTGTTTGGTCATATGTTTTTGTAGACCAGTGTGTTTTCGTATTTATGTTTTGTGCTGCATGTACCAAACATTATATATGCGAAATATTGCTTATTGAAGTTATGGACTTAAGTGGTTAGATTACAAGGGAAAACACTGCTAAATAATATGCACATCCGTGCATAAAAAACATGGAGGCGCAGGCTCCTAACCCGGGCACCGCGCACACAGGACATGCAAACATCCCCTCATACCCAGGAGCAGGACCTGTCCGGTCTGACTCCTGTAGAGGTCGCCTTGCAGGCCGTGCAGGAGCACGCCGGCCAGAAAGGTAACCTGTTGCCTATTTTGCACACCATTCAGGACCGGATTGCCTGTATTCCCGAGTCCGTGGTGCCGGTGCTGGCCGAACAGTTGGCTCTGTCCCGGGCGGAAATCCATGGCGTTATCTCTTTTTACACCCACTTCCGCACCCAGCCCCACGCGACTCATACCCTGGAAATCTGCCGGGCTGAGGCCTGTCAGGCGCGGGGCGGGCTGGAGCTGACGGCTCATGCCCGTCGCCGCCTGAACTGCGACTTCCATGAAAACAGCGACGATGGCCAGTACACGCTGGAGCCTGTCTACTGTCTGGGCCTCTGTGCTCAGTCCCCCGCCGTCATGCTCGATGGCGTTCCCCATGCACGCGTCACCCCCGAAAAACTGGACGCCCTGCTAAGCAGCCAGGAGGCGCAGTCATGAGCACCATTACCGTTTACGTTCCGCGCGACACGGCGGCGGTCGCCATGGGCGCCCATGAGATTGCCCAGCAACTGGCGACCCAGGCTCAGGAGCGCGGTCTGGATGTGCAGATTGTGCGCAATGGCTCGCGCGGTTTGCTATGGCTGGAGCCCATGGTGGAAGTGCAAACGGCAGAAGGCCGTGTGGCTTACGGCCCTGTCCAGACTGAAGATCTGCCCGGTCTGTTCGACGCTGGTTTCCTGCAAGGCGGTGCACATAAGTTGTGCCACGGTCTGACGGACGCCATCCCCTACCTGAAGAATCAGGAACGCCTGACGTTTGCTCGCGTGGGCATGATTGATCCGGTCAGCGTGGCCGACTATCAGGCCTGTGGTGGCTTTGAAGGTTTGAGCAAAGCACTGGCCATGGAGCCTGCCGCCATTGTGAAAGAAGTGACCGACTCCGGCCTGCGTGGTCGAGGCGGGGCTGCTTTCCCAACCGGTATCAAATGGAACACGGTACTGAACACCCCGGCACAGCAGAAATACATTGTCTGTAATGCCGACGAAGGCGACTCGGGCACGTTTTCTGATCGCATGCTGATGGAAGGCGATCCCCTGTGTCTGGTAGAAGGCATGACGATTGCTGGTCTGGCCGTCGGTGCGACCTATGGCTACATCTATGTGCGTTCCGAATACCCGCTGGCCGTGCAGGCCTTGAACGAAGCCATTGAGGCAGCGCGCGCGGCGGGCTGGCTGGGCAAGAACATTCAAGGCAGCGGCTGCGAGTTCGATCTGGAAGTACGCAAGGCAGCCGGCGCCTATATTTGTGGTGAAGAAACCGCTCTGCTCGACAGTCTGGAAGGCAAGCGCGGCATGGTGCGTGTGAAACCGCCTCTGCCCGCCATCAAAGGCTTGTTTGGTCAGCCTACGGTCATCAACAACGTAGTGTCCCTGGCTTCCGTGCCCGTGATTCTGGCCAAGGGTGGTGCCTACTACCAGAACTACGGCATGGGCCGCTCGCGTGGCACGCTGGCATTCCAGTTGACCGGCAATCTGCAAAACGGTGGTCTGGTGGAAAAAGCCTTCGGCGTTACCCTGCGCGAACTGCTGTACGACTACGGTGGCGGCAGCGCCAGCGGTCGTCCCTTGCGGGCAGTACAGGTTGGTGGCCCCCTGGGGGCCTATCTGCCCGAACACCAGTGGGATGTCCCGTTGGACTACGAAGCCTACATGAAGATCAATGCCATGGTCGGTCACGGTGGTCTGGTGGCCTTTGACGACACAGTGGACATGGCCCACATGGCGCAATACGCCATGGAGTTCTGTGCCATCGAATCCTGTGGCAAATGCACCCCCTGTCGCATCGGCTCTACGCGTGGCGTGGAGACCATCCAGAAGATCCGTCGCCGCGAAGACATGGACAACCATGTCGAGCTGCTGCGCGACCTGTGCGACACCATGTTCTCCGGGTCCTTGTGCGCCTTGGGCGGCATGACCCCTTATCCCGTCCTGTCCGCGCTGGAACACTTTCCCCAGGATTTTGGACTGGCCCCGCAAACCGAGCAGGACCTGGCCAAGGTCTAAGACGGAGATCACCATGAAAGAAACAGTCGCCGTACGCGAACGTGACCTGGGCACCCCAGCCTCGACCCAGACCGAGATGGTCAACCTGACCATTGATGGCAAATTGATTGAAGTGCCCGTTGGCACTTCCGTGATGCACGCCGCCGCCTTGGCGGGCATCAATATTCCCAAGCTGTGCGCTACCGACTCGCTGGAAGCGTTTGGCTCCTGCCGTCTGTGCCTGGTGGACATTGAAGGCCGTCGCGGCCACCCTGCTTCCTGCACCACCTTGGTGGAGGAAGGCATGGTCGTCCAAACCGAAAACGATACCCTGCACAAGCTGCGCCGCAACGTGATGGAGTTGTACATCTCCGATCACCCGCTGGACTGCCTGACCTGTCCCGCCAACGGCAATTGCGAACTGCAAGACATGGCCGGTGTCGTGGGCCTGCGCAGCGTGCGTTATGGCTTTGATGGCGCCAACCACCTGGACGACAGCACCGACAACTCCAACCCTTACTTTGCCTACGACTCCAGCAAGTGCATTGTCTGCAACCGCTGTGTGCGCGCCTGTGAGGAAGTTCAGGGCACCTTTGCACTGACCATCGACAAGCGCGGCTTTGAGTCGCGCGTCACTGCCGGTCAGAACAACGATTTCCTGGGCAGCGATTGTGTGTCCTGTGGCGCTTGCGTTCAAGCCTGCCCGACCTCCTCCCTGATGGAAAAATCCGTCATCGATCTGGGCCAGCCCGAGCACGCCGTCATCACCACCTGTGCTTATTGCGGTGTGGGTTGCGGCTTCAAGGCCGAGATGAAGGGCGACAAGGTCATTCGCATGACGCCCTGGAAAGACGGCAAGGCCAACCGTGGTCATGCCTGCGTGAAAGGCCGTTTCGCCTGGGGTTACGCCACTCACCAGGACCGTATCCTGAGCCCCATGATACGCAAGAGCATTACAGACCCCTGGCAGGAGGTGTCGTGGGACGAGGCCATCCATTACGCCGCCTCCGAGTTCCGTCGCATTCAGGATCAACATGGTCGTGACGCTGTGGGTGGTATTACCTCCTCGCGTTGTACCAACGAAGAAACCTATCTGGTGCAAAAGCTGGTTCGTGCCGCCTTTGGCACCAATAACGTGGACACCTGCGCCCGCGTGTGTCACTCCCCGACCGGCTACGGCCTGAAGATGACCCTGGGTGAGTCCGCCGGTACGCAAACCTTTGACTCGGTGATGCACACCGACGTGGTCATCGTGATAGGGGCCAACCCCAGCGCCGCCCACCCCGTATTTGCATCGCGCCTGAAACGCCGCCTGCGCCAAGGTGCCCGCCTGATCGTGATTGACCCGCGCCAGACCGAACTGGTCAGCTCGCCGCACATCCAGGCCGACTACCACCTGCCCCTGCGCCCCGGCACCAACACCGCCATCCTGACCGCCATGGCTCACGTTATCGTCACCGAAAATCTGGTGAACGAAACCTATGTGGCCGAACGCTGCGATACCGCCGCCTTCAATGAATGGCGCAGCTTTGTCAGCCAGCCCCAGAACTCGCCAGAAGCCATGGCCGAGATCTGTGGTGTGTCCGCCAACGACATCCGTGGCGCCGCCCGTCTGTACGCCACCGGCGGCAACGGCTCGATTTACTACGGTCTGGGCGTAACTGAGCACAGCCAGGGTTCCACCACCGTAATGGCCATTGCCAACCTGGCCATGGCGACCGGCAACGTGGGCCGCGAAGGCGTGGGTGTGAACCCGTTGCGTGGTCAGAACAACGTGCAAGGCTCCTGCGATATGGGCTCCTTCCCGCACGAGTTCCCTGGCTACCGTCACGTCTCGGACACCAGCGTACGCCAGCAGTTTGAACAGGCCTGGGGCGTGTCCCTGCAATCCGAGCCTGGTTTGCGCATTCCCAATATGTTCGAGGCCGCTCTAAGTGGCAGCTTCAAGGGTCTGTACTGCCAAGGCGAAGACATTGTTCAGTCTGACCCGAACACCCAGCACGTGGCTGCCGCCATGGCTGCCATGGAGTGCGTAGTAGTACAGGATCTGTTCCTGAACGAGACCGCCAAGTACGCCCACGTGTTCCTGCCCGGTTCGTCCTTCCTGGAAAAAGACGGCACCTTCACCAACGCCGAGCGTCGTATTTCGCGCGTACGCAAAGTGATGGAGCCCAAGGCTGGCATGGCTGACTGGGAAGTCACCTGCGCCCTGGCCCGTGCGCTGGGCTACCCCATGAACTACGAGCACCCCGGCCAGATCATGGACGAGATCGCCCGCCTGACCCCCACCTTTACCGGCGTGTCCTACGATCGCATCCAGGAACTGGGTGGCAGCGTGCAATGGCCTTGCAACGAACAAGCCCCTGAAGGCACCCCCACCATGCATATCGACGAGTTCGTGCGTGGCAAGGGCCGCTTCATGCTGACCCAATACGTGCCTACCGAAGAGCGCAGCAGCCGCAAGTTCCCCTTGCTGCTGACCACAGGCCGCATCCTGTCGCAATACAATGTGGGCGCACAAACCCGCCGTACCGACAACGTGGCCTGGCATGCGGAGGACTTGCTGGAAATTCACCCGGTGGATGCCGAAGATCGTGGCATTCGCAGTGGCGACAAAGTCTCGGTCAAGAGCCGTGCGGGCGAGACTGCCTTGCGTGCAACGGTGACCGAACGAGTGCAGCCAGGGGTGGTCTATACTACTTTCCACTTTCCCGAGTCGGGCGCCAACGTGGTCACCACCAACAACTCGGACTGGGCAACCAACTGCCCCGAGTACAAGGTGACAGCGGTACAGATTCAGCGCGTCACGTCCGAGTCGGCCTGGCAAAATCGCTGGAACCGTTTTCACGATATTCAGCAGCGTCTCCTGCAAGGCGAGACCGTCCCAGCCGAGGATTTGGCCCAGACGGATCACAGCCACTCGCATGAGCATGCCGAGGCCGTCGCGAAAGTATGATGCGTCCCAATAGGCCCTAAGGAGTTGCCACGTGAGCCAGGCAGATTTTCGTGATGCCAGCGCCCCTGCCACCGTATGGCGGCAGGCGCGTACCCCAGCACAAACACAAGCTGACACCCTGCCCCAAGAGGATCAGGATGCGCTGGCGCGCGAACAAGCCGTGGCTCTGGAATTCAATGGCATCAGCCATAGTGCCTTGTTATGCAGCCCCAGCGATCTGGAGGATCTGGCTTACGGATTTTCCATGACCGAGGGCATCATCCGTACGGCTGACGATATACGCGGCGTGGATGTGCTGGAAAGCGAACGCGGCAGCTTGCTGCAAATCGAAATTGCCAGTGCCTGCCAGCATCAGCTCAAGGCGCGTCGCCGCCAGTTGGCCGGTCGTACAGGCTGTGGTTTGTGTGGTCTGGAAAGCCTGGACGAGGTACGCCGACAGCTACCCCGTCTGAATACTCCCGAGCACAGCCCCGATGCTGCCGCCATCTTCCAGGCGCTGGATGCCTTGCGCTCCAGCCAGCCTTTGCATCAACTGACGGGGGCTACCCACGCCGCTGCCTGGTGCAATCTGCAAGGCGATATCCTGGCCGTGCGCGAGGATGTAGGCCGCCACAACGCGCTGGACAAGCTGCTGGGCCACATGCTGCGCAACAATATTGATCCCCGCTCTGGCATGGTGCTGATCTCCAGCCGTGCCAGCTTCGAGATGGTCCAGAAGGCCGCTGCCATGGGCATCAACTTTGTGGTGGCCGTCTCCGCCCCCACCGCCTATGCCGTGCAGATTGCCGAGGAACTGGGAGTCATGCTGGCTGCCTTTGCCCGTGACCGCAGCTTCACGCTGTACAGCCATCCCCACTACCTGAATTCTGCCGAGTCACACTCGGCCACATCACCATGAACATTGTTCCTTTGATTCCCATGGCCAACCAGATCGGCCAATTCTTTGAAACCCTGAGCAATCGGGAGCAAGGTCTGCGCGAGATTGCAGAACACATTCAGAAGTTCTGGGACCCACGCATGCGCCGGTCCCTACTGGATTTTGTGCAGCAAAATCCCAGCGGTAAAAGCGAAGATGGGGAGCTGTTGCCTATTGTCTTGCAGGCAGTCGTCACCCATAAACAGCAGTTGGAGCCACGCAGCCAATAAAGTGGACTGCACGTGTTTGCCACGGTGATGCTCAAGATCTATCGCCACTAAAAGCCAGCAAAAAAACCACCTGGCAAGCGCAATACACACAGCCACTGACAAAATACATCGCACATAAAAAAACCCGCTAAGCGGGTTTTTTTGTGGGCTGAACAACGATTAATCGTTTTCTTTGACGCGATACACCAATACGGTGTTCTTGGCCATATTCAGCACCTTGATGGTCACGCTACCCAACAGCAGGCGGGACAGACCACTACGGCCGTGACTACCGATAAAGATCAGGTCGCAGCCTTCCTGCTCGGCAACCTGCACAATACCATCGGCCACGTTAAAGTTGGACACGGATTTACCCGTTGCCTTGACACCAGCAGTCTCGGCACGGTCCAGAATCTGTTGCAGGTACTTCTGCGACTGTTCTTTGGCGGTCTTGTCGTAGTCCTCGTCGGTAATGGCGTAGGCAGCAGCCATTCCATCAAAACCAACTGTGGCGGCAAAAGGCTGCGTCACGTGCAAAGCCAAAACCTCGGCGCCCATTTGGCGGGCGAAGGTCACGCCTTTGTTGGCAGCTTGGGAAGAGAGCTCGGAACCGTCAGTTGGAATCAGAATTTTCTTGAACATGGCATAACCCCTTTGAATGGAGACAAATAGCTTACCGCTGCATACACGCATAGGACAAGCTAGTACAGACCTGAACCTTGAGCCAGGTCAGGATTCGTTCAATGCACGAAACAATACGGCACAGCGAGTACCTGTGCGGCAATAAGCCAGAGTCGGGCCTGGCAAAGCTTCAAGCAATTGACCAAAACGGGCAACATCAGCAGACGTAATGGCGCTACCCACAACGGGCTGATACTCCACCTGCAAGCCCGCTGCCTGGGCTGCCTTCATGACATCTGCCGATAAAGGCTGATCGGGACCACCCTCGCTATCGGGACGATTGATGATGACACTTTTAAAACCAGCATCGGCCACGGCTTGCATGTCCTCTCCCGATAACTGCGGCGCAACGGCCAATTGCTCGGTCAAAAACTGATGTGGGAAGGACATAAACACTCCTGAAATCGGAATAAGCAAAAAGCACTGAAAGGAAAAATAGTATGTTCCTCCCCAGGAGTACGCAAGCCCCTTTGTCCTTGGCCTGACTGGCCACCCAGCCAAGCAGGCCAGCCTGCACATTGCCTGCGGACGCGTGCTCAGGCAATACGCAGGCTGTATTGATCCAGCCATTGCTGCATTTGAGCTCCTGCCAACACCTCGTACTCCGCCTGACGTTGCTGGCCCACAGGATCGTCCTGCACGCGACTCAGAGAAGGATGGCACATCATGCTGTCGCCATGCTGCATCACCGCCAGCCAGGCCTGGACCAAGGCGCCGTAGCGTTCCCTACCCCCCTGGAAATCGTACACGCCGGTAAAGCTGCTATTCAAGGTAACGCCCTTGGCTCTGGCCAGACGTCGCAACTCCTTGGAACCTAGCCCGGCGATAATCTGTGCCTTGAATCTGTCTTTAAAGGCAAAACCCGTCGTCAGACGCTGGGCGCCGGTGTAGCGCAGCCAAGGCATGGAAGCCGCATAACGACGCTCCATCTCTGCCAGCAAGGCCTCACGAATCATGGGTAGCTGATGCACATGCTGATGCCCGTCGATATAGTCCGGGCCCTGCCCCATCACCGCTTCAAAACGATCCAGTTGGCGGGCCACGCTCTCCTTGATCTTCCGACTATCCAGACGATGCAACAGACTGCGGATAATCACTTGCTTGAGCGGCATGGCATACACGCCCGCCTGGGAAGCAAACTCGGTAAAATTCAGGTGCAAACCTTTTTGCAAGGTGCTCTGGCGCAGTGCCGGTGCATTTTGCACAAAGCTGTCCCCATCGACCAGACAGGATGTTCCTGTCAGGCGTCGGGCCTGGGCCAATGTCAGTATGGCCTCGTCCACAGCGGGGGCCATGCCAAAATCATCCGCGCATATACTGATCTGCCTGTCCTTGGACACTGCTCGCTCCGCTTTATGTCTCGTCAAATCATTCTGTTCATACTGGTCGGCACCTTGGCCGCCTTCACGCACTGGGGCATTGTAATCGCCCTGGTACAGGCGCTGAGCCTGTCTCCGCTGCTGGCCAATCTTTTCGGCTGGCTGATCGCGTTCCTGGTGTCTTTTGGTGGCCACTACTGGCTGACATTCCGCGCCCAGAATGCCCGTTTTCTGCCAGCTCTGGCACGGTTTTTCCTGGTGTCCGCCGCTGGCTTCGCAGTCAACGAAGCCAGCTATGCGTTTTTACTGAATCACTCCGGCCTGCGCTACGACGTACTACTGGGCCTGATTCTTATCGGCTTGGCCGTGCTGACGTTTCTGGCAGGGCGGCTTTGGGCGTTTCGTCGCACATAAGCTCGTACTCATCATGGTCAAAGCGCCACAGCGCGATACGCTGATCGTCATACAGACGCTGGGCATGGTTGAGCACCTGGCTTTGACGGACGGTATCTGGCGAACCGATCAGCCAGACTACCGCTTTGCTGTCCCGACATAGTTGCTGACGCAAGGTTTCCCGGTCTATCAAGGTCATCGCCCCACGCTGCGGTTCAAAACGGGCCGCTTCCAACAGCTCTTTACGCCAGTTATCAGTACGCATGATTTCCGGATCATCCCAGCGTCCCATGACGCTGATGTTCTGCAAGTCCGGAACGTAAAAACCCAGGTCGTAGCGGTAGTTATTCAGAAAGACGACCCGGTCACCCTTTTGATACTCACTGGCCAGTACACGGCCCAAAGCCTGGCTGTTGACCTGTGGGCGCAGCATCATTGTCACCACGGCAAGCGCGCAAATCGCGACACAAACACCCAAGCTCCAGACCGCAAAGCGCTCTACCTTGGCTTCCCCATCCCGCTGGCCGCGGCGAATCACCGCATCCGCCAGGAAGAACGCCCAAGGGCCAATCGCAGGCAAGACATAGCCCACCAGCTTGGACGCAGGAATGGAAAAGAAAATCAGCACGGTCAGCAGGGCAGACAGCATCAAGCCACGTATCGCTGCCAGACCATCGGGAGTACTGGCAGAACCACGAAGGCGCCTGAACAGGAAGGGTGTCCAGCCCAAGGTGGCGACAGGCATCAGGGCAAAGTAGAACCAGAAAGGTTGAGGGTTATTGAAGCCCGTTTCCAGAAAACGCTGGAAGTGCTGGTAGACGATGTAATAGTCAAAAAAACCGGGGTAGCGGGCCTGCATGGCCCACATCCAGGGCGTGGCGACCAGCAACAAGACTCCCAGGCCGGTGAAAGAAAACAGACGCAGCAAGGTACGCCACTGTCCTCGGCCCAGCAACCAGAACACCAGAATGCCGCCAGGAATCAAAATCCCGATCAAGCCTTTTGCCAGAAACGCCAAACCTGCCGTGGCATACAGCCCCATTAAGGCCCAGCGATAGGGGCGCCCCTGCTCCATCTGCAAGGCAGCGTGGCCACCCAAGAGCACACAAGTGCTGATCAAGGCGGCAACCGTCATGTCCAGATTGGCGTAATGGGAGGCTCCAAACAGCAATGGGCTGCTGGCCAGAATCAGAGCCGTCCAGCCCGCATGTTGCTGGCTGGCATGGCGCTTCAGGAAGGCATGCATACCGACAATCAACAAGGTCGCCATCAAGGCAGGCACCAGACGCGCGGCGATAAAATTCACACCCAGCACTTTCAGACTCAAGGCAGTGAGCCAGTAATGCAGGGGGGGTTTATGGAAAAACGGCAAGCCGTCCAGACGCGGCACCAGATAGTCTCCGGACTCCAGCATGGACAGGGCCACGCCGACATAGCGCCCTTCGTCCGGAATCAGCAAGGGATACGTGCCCAGGGTCAGCGCAAACCACAGCAGCGCCAGCAGGCCCACGACCAGGCTAGAGCGTGTGCCCAGGTTTCGTACGCCTTGCCCCAGCCAGTAGGCTGGGCCTCGCTCGCGCCCAAGTGGCAAGGTTACACCAGCAGGGGGAAAAGAATTCTCGATACTCATCGTCTATCGCCAAACCAAAAAGGGTTAGGCAGCCACCTTCGTGGCTGTCAAAACGATTCAGAATATCGATGTAGCGTCCAATTTCACTTGAAAGCAGAACAGCCACTCGCCGACTGGACTTACCCTCAGTCCTGCTGTTGCGTCTGGCTCTGGATACTGCCTTGGTCCGGGCTGTGAGTGGGTTTCTGATCCGGAGCCAAGCCCTGCCCCCGGCGACGATGCACCAAGTACAAAGGCCGGTTCTTGACCTCGGCAAAGATGCTGGCGACATACTCGCCGACCACACCCAGCGAAAGCATATTCACCCCCGCAAAGAACAGCACCACTGTAATCAAGGTGGTCCAGCCCCGTACGGCGTCTCCATAGATCAAATGCTTGAAGATAATGAACAAACCGTAGCTGAAAGACAGCATGGCCAGCACCGCCCCCAACAAACTCAACAAGCGCAGCGGCCAGGTGGTAAATGCCGTCAAACCATCCACGGCAAAGCGCAATAGCTTGGCAGGGCGGAATCGGCTGACACCATGCAAACGCTCGGCAGGGGAGTAATAAATAGGCTCGGACGGGAAACCCACCCAGGCAAACAAGCCTTTCATGAAACGGCTGCGCTCGGGCAAGGCCATCAGGGCATCGACGACACAGCGATCCATCAAGCGAAAATCGCCGGCATCACGAGGTACGCGTAAGCCATTGGAGGTACGCATCAGCTTGTAGAACACACTGGTGCCCACACGCTTTAGCCAAACTTCGTCCTCGCGGGTTTCCCGTACGGCATAGACCATTTCCAGTCCAGTAGACCAACGCTCCAGCATGGTTGCAATCAAAGCAGGAGGATGCTGCAAATCCGCATCCATACACACGACTACCTGCCCGCGACTGGCCGCCAACCCTGCCGTCAACGCCGCTTCTTTGCCAAAGTTGCGTGATAACTGCAAATAAACCAATTCGGGGTAAGTGTGACGCAATTGCTCTATGACCAAAGGCGTTGCGTCGGTGCTGCCATCGTCAACAAAAATGATTTCAAAAGCCGGCACCAGCTCACGCAACGTCGTCACCAGAACAGGCAACAATGCGGGCAGGTTCTCTGCTTCATTCAAACCCGGGATAACGCAAGAAAGTGTCTGCGCCTGTCTCTTTGTAATCATTATTTCTTGAGCACCATGCTGTAACAAAATAGAGGGCTAACCAACAAAAAGTAATCGTAGCGTGCCAGCCCAACTCGTGCAATTTACCGACAGTGCTGCTTGCCTTAACAAAAAACACTGCTCTAGATCATCAAGCTCTCCAACCACCACCTTTCAAGGAAAAACACCTGAAACACTACATCCCTACTCTGAAACTTGGATTCAGTGTAGGGAGGCAGGCGTTGAATCCGCGTGAAATCCAACGTGCAATCGCCCCTGATTCAGCCATTTTCTTTCTGGCTTGACCCCGGTAAGCCCTGCCAATAAGATAGATAAAATATATATCTTTAAATTAAAAATATCATGACGCTCAACGCTTTGTGTACCCGCCAGGAAATTCATGACCTGGTCTGGGACTTTTATGATCGCATCCGCATGGACGAAGTCCTTAGTCCGATTTTCTCCGAACGCATCAAGGATTGGGATACGCACCTGGGAGTGATGGAAGAATTCTGGTCATCCCTGCTGCTCAAGACCGATGGCTTCAATGGCAACCCCATGGCCAAACACTTGTCACTGCAGCACATTCAGGCCAGCCACTTTGAACAATGGCTGCGTCTGTTCAAGGAAACCTGTCAGGAACGCGAGAATCAGGCCATGGCCAAGTTGGCGTTGGAGTACGCACAGCGTATCGCCCGCAGCTTCTGGTTTGGCTACCAGTTCCAGCACAATCCCACCAAAGTGGCCAGCGAACTGCAACTGCCCTGATCATGCGCCTGACCAACCTGACCGACTACGCTCTACGTCAATTAATGTATCTGGGTCAAAATGAAGACAGGCTCTGTACCATTGCGGAAATTGCCCAGTACCACCAGATATCCCAGGCCCACCTGATGAAAGTCACCCACCTGCTCGCCAAAGGCGGATGGATTCAGACGCAACGGGGGAAAAATGGCGGTATGCGGCTGGCACGTACGCCCGACGACATCAACCTGGGTGAGCTGGTGCGCTACACCGAAACGGATTTGGCCGTCGTGGAGTGCTTGGGCAGTGGTACCCACTGCATCCTCAGTGGTCGCTGCAATCTGAGCAATATCCTTAAACAAGCACTGGCGCAGTTTCTGAGCTATCTGGATAACTACACCTTGCGCGACATTATTGTTCCGGGCAGCAGCCCAGAGCAAACCATTTCCTGGCCCACCAAATCCATGCATTCGGCCTGAACCCCAAGGCACGCATAACAAACGGCCCCGGATTCCAGCGAATCCGAGGCCGTTTGTTGACAGTCTGGCTCAGGCTTTAAGCCGGAAAAATCAAATCGCTGCGTATAGTACTCGAGTGGGCACGCACAGCGTCCAACAGATCCTGTTCTGGCACACGATCCAAGTCCGTCATGGCATAGCCCAGCTCACCTTGTGTTTGCAACTGCTGACGAGTGATGTTGATGCCGTGCTGAGCCAAAAGATTGTTCAGGCCACCCATCGCGCCGGGGACGTTGCGATGGACATGCAGTAAGCGCACGGCACCTTGGATGTCGTAGTACGACACCTCAGGAAAGTTCACTGCACCCTTGGTGGCACCACTACGCAGGTAACTGACCAGTTTCTCAGCCACTTCACGGCCAATGTTTTCCTGCGACTCCTGGGTACTACCACCAATATGCGGCGTCAGAATCACATTGGGCATGCCAATCAGCGGGCTCTTCAAGGGCTCGTCCACGCTTTTCGGTTCAGTGGGAAATACATCCAGCGCCGCACCAGCCAAATGACCACTGACCAGAGCCTGATGCAAGGCGTCAATGTCCACCACCGTGCCACGCGACGCGTTGATCAGAATAGAACCGGGTTTCATGGCAGCGATAGTTTCAGCATTCATGATGTTATGCGTACCCTGCCCACCTGGGACGTGCAAGGTCACCACATCGGACTCGGCCAGCATCTGCTTGAGGCTGCCGTAAACACGGGCATTGCTCAATGGCAGTTTGGACTCCACATCGTGATAGAGCACGCGCATCCCCAAGGCTTCGGCCAGAGTACCGACCTGAGAACCAATATTGCCGTAGCCAATCACGCCCAAGGTTTTGCCACGGATCTCGAAAGCGCCATCGGCACTTTTGTCCCAGAAGCCCTGGTGTACGCGCAGGTTCTTCTCGGGGATACGACGTAGCAACAGGATGGCCTCACCCAGCACCAGCTCGGCAACCGAGCGGGTATTGGAAAACGGCGCATTAAAGACCGGTACGCCGTGGTTCTGGGCCTGATCCAGATCCACCTGGTTGGTACCAATACAAAAACATCCCAGCACTTTGAGCTGGTCTGCGTGTGCCAGCACCCGGCTGTCAAACTGGGTACGGGAACGAATTCCGACCACTTCGGCGCCTTTGACAGCGTCCAGCAGCTCCTGACCCGACAAGGCTCCCTTGTAGGTCTGAATATCGGTCAAACCCGCAGCCTCAAAAACTTCACGGGCGCTAGGATGAATGTTCTCAAACAGGACAATGCGACTCATGATGGTTCCAGTCATTGAAATAGTATCTAAATGGTACTATTTTTTTAGCCAGCCGGATCGAGCATCAACAATAACAGCAGGGGCTTGATCGTTTGAACATACAGCAAAGCCTTGAATCCACGGCCAAATACAAAAACCCAGGCTTGGATAACGCGATCCAAGACCTGGGTCACCTCAAGGTGGCCTAACTCATGAAAGGCCGCCTGGACAGTCTGCTATCAAGAACCAAATGGCACCGGACGTGGCGTGTTGTCGCGTGAAGGTGGCAAGATTGGCAGTGTGATTTCAGGCTGCTTACCCGTCAGCGTTTTCAGGAACGCGACGATCTGGGCATTTTCCTCTGCAGAGAAACTGCGACCCAACTGCAAACGACCCATTATATCCACGGCTTCAGTCAAGGTATTAACCGCACCGTCGTGGAAGTAGGGGTAGGTCAGCTCCACATTACGCAAAGTAGGAACCTTGAAGTTGAAACGGTCCGCATCCTTGCCTGTCACAGCCGCGCGGCCTTCGGCAGGATTGGTGGTTTGATAAGGCTCGATCAGCCCCATTTTCTGAAAGGACGTACCACCCAGGTTGGGGCCGTTGTGGCAAGCGACGCAACCGCTCCCTTTGAACAATTGATAGCCAGCCAGCTCCTGATCCGTAATGGCTTTCTTGTCGCCCTTCAACCACAGGTCAAAACGCGAATCAGGCGTCACCAAGGTTTCCTCAAACGCGGCAATGGCGGAGGTAACTTCATCAATACCAAAATCGGCCTTGCCAAAAACCTGCTTGAACTCGGCCTTGTACTCGGGGATGGAGCTCAGGAACTCCATGGCCAGTTCGTGCGTGAACGCCATTTCCTTGGGGTTGGCAATGGGGCCACCGGCCTGCTCTTTCAAATCACTGGCGCGGCCGTCCCAGAACTGGGCCAGATTCAGGCTGGAGTTCAAGACAGTGGGCGAGTTGATGGGGCCTTCCTGCCAGCGGTCACCGATGGAGGTACGGATATTGTCGGTACCGCCCATGCTCAGGTTGTGACAGGAATTACAGGAGATAAAGCCCGAACGGGACAAGCGGGGTTCAAACCACAGCTTTTTACCCAGCTCAACGCGCGCCGGATCGCTGACAACCGCGGCGGGAATGGGCTGTACGGGTTCATTTTCCTGGGCTTGTGCAGCACTGCCGAGCAGTAAACCAGCGGCCAGAGCAGAGAGTGTGAACAGGCGTAATTTCATAACAACTTCCTTATGGGATGACAGAGCTTCCTGCCAGTGAGTAGTCCGGGTAGGACCCATAACCCTGCTGGCCTTATGGACATCGTAAGGAATGCCATTTCATTACACATTGATACATCGCAAGGAAAGAATCTTTCCGGAGATGCTTAGGGAACTTTCAGAAGAAAGTGCAACTACTCTGCCACACTCCCCTATAGCGCCTTGACGAGACGCATAAAAAATGCCGCCTGCAATCGAGCAGACGGCACCTCCGAATGGTTGCAAATTGTGCTGTTTACACGCCCAAATAACGTGTCCACAAGGTGCGATCCGCTCCCAATGCTTCGGAATTTCCCTGCCAGACCAATTTGCCCCGTTCCAGAATAATGTGGTGATCCGACAAGGCCATCAGCCGCTCGACATACTTGTCGATCAGCAAGATGGTCTGCCCTTCTTCACGCAGAACGGCCAGACAGTTCCAGATTTCTTCACGCACCTTGGGCGCCAGGCCCTCGGAGGCCTCATCCAGAATCAGCAATTTGGGGTTGGTGACCAGCGCACGACCGATGGCCAGCATCTGCTGCTCACCACCCGAGAGCTGATTACCCATATTGGAGGCGCGCTCACGCAAGCGCGGGAAAAACTCATAGACACGCTCGGGCGTCCAGGCTTTGCTGGCTTGAGGATTACGGTTACCGACAAACGCCGTCAAATGCTCAGCCACTGTCAAGTTAGGAAAGCACTGGCGCCCTTCGGGCACAATGGCAATCCCGGCCCGGGCAATACGGTCCGGATTCCAGCCCGCAATGGACTGGCCATCAAACTTCACATCCCCACCGCGCACCGGCAACTGGCCCAGAATGGTTTTCAGCAAGGTGGTCTTGCCCATGCCATTGCGGCCTAACACCGTCACCACCTGTCCGCTCCGAATGGACAGATCTACCCCGAACAGCACCTGGCTGGCGCCATAGCCACTTTGTAATTGAGTCGTTTCAAGCATGGCTTTCCACCTTGGTTGGAGCTGGCGTGTCATCGTCGCCCAGATAAGCCTGACGCACAGCCTCGTTATCACGGATTTCGGCAGCCGTACCCGTAGCAATGATGTGACCCGCCACCAGCACAGAAATCCGGTCAGCCAAACGGAAAACGGCTTCCATATCATGCTCGACCAACAACATGGTGGCTTTGCCACGCATGGTTTCAATCAGTTCAGTCAGACGCAGCGTTTCGTCCGGCCCCATCCCGGCCATCGGCTCATCCAGCAGCAGAACTTGCGGACGACTGGCCAAAGCCAGGGCGAATTCCACCTTGCGCTGCTCACCATGTGGCAAAACGCCCGCCTGAGTGTGCAACAGCGATGCATTAATAGCACATTCGGCGGCCAGCTCACGGGCGTGCTCGTACAGCTCGGTTTCCGCCTGACGAGCACGCCAGAAGCGGAAACTACTACCACTGCATGCCTGTAAAGCCAGGACCAGATTGTCCAGCACCGTGTAGTTCTTGAAGATATTGGTGATCTGGAAGGAGCGCGCCAGACCGGCGGCAACACGCTCGTGACCCGACAAGGACGTCACGTCACGCCCGCCCAGCAAGAGCTGGCCAGAATCCGGGCTCAAAGTGCCCGACAGCAAATGAATCAAGGTGGATTTGCCGGCGCCGTTCGGGCCGATCAAACCATGGATTTCACCGGGCACCAGATCCAGAGACACATCATTGGTGGCCTGCAAAGCGCCAAATCGCTTCATCAAACCACGGGCTTGCAAGGCGGCCGAGCCACTGCCTGCCTTGGAGGTCGCTGCTATCGTATTCGTCATGTTTGCTCCTTGGCGGTAGTAGCTGGATCAGCGACCGAGCGGACACGCACCAATCCGACCAAGCCTTTGGGGGCAAAGAACACCACCAGCAGCAATAAAATACCCAAAGGCATGTGCCAGTACTCGGTCCAGTTGCGCAGCAACTCTTCCAGCACCAACATCACAAACGCCCCCAGGGCACCGCCATACAGCAAACCGATACCACCCACCAGCACCATGATGATCAGGTCAGCGGACTGAGTCCAGTTCATCAGACTGGGGGAGACAAACAGGTTGTGGTTGGCCAGCAAAGCTCCGGCCAGCCCCATGATGGCGCCACTCAAGGTGTAGGCCGTCAAGCGAATGCGGTAGACAGGGTAGCCCAAGGTCGTCATGCGGCTTTCGTTTTCACGCGTGCCCATCAAGGCCTGTCCGAAACGGGCATTAACCAGACGGTTGATCAGGAACAAGACTGCCAGCAACAGAGCCAGAACCAAATAGTAAAAGCTCAGTTCATTGCCCAGATCAATACCCGGCAAGGAGGAATGGCTGTACATGTTCAGGCCGTCCTCGCCTCCGTACTGCCGCAAGGAGATGAACAGATAAAAGATCATCTGCGCAAACGCCAGCGTGATCATGATGAAGTACACACCACGAGTACGCAGCGACACGGCACCAGTCAGGAAAGCCAACAAACCGGAAATCAGCATGGCGGCAGGCCAGGTGATCAGGCCGCTTTGCACACCTTCTGTGGCCAAAATGCCCACGGTATAGGCCCCTGCGCCAAAGAACGCAGCATGGCCCAGAGCCACCATTCCGCCATAACCCAGCACCAGATTCAAGGCAGTCGCTGCCATGGCGTAGATAAAGATACGGCGCACAAAGGAGATATAGAACTCAAGCCCGTACAGCGGTGCAATCAAGGGGAAAGCCAACAAGACCACCAGCACCAGGGCCGAAAAAATACGCGAAGTAGACATACATTAACCTCGCGCCGGGAACAGGCCCGAAGGACGGAAAACAAGAACAACAGCCATCAGGACGTAGATCGAAATGGCAGCAATCGTAGGACCGACACTGGAAGCCACATCCGCCGGGAAGACGTTACGCAGCAACATGGGCAGGAAGGCTCGGCCAGCAGTATCGACCATCCCCACCAGCAAGGCGCCTACAAACGCGCCACGAATCGAACCAATGCCGCCGATGACGATACACACCAGGACCAGGATCAAAATGTCCTCGCCCATACCGATCTGAACCGCCGTAATCGGCCCGAGCAAGGCACCGGCCAGCGCAGCCAAAGCGGCTCCCAGAGTAAATACCCCCAAGAACAGGATCGGCACGCGAACCCCCATCAGGGTCGCCATTTGTCGGTTGGATGCACCTGCCCGCACAAGCACCCCGGCTCGGGTTTTGGTCACGAAGGCATACAGAGCCAGTGCCACCACCAGACCGACCGCGATAATCATCAGACGGAAGGCAGGATAGAGGAAATCAGGCAAGAGTTCGACCGGCCCTGACAACAAGGCAGGCATATTCAACATAACGGGGGTTGGGCCCCAAATCATTTTGACCACGTCATTGGCGATCAAAATAACGGCGTAAGTTCCCAATACCTGAGCCAGGTGATCACGAGTGACCAGCTTGCGCAGAATGAGAATTTCCAAGGCAATACCGACCAGGGCTGTCACTGCCACCGCCACCACAATGGCGGCGGTAAAGGACCCTGTGCGCTGCATGGTTTCCGCGGCCACATAGGCTCCCGCCATATAGAGGGAGCCGTGGGCCAGGTTCATGATATCCATGATGCCAAAGACCAAAGTCAGGCCGGCGGCAATCAGAAACAACATCAAACCAAACTGCAAACCATTCAGCAATTGCTCGCTAATCAGAATGAGCGACATGCTTTTACCACCTGTGAATCTTAATTAAGTTTGCAATCTTTGGCGTAGACGTCCTGGTAGGAGTCAAACACCTTGCTGACCATACGGTTTACGAGACGTCCGTCCTGATCCTTGACCACCTCACGCAGGTAGTAAGCCTGAATGGGGAAATTGTTGTTGCCGTAGGTAAAGGGGCCACGAACCGAGTTGTAGTCGGCAGCTTTCAATGCCTTGAGCACCGCTTCGCGGTCAGACACTTTGCCATCGACCTGTTTGACGGCGGCGTCGATAGCCAGAATCACGTCATAGGCCTGAGCAGCATAAACCGATGGATAGCGGCCGTCGTAGGCTTTGCGGAACTCTTCCACAAAGGTCTTGTTGGCAGGAACATCCAAATCAGGCGACCACTGGGCCGTGTTCAACATGCCCAGGATAGGCTCGCCCACGGCGGGGATGATGTCCTCGTCACCCGAGAAAGCGGGGCCCAGCAAGACCACATCCTTGTTCAGGCCAGCAGCCACGAACTGCTTGATGAAATTGATGCCCATGGCGCCGGGCAGGAAGAAAAACACAGCCTGAGGCTTGGCCGCGCGGATCTGTGCCAATTCAGCCGAGTAGTCGATCTGGCCCAGCTTGGTGTAGAGCTCATTATCAACAGGCTTTCCATAACCCCGTTTGAAGCCGTTCAGGTGATCTTTGCCGGCTGGATAGTCAGGGGCAATGATGAACATTTTCTCGTAGTTGCGATCCGCCGCCACTTTACCGGCGGCCTCGTCAAAGGCGTCGTTCTGGTAGGACACACCAAAGAAGTACGGATTACAACCGGCACCGGCCAACTGGCTAGGGCCCGGATTGCTGGTCAGGTAAGGCACTTTGGCCGAGAACAAGGCGGGAGCAACCGCCAGGGCGACGTTAGAGCCGACAGGGCCGGTAAAGAAGTCGATCTTGTCGCGTTGCACGAAACGATTGACCAATTGGCGGGCCTGATCCGGATTACCGGCCATATCCTGTGCAATGAACTCGGCAGGAAAGCCGCCCAGCTTGCCATCCAATTGCTTGATGGCCAGGTTGAAGCCATCGCGAACCTCGCCCCCAACGGCCGCAAACGGACCGGATGTATCCATTGCCATCCCCACTTTGATGGTATCGGCATGAGCCAGAGAACCACCAAAAGCCGCAGCCAACGCCACGGTCAATGCAATACGTTTCATGTTATCTCCTTGCGCCACCGCGCTTATAGGCTGTCTTTATCTAAGATGCACAGCAAATCGAAACACTAATTCAACTATGCCAACCATTCATTTATAAATAGTTTAGTTATCAAACAATTTTGCTGACAAGCTGTGGTTTTTACCTACACCCCTTAACTGTCCTGGTCATTGACGGGCAACAAGGCACCGTGCCAACTCCCTGGACGGATAAGCACTATAACGACTGTAGAGATAGCCGTTTATGCACGTTTTCCTTGATTTTGTTAACAATACTGCGTCAGACCCACTGCTAAACTGGCAGCTCGCGTTGTTATTGGAGATCCCATGCGTATTTCCCATTCTCTTTGCCGTCTTGTCCTTGGCAGCGCCTTGCTCACTCCTTTTTTGAGCAACGCACAATCCTCGGAATCCGTTTATCTGGCTGACCTGGCCAAGTCCAACAAACAAGTGGCCCAGCAGTATCAGAGCCTGATGCAGGACATCGCCAAAAACGCTAGCTGGGTGAAAGACTTCGGTACGGCTTCGCCAGGCGAGACCGTGTCTCTGGATGGTCGCGACTACCAGGTTTTCCAGGGTTGCAAGCCCCATGACTGCACCAGCTCCCGCTACGTCGTGCTACTGGACACCCAAAAGCAGACCCTCTCCTACGGTGCCTTTGTGGAAAACAAGGAATCGGGCCCAGGCTTGGCCAGCAGCCAGATTCAATGGCTGGGCAATCCCGAGCTTGATCAGATCCGCCTGATGTCGCCTGCCCTGTTTTAAAACACACAGCCCTTGACCTTGCCCCCGTGGCAAGCCTTAAGCTGGCTCCATTGTTTTTATCAAAGGAGTCAGTATGTCCACCTTCTCCGTACCCGACATGACCTGCGGCCACTGTGTGCGCAGCATCACCGAAGCCATTCAGGCTGTTGCCCCCCAAGCTACCGTCAGCACGGATCTGGAAAAACATCAGGTTACTGTTCAAGGTCTGGATAGCGTGCAAGCTCTGAAAGTGATTGAAGAAGCGGGTTACACCCCCAGTGCCCTGTAAGCATGCCGCAGCGTTCATGAACGCCATGCTGCAGCACGAAAAAGGCCGGTATCAACCGGCCTTTTTCCATCAATGCCTTGCTTAGCATAGGCATACCCGCAGTAGCTATCCGATCTCGACCTGGTGTCAGCCTAGCCTGCCAATATTGGTCGCAAGAATCGGAGTGCTTGCGATGCAAGAGCAGCGTATTCTGGCTTCGTAATGAATGATGTCAGGACATATGCCTCATGACTAAAAAGCGTGCTTACGAAACCGAGGATCAGCGCTGGGCAGCCGTGCAAGCACGAGACCCCGCTGCCGACGGTCAGTTTGTCTATGCGGTACGCACCACAGGCGTGTACTGCCAGCCCAGTTCGGCAACGCGGCTTCCCAAGCGCAAGAATGTCGAATTTTTCGATTCAGCCCAGGACGCTGAAGCAGCGGGCTACCGTTGCAGCCGTCGCGCCCATGGCGATCAGACCCGTGCGGCAGCCGAACGAGCCGCAATCGTCGCACGCGCCTGCCGCCTGATCGAGACGTCGGAAACTCAGCCATCGCTGAACGAGCTGGCCACCGAAGTCGGTAAGAGCCCCTTTCATTTCCACCGGCTTTTCAAAGCGGAAACGGGCCTGACACCCAAGGCATACAGCTCGGCCTATCGCGCTCGCAGACTGCGCGAGGAACTGAGCCGCCCAGACACGTCCATCACCAATGCGATCTACGACAGCGGCTTTAACTCCAACAGCCGCTTTTACGAAGCCTCTGAACAGTTATTGGGCATGCGAGCACGCGACTACCGGGCCGGCGGTGCCGGTGCGATTATCCGTTTCGCAGTGGGCCAGTGTTCATTGGGAGCCATTCTGGTCGCCCAGAGCCAACGCGGCATCTGCGCCCTCTTGCTGGGCGATGATCCCGAGCAGTTGGTACGCGATTTGCAGGACCAGTTTCCCAAAGCCGATATCATCGGCAGCGACGGGGATTTCGAGCAACTGATCGCCCAAGTCGTCGGCTTTATCGAAACCCCATCAATTGGCTTGCACCTGCCGCTGGATGTGCAAGGCACGGCCTTCCAGGAACGTGTCTGGCGCGCACTGTGCGAGATCCCGCCAGGCACCACCGTCAGCTACACCGCGATCGCTGCACGCATCGGTTCGCCCAAAGCAGTGCGCGCCGTGGCCCAGGCCTGCGCCAACAACCACATAGCCGTCGCCATCCCATGCCACCGTGTCGTACGGCGCGATGGCGATCTAGCCGGCTACCGCTGGGGCATCGACCGCAAACGTGAGTTGCTGCGCCGTGAAGTGCAAGACGGACACTCAGTTGGCGGCAATGTGACTGTGAAATGATAATGCGGTGCTTTCTGAGCACGGGGCAAGCACCGCGTTTATGGCAGGCAAATACTGACGCCTATTAGCCCAGTTGCCCTAGAACCGGGAACGTTTTGAGGACCCAGATCGCAAAACGCGCCAGTTCCCCAGTTGCCATGGCCCAGCCCATCACAATCAATACCAGACCCGCGCCCCAGCGCACATAGCGCCCGATCTTCCTGATTTGCGTCATGCGCTGCAAGAATGGAGTCAAAAAGCAGGCGGCCAGAATAAAAGGGACGCCCAGGCCCAAGGCATAAACGGACAACAAGATACTGGCTTTGCCCGCGCTGGCCGTACTGGCGCCCATCATCAAAATGCCTGCCAGAATCGGGCCTATACAGGGGGTCCACCCAAAACCGAAGGCCAGCCCCATGATCATCGCGCCACCTGGACCCGCCGCTTTACCGGATTCAAAGCGATAGTAGCGTTGCAGGCTCATGGGCATGCGCAGCACACCCATCACACTCAAACCCGCTAAAGCCACCATGACACCTGCCGCCACATTCAACTCATAGCGATAGGCCATCAACAGTTGGCCAAGGTAGGAAAGACTGGCTCCCAAGGCGATAAAAACCAGTGAAAAACCAGCCACAAAGCAAACGCTGCGACCCAGTAGCTGGCTGCGCTTGACCTGCGTATACACCTGCCCGTCCCCGGCCAGATAAGACAAATAACCGGGAACCAAGGGCAAGACGCAGGGGGACAGAAACGAAGCCATCCCCGCCAGAAACGCCGTTACCAGGGCGATCAAGCCCAAATCCAAAGACACTATTTCCATATCAAGGGGCCGTGGCAGATTCCGGTGCCGGGTTCGCTGGCATACGCATACGCTCACGCGCCAATTGCAAGCCCTGATTCACCACTTTGGCGGTTTCCGAATCCGCCGGAAATTGTGCCAGCAAACGCTGCCAGTAATCGATTGCCTCGGGATACTGCTCCCTGTGCAGGGCGGCAGCCCCTGCCAGCATCAGGCCCAAGGGCTCTTCCGGATAAAGGTCCAGGGAGCGTTTGACCAAACGGCCGGGCAAACCATCCAAAGTGTCAATTCCAGCCAGCAGCATGGATTCGGCATATTCAGCCAGTGCGGTCGGATCTCCGTCCACGACTGGCATGGCTTTGGCATAGGCCTCTGCTGCTTCCTGATGACGACCGTAGTAACGGTGCGAGCGGGCCATCATCAACCAGGCGGCTGGATCATCCGGGTTTTCTTTCAGACGCTGCTCCAAGCGGGCCACCATGGCCTCGATATCCACGGGCTGCGCGTTGGCCTGCTGTTGCACGGCGGCAGGATCCAGCATCACCGGGTTACCCAGATAAAAATACAAGGCAATGGCCGCCAGCGGAATGCTGATCATCAAGGTCCAGGCCAGCTTGGGTGCACCGGCTTGCTGCACCGCTTCCGTTTTCAGCCCCTCGTTCTCTTCCAGTACACGCTGGCGCAAATCCATCTGCGCCTGCTCGAAATCCTGAGCAGACAACACACCCGCTTGCTTGTCTCGCTCAATTTCTTTCAACTGCTCGCGCAAGATCGCCAGATTGGCCTGCTTGTGTTCCACCACACGTTGCAAGGCGGGTTTGCGCTTGACGCTCAACATCAAATACAGCGCGCACACCAAGACCAGCAGCGCGGCCACAATATAAAAAACAATAGTCACGATTGTTCATCCCGAGAAGAACCTTGCAAGAGCGCATCGGCTTGGCGGCGCTGCTCATCCGTCAGGGCCGTGTCATCACCTGCACGGCGTCGACGACGCAAGGTAAAGGCATAAACCAGAAAACCGGTCAGCAGCAACAAGGCTGGCCCCACCCAAAGCAGCACAGTGGTGGCTTTAAAAGGCGGACGGTACAAGATGAAATCGCCGTAGCGGTCCACCATATACGTACGAATTTGATCCGGGGTGCGGCCCTGGTCCAGTTGTTCCATGATCTGATGGCGCAAGTCCACGGCCAACTCGGCACGCGACGCCGCAATAGACTCGTTCTGACACACCAGACAACGCAGCTCAGCCGCAATCTCCAGCATCACCGACTCCTGCGCTCCTTGCGCCCCCGACTGGGCCTGGGCAGACGGTAGCAAGAACCACACACTGGCGACCAGCGCCGCCATCCATTGACGCATCATCATGGCTGCTGCTCCAAACGACGAATTAAGGGCAACAAGGTTTCCTCCATGGACTCACGCGACACGGGGCCTATGTGCTTGAAACGCACAATGCCCTGCTTGTCGATCACAAAGGTTTCCGGCACACCATACACACCGAAATCAATGCCCACACGCCCGTCCCGATCCATAACGGACACCTCGTAAGAATTGCCATTGCGCAGCAACCACTCACGGCTCTCCTCGGGCACATCCTTGTAGTTCAAACCCACCACGGGCACCTTGTGCTTGGTGGACAGCTCCTTGATGAAAGGATGCTCTGTCAAACACGGGTAACACCAGGAGGCCCATACGTTCAGCAGCCAGACACGACCTTTCATTTGCTCCCCCGAAAAACTGGCTTCGGGATTGTGCAATTGAGGCAGGCTGAACGCCGGGGCCGGTTTATCGACCAAGGGCGAAGGCACCTCGCTGGGTTTCAAGGTCAGACCAATCCCCAGAAACACCAACAACAGCACAAAGCCGATCAAAGGAACGGTAAAACGGTTCATGCCTGCACCTGCGTATTTATGGCCTTGCTCTGCACAGCGGTACGGGTTTGCTTGGCACGATAGCGTCGATCACTGATCGCCAGTCCGCCACCCAAGGCCATCAGCAAACAACCCAGCCAGATAAAGTCCACCAGCGGTTTGTAATACAGGCGTACACTCCAGACGCCTTGGTCATAGTTATCGCCCAATGCCACGTAGATATGACGCAAGCCATTGGTATGGATTGCCGATTCCGTCATGGGCAGGGCCGAGGACAGGTAAGTGCGATTTTCCGGGTACAAGGTGGCTACCACCTTGCCATCCTGCAACAGCTCCACCGTGCCACGCTCAGCGGAGTAATTCGGGCCAGGCACCATGTGTACACCTTGGAAGCGCGCGTCATACGCGCCGACCGGCGCAGTCTGTCCAGGCTGCAACAGGACGTCGATTTCTGTCTCGTAATGACTGACCATGGTCACGCCCAGGACAAACACCGCCACCCCCATATGCGCCAGATGCTGCCCCAGCCAGCTACGTGGTTGCGAGAACACACCTGAACGCGTGGCGCGCACACGCTTGACCACATCGAACAAGCTGCCCAGCACAATCCACACGGCCAGTCCCGCCCCCAAGGCAGCAGTGCCCTGCCATTGCCCATACAGCAAAGGAATAGCGGCACCCAACACGACGCTGAACACAATCACCAAGGCCAGTTGGCGCACCAGATCCAGCAGATTGGCCCGTTTCCAGTTCGCCAGCACACCAAAAACAATCAAGACCAGAGCCGGAATCATCAAAGGGACAAACACTTTATTGAAATAAGGCGGCCCTACCGAGATTTTGCCCAGTCCCAGCGTATCCATAATCAGGGGATACAAGGTCCCCAACAATACCGTGCCCGTCACCACAACCAGCAGAACATTGTTGACCAGCAGCAAGGACTCGCGCGACACCACGGCAAATTGCCCACCTGCTCCGACACGCGGTGCACGCCAGGCAAACAGAATCAGGGAGCTGCCAACAATGACGGCAAACAAGCTCAAAATGAACACACCACGGGCCGGATCAGTTGCAAAAGCATGCACCGACGTCAGCACACCGGAACGCACCAGGAAAGCGCCCAAAATAGACAGAGAAAAGGTGCTGATTGCCAGCAACACGGTCCAGTTCTTGAAGCTGCCGCGCTTCTCCGTGACCGCCAAAGAGTGAATCAAGGCGGTACCCGCCAACCACGGCACAAAGGAAGAGTTCTCCACCGGGTCCCAGAACCACCAACCACCCCACCCCAGTTCGTAGTAAGCCCACCAGCTACCTACGGCAATACCCAGAGTCAAAAACAACCAGGCCGAGGTTGTCCAAGGACGCGACCAACGTGCCCAGCTAGCATCCAGACGGCCTGCCAGCAAAGCAGCAATGGCAAAGGCAAAGGCCACCGAAAAACCCACATAGCCCATATACAGCAAGGGCGGGTGAATAATCAGACCAATATCTTGCAAGAGCGTGTTCAGGTCCAAACCTTCAGCCGGCACCGGAAACATGCGCTCAAAGGGGTTGGAACTGAGCAGGACAAACAACAGGAAACCAGCCGTGATCAACCCCAATACACCCAGCACTCGAGCCAGCATGGCTTCGGGCAGGGAGCGCGAGTAAACACTGACGGCAAACGCCCAGCCCGTTTGCATGAACATCCACAGCAAGAGCGAGCCTTCATGCCCGCCCCATACCGCGGCAATGCGGTAGAACAAAGGCAATTTGGTGCTGGAGTTCTGTGCCACATAGGCCACAGAAAAATCAAAGCTGACAAAGGACCAAGCCAGACACAGCAAGCTAAACGCCACCAAACCGAATTGCCAGCGTGCTGCAGGGCGTGCAAACGCCATCCAGGCCAGATTGCCGCGCCAGGCCCCGTATAAAGACACAATGCCTTGGGCCAGCGCCAGCACAAAGGTCAAAATCAGGGCAAAGTGCCCAAGTTCCGGGATCATGGCTGGGCTCCTTGTTTGGCACGCTCGGCCTGCTCCATGGCATGCATGGCCTCGGGCGGCATGTAGTTTTCATCATGCTTGGCCAGCACCTCTTCCGCCACAAAATGGCCCTGCTCGTTCAGGCGGCCTTGGGCCACCACGCCTTTCCCCTCTTGAAACAGATCCGGCAAAATCCCCGTATAACTGACGGGCACCTGGGCCGCACCATCTGTCACCACGAAATTCACGGCCATGCCTTGGGCTCCACCACGGCGAATGCTGTCCATCTGTACAATGCCGCCCACCCGGAAAGTCCGGTTTTCAGGGCTTTGCCCCTGGCTAACCTCAGTAGGGGTGAAAAAGAACACCAGGCTGCTTTGAAAGGCGTTCAGGACCAAGGCTGTTGCCACTCCCAATACCACTAAAGCGCCCAGAATCAGGGCAAGACGATTCTGTCGCTTAGTCATGACGCTGCTCTCCCAGAGCGCGCTCATCACGCACCCGTTGCCAGGCGCGTGCCCGTCCTGCCCGTACGCTGAGCACTTCGCCCAGCAACAATACGGTACAGGCCAGCACCGAACCCCATACATACACGGCATAGCCGCCCATAGCGAAAAAATCGCCCACACTCGACCAATGCATCATCAGCCCTCCGTCAAGTTGCGAACCCAGGCGGTATGCGCCTCACGTTCAAGAATCAAATTACGCACCCGATACAGTGCGATGGCAATGCTGTAGCACCACATGGCCAGACTCATCAGCAACATACCCGTCAGCATGACGGTCGCCATGGAAGGCGAGCTGGTCAGCGATACCGAAGCCCCCTGATGCAAGGTGTTCCACCATTGCACCGAGAAATAGATAACAGGCACATTGACCACCCCGACCAAGGCCAGAATGGAGGCCGCTTTGTCCGCCCGGCGCGGGTCGTCGATCGCTCCGCGCAAGCCCATGAAACCCATATACAAAAACAGCAGCAACAATTCGGAGGTCAGACGGGCATCCCAAACCCACCAGGCCCCCCACATGGGTTTGCCCCACAACGCACCGGTCACCAAAGACAAGACCGTACAGATCGCCCCGGTCGGCGCCAGTGCGGCGGCCATCATGGCGGCGGTGCGGCTATTGAAAACCAGGCAGATCAAGGACCAGAAGCCCATGGCCAGGTAGATCAGCATGGACATCCAGGACACGGGCACATGCAGAAAAATGATGCGGTAGCCTTCGCCTTGCTGGAAATCAGTTGGGGCCAGGAAAAAGCCCACATAAGCCCCTGCTAAAAACAGCAGCAGGGCCAACACAGCGGCCCAAGGCACAATGCGTCCAGCCAGGACGTAGAAGTTTTGAGGGGAGGCGTAGCGATACAAAAAATTCATGAAATTTACTCAAGAGCAAGGCGCAACGCCGCTGCCGTAGCAAGTGGCGCAAAGAACAAAGCCAACAGTAAAAAAGCAGCCAGAACGGACAGATGCGCCTGCGCACCCAAACCGGCCTGAACCGCTTGCACCGCCCCCGCCCCGAAGACCAGAACAGGAACGTAAAAGGGCAAAATCAATAAAGCCAGCAAGACGCCTGCTGAACGCAGACCCAGTACCAAGGCCGCGCCAATCGCTCCCAACAAGGTCAGGACGGGCAAACCCAGCGCCAGGGATACCATCAACACACCCAGACTGGACGTAGGCAAACTGAATTGCAGCCCCAGAATGGGAGCCAGCAACAGCAACGGCACGCCAGTCAAAAAGGTATGCGCCAGCACCTTGCCCAACACCCAGAGACTAAGCGGCAAATGGGAAAACAAAACCTGCTCCAGCGCGCCGTCCTGCTCGTCCTGCTCAAACAGGCGACTTAATGACAACAGCGTGGCCAGCAAGGCCGACACCCACAGCACGCCAGGGGCCATCTTGGACAACAAGGCCGCATCCGCCCCCACGCCCAAGGGAAACAAGCTGCACACCACCAGGAAGAAAACCAGGGGAATCAAAACATCGCCAGGGCGACGCATCGCCAAGCGCCACTCGCGCTTCATCAAGGCTAAAAAGAGACTTAACATGCCTGCCCCAGACTCAGATGCTGCACCTTCAAATCCCAAGGCAAGGTTTGGTGACTGGTCAGAATGACCGCCCCTTGCTGATGCAGATGCTGAGCAATCAGCTCACCCAGAAACGTCTGACCGGCGCTATCCAGCGCGGTCAGTTGCTCGTCCAGAATCCATAAAGGACGGTTGCTGAGCGCCAGACGCACCAGAAACACACGGCGGCGTTGCCCAGCCGACAACTGCCGTATAGGCACGCGACGGTAAGCCAGCAAACCGCCTGCCAGCAAAGCCTGATCACAGGCGTCCCGCTCCAAGGGAACGCGATCCTGCATGAGCAGACTGTCCAGATTCTCTTGCACCGACAAGCTGCCATTGAGCCCCGGCGCATGCCCGCCGTACACAAGCTGTTGCCGGTACTCGCTATCGTTGCTTTGCACAGGTCGGTCCTGCCAGATCAGTTGGCCTTCATCGGCCTGGGCGATATTGGCCAGGATACGCAGCAAGCTGGTTTTGCCGCTGCCATTGGGCCCACTGACCAAAATGCATTGGCCAGCGTCAAGCCTTAGGCTCAGCTCGGAGAACACACGACGCTGGCCCCGTCTACAGGTCAGCGAAACAGCTTGCAGCACAGCACCTCCTTATCAAGAAAGCAAACAGAGCGAAGCCGCCCATTGAAGAAGGCGGCTTTGCTTAGCTCGCTAAGTAATGACGAGCCTCCTTCAAGACAGGGCTTGCCTGACTTAGTTCCGCAATAACCATCAGAAACTCAGGCTTATTGATCTAGGCCAATCCCAACCCGAGCTGCCAATTTTGCTAATATGCCGCCTTAGCACTTTCTTCACGTGATGGATCATGAATACTTCAATTAATCTGATTCCCCAGCCCCTGAGCCCGGAAACGTTTGAGCCTTATGGCTGGATGTTGGGGAAAGGCTTGGTTACGGCGCCTGCGACGGCTGCTTTCAGCAATGCCGCCACTGACTTTTGGCACGAACAGGCGTTTGACACAGGCCCAAGTGGTCAGACCGAAGTGTTATGGGTGAATTACCGTATTCAGGACCCCAACATCACGACCCTGGAAAACCACCTGCTGACGCAACAGGCACTGATCCCGCTGACTGGCGAAGTGATCCATATCGTGGCCGAAAGCACAGCCGAAGGCGGTCCGGATTTGTCTACTCTGAAAGCCTTCCGCATCCCTCAAGGGCAAGGTGTGTGCATGCGGCCTGGTTGCTGGCACAGCAGTCGTGTTGCCGGTGGCGAAGTGACCTGTTTGATGTTGACGCGTATCTCGACCACGGTAGACCTGGTCGCCCATTTGAACGAGGGCAAACCCGCTGTAGAAAGCGAGCTGCGTCCTCTGGAACACAATGTGGTGGTGACGCTGTAAGGTGCCTGAAGCAGAGCGTGGAAATCGCTCTGCCCGACAGCCGCCTTAAAACGTCGATGCCGCGCCGTATTTCAGCGCCAGCTCAATAAAAGCGCGCATGGCCGCAGATTGGTAAGCGCCCTTGCGCTGCATCAGAATGGCCCGCCGTTGCGGCGGTGCCGGATCCAGACTCACCGCCACCAAATACTCGCTATTGCTGGCAATCGCAGCAGGCAGCAAGGTCGCCAGACCTGTGCGTCGCACCACCTCAATCACGGCATTGAGCGAGTTCGACTCCATCGATACCTTCAAATCCAGATCATGCTGCCGACAATAACGTTCGATCTGTTCACGTGTCGCAAATTCCGGCGTCAACAACACCAAGGACTCACGCGTTAAGGTGTCTCTATCAATGCTGCGTCGCTCGGCCAAAGGGTGAGTACGGCTCATCACCAAGGCCAGCGTCTCTACCAGTAAAGGCTGGAACTCCACCGCTGCTGAAGTCGGTTTCTCAAAGGCGATACCAATATCCAGCTCGTCCTCGACCAGTTGCGTTTCCACGCGCTCCTGCAACATTTCCTGCACCACCAGACGCACATTGGGATAGCGGCGATAAAAGGCTTCAACCAGTGGACCAATCAGGTAAGAAGTAAACGTCGGTGCCACCGCCACCCGCAAGGAGCCTCGACTCAAGTCGCTGACATCATGCAAGGCCCGCCGCCCCTCTTCCAGGTCCTGCAAGGCTTGGCGGGCATAACGCAGATAAACTTCACCCGCATCCGTTAAGCGCACCAGACGCCCTGTGCGATCAAACAGTTGCGCGCCCAGATGTTCCTCCAACTGACGCACCTGCTGGGACAAGGCCGGTTGAGACACGTGCAAGGCACGCGCGGCACGGGTAAAGCTTTGATACTGGGCAACCGCCAGAAAGTAATTAAGATGGCGCAAAAGCATAAGGGGCCTTTCTATAAGCAAAACCAATGAAAAGCATCAGAATTCGGTATTTTACCTTATGACCCTAAAGCGTTAATCTTCTACCCAAGCCGAACTACAAGGACAAGGATGAAAGACATTATCGACGGTTTCCTGAAATTCCAACGGGAAGCCTTTCCCAAGCGCGCCAAGCTCTTCAAAAATCTGGCCACGCAACAAAACCCCCGCGCTTTGTTTATCTCTTGCTCCGATAGCCGCCTGGTCCCCGAGCTGGTCACACAGCGTGAACCCGGCGATCTGTTCGTGATTCGTAACGCTGGCAATATCGTGCCTTCTTATGGCCCGGAACCCGGTGGTGTGACCGCCTCCGTCGAATACGCCGTGTCCGCCCTGCGCGTGTCCGATGTCGTGATCTGTGGTCACTCGGACTGCGGTGCCATGACTGCAATTGCTTCCTGTAAATGCCTGGACCACATGCCTGCCGTGGAACATTGGCTACGCTATGCCGACTCGGCCCGCCTGGTGAATGAAGCCCGCACCCACGCCAATGAACAGGAACGTATTGCTTCCATGGTGCGTGAAAACGTGGTGGCCCAGTTGGCCAATATCCAGACTCATCCTTCCGTGCGCTTGGCTATGTCCGAAGGCCGCTTGACCTTGCACGGCTGGGTCTACGATATTGAATCCGGCACCATCGACGCCTATGACGGCGGCAGCATGAAATTTGTGTCCCTGGCCGACAACCCGAATGTGTGTGTTGCGCCTTTGGTTCGTGACTAAGCTCACCCAGGTTTGAATAGAAAACGCCATGCTTTCGCATGGCGTTGCTCTTTGCCTGCGTTTTAGCCACACGCAGCATGCTATGTCTACCTGCTGATCAACCCAACAAGGAGTCCAAGGTCTGATTCAGCCTTTCCAGAGAAGTTCCTACAGCAGGTAGCTGCATCACTTTTCTTCCATCCACAAACAACAAGGTCGGATAGGACTGCACGCCCAAGGCCCGCGCCAAAGCAAAGTCCGCCAAGGCCTGCCCCCTGCCAAAGCCATCCGTCAAATGGCGCTGTACGATCTCCACATCCAAACCATTGGCAGCAGCAATCTCCAGGCAGACCTCCTGATCAGACAAACTACGCCCATTCAGGTAAAAGGCCTGCTGCAATTGGTGTATCCAATAAATAGCCCGTTGGGGATCCTGATCACGTAGCACCGCGACCGCCGTCGCCGCATCCAGTGAGCCCATGACCGTCGAGCCTTCCTCTGCCAAGGCTTTATAAGCAGCCCCAAACGTCGCCCCCGTCATTTGTGCGATACGCTCATTCGACTTGGAAATATAAGGGTAACGGGACATGGGAGCAGCCCGATCGTCCACGAACAAGCCTCCCGAAACTGCCGTAAAAGGCACACGATCATAGCACATACCAACGCTATGCATTAGGACAAATGAGCCGACACTATAACAAAAAGATACACCTTGGGCTTTGCGTTTTCCCTAGGGGAAAACACCTTCAATAAACAAAAACGCTTGGCAGGCCGTTGTGTATTGCAAACCCTCTACTTCAAAAGGCCTGCTCATACACCCAGCACTACCAAGCGTTCCTGACTTCTGAAAAATCCTTAGACGTTGAACAGGAAGTTCAGCACGTCGCCATCTTTGACGACGTATTCCTTACCTTCAGCGCGCATCTTGCCGGCTTCCTTGGCGCCTTGCTCGCCCTTGCAGGCGACAAAGTCCTCAAAGGCGATGGTCTGTGCACGGATGAAGCCGCGCTCGAAATCAGTGTGGATCACGCCAGCAGCTTGAGGGGCGGTGTCGCCCACGCGGATGGTCCAGGCGCGAACTTCTTTGACGCCTGCGGTGAAGTAGGTTTGCAGACCCAGCAGGCTGTAGGCGGCGCGGATAACGCGGTTCAGGCCGGGCTCTTCCATGCCCAGATCGGACAGGAATTCAATCTTGTCGGCGTCGTCCAGTTCAGCGATTTCGGCTTCTACGGCAGCACACACGGCCACAACAGGAGCACCATCGGCAGCTGCGTAGTTTTGCACGGCTTCCAGATGCGGGTTGTTGGTAAAGCCGTCTTCTTTCACGTTGGCCACGTACATGGTGGGCTTGGCAGTAATGAAGCCGTAGGACTTGATCTGGTGCAGCTCGTCCTCGTCCAGCTTCAAGGAACGCACGGACTTGCCTTCGCCCAGCGCTTTCTCGATACGTTCGAGCAAAGCCACCAGCTTGGCAGCGTCTTTATCGCCCGAGCGAGCCAGCTTCTGATTGCGGTGCACGGCTTTTTCAACCACACCCAGGTCGGCCAGCGCCAATTCAGTGTTGATGATTTCGATGTCAGCCAGGGGGTCCACTTTACCGGCTACGTGAATCACGTTTTCATCGGCAAAACAGCGCACTACGTGCACGGTGGCGTCGGTTTCACGGATATTGGCCAGAAACTGGTTACCCAGACCTTCACCCTTGGAGGCCCCTGCAACCAAACCGGCGATGTCTACAAACTCCACCACGGCGGGCAAAATGCGCTCGGGATTCACAATCTTGGCCAGATCTTGCAAACGCTGATCTGGAACCTCGACCACGCCGACGTTCGGTTCGATGGTGCAGAAGGGGTAGTTTTCAGCCGCAATGCCGGCTTTGGTCAGAGCGTTGAACAGAGTGGATTTACCAACGTTGGGCAAGCCAACGATGCCGCATTGCAGTGCCATGAGTATCCTGAAAATCAAAGAGTTATATAAACGATGTGCTATTGTAGCGCCCTTGGGCGCTACAGAGCCTGCAGACGGATCAGAACAGTCGTGCCGGGGACACAGGATAGCGCCTTGAAACGCGGGTTTGCCTAGACAGGAATACCGTCAAACAGCTTGAGCAAACCCATAATCAGCAAGACCGGGCCACCATTGAAGATGGCATGAAGTATGATCGACGCCCCAATGCTGCGACGCACTCGCAACCAGGCCAGCACCAAACCCGTCAAACATTGGGGCAACACCAGCAGGGGCAATAAATACCAGCTCATACTGTTGAGCTGGAAGTTATACAAATGCAGCGCACCAAAGGCCAGCGTTGCACCATAAAACACCCAGGGAAAGAAACGCCAATAGCGTCGCATGGATGAAAAGCGCCACGCCCTTCCCTGCAAGGCGCCCACCAGCTTGCGCCACAAGCTGCTGCCTGCGGGCAAGGCTTGGCGTGGCATGCCGGTATAACGGCTAATCCAGACTGCCAGACACAAGGCCAGCAATCCCTGTATCAACCACCAGCTTGGTCCCTGAAACATCAGGAACACGGCCAGCGGAACGACCGTCAGCCATTGCGAGGGGCGTCTAAGCACAAAACGAAAGACCAGTTCTTCCACAATAGGTGCCCAGATAATGGCTTGCACCCAGGGAATACGCGTCGGGTCCAGACGATGCTGCGCACCGCCCACACCCGCTACCGAGACAGCAATTGGCCCCAGTACCAGCGCATTAATCAACCAAAGCATGCCCGCCCATTGCAGCAGACGCTTCCAGGGCAAGGGAGCAAACCAGTCCAGATACCAGCCATCGCCCTGGACTCTGCCAGGCAAGCGCCGGGCGCTACGCGGGTGGCGCAGAAAATAAAAGAAGTCTTTAAGCTCGTCCCGGAAACGCATCTGGCTGCTTGGCGCTGGCTTCATGCGTCAAGCCTTCTGGGGCGCGTAAAGCTGGCGGGTCGCCTGCTCAACGTCGCCACGCAGCAAAGCAGGCATCATGACGCGGCAACGGTTCATGCCGTCCTCGATCTCGCGCAGCTCTTCATGGCGGGGGGTATGCAGCACAAAGTTCACCACTTGCTGAGCCAGGCCCAAGGTACGGGGGTGGCCAATGCCCAGGCGCAAGCGCCAGAAATCCGGTGTCCCAAAGGCGGACTGGATGTCACGCAGACCGTTATGTCCGGCGTGTCCGCCGCCTTTTTTTATCTTGACCTGCCCCGGCAACAAATCCAGCTCGTCGTGTAGAACCAGCACTTGCTCGGGCTTGAGCTTGTAGAAACGCATCAAGGCACCGGCAGCTTGCCCGGACTTGTTCATGAAGGTAATGGGTTTGGCGATGATGACGTTCTCACCTTCAAAACGCGCTTTGGCCACCCAGGCGAAAAAAGACTTTTCCAGGTTGAACGTTGCATGCAGATCATCGGCCAACTGGTCTGCCAACCAAAAGCCCGCGTTGTGGCGGGTGGTTTCGTACTCGGGGCCAGGATTACCCAGGCCAACAATCAAACGGATAGGCTCAGACATGAATGTTTTCACAGAAAGCGCCTACACCGGCAACGGTGCAGGCACAAATAACAAACCCCCGCCAGCATACGCTGACAGGGGTTGATTCGCCAAGCTGCCAGCCAACTGAAGCCGGCTGGCAATCTTGATTACTCGGCGCTTTCTTCTGTTTCTTCCGAAGCAGCAGCACCACCGCCAACTGGCAAAGCAGCAGCCAGCAGAGGGTTGGTGTCGTTGCCAGCGTAAGTCACGCCACGTGGCAGCTTGATGCTGTCCAGGTGCAGGTTGGCGTTGGCAGTCATGCCGCTCAGGTCCACAGTGATGGACGTAGGCAGGTTAGCTGGCAAGCAGGTGATTTCCAGCTCGGTCAGGATGTGGCTGATGACTTGGCCGCTCAGCTTGACGGCTGGGCACACATCGCCACCTTCAAAGTTCAGAGGAACTTTGGTGGTGATGGCTTGCGAAGCCAGAACGCGTTGGAAATCAACGTGCAGAACTTGCTGTTTGTAGGGGTGCCACTGAACCGAGCGCAACAGCACTTTCTCAGCTTTGCCGTCCAGTTCCATTGTCAGGATGGAAGCGTGGAAGGCTTCTTTGCGCAGGTTGTGGTAGATCTCGTTATGATCCAAAGCGATCACGACGGGCTGTTCTTCGCCACCATAAACAATAGCAGGAACTTGGCCAGCGTGACGCAGGCGGCGGCTCGCACTCGTACCTTGTACATCACGCGACGTAGCGGTGAATTTCATGGAAAACTCCAATTTGCAGGATCATGGACCACTGCGAAAAAATGGTAGTTGCCTACCTAGTTGACGTGCGCCGCGACCAGCGCACGCTAAAAAAACTTAGTCAGTGAACAAGGAGCTGACGGACTCGGCATTGGAGATGCGCAAGATGGTCTCACCCAACAGCGCAGCACAGGACAACTGGCGAATCTTGCTGCATTCGCGGGCCTTGGCGGACAAAGGAATGGTGTCCGTTACCACCAGCTCGTTCAACTGAGAATGCGTAATACGTTCGATGGCTTCACCGGAAAGCACCGGGTGCGTACAGTAAGCGTAAACCGCCTTGGCACCGCGCTCTTTCAGAGCTTCAGCCGCTTTGCACAATGTACCGGCCGTATCCACCATGTCGTCCATCAGGATGCAGGTGCGTCCGTTGACATCACCAATGATGTTCATGACTTCGGAGACGTTGGCACGTGGGCGGCGCTTGTCGATAATGGCCAGATCCACTTCCAGTTGCTTGGCCAGTGCTCGTGCGCGCACCACACCACCGATGTCAGGCGAGACAACTACCATGTCCTGGTAGTTACAGCGCCAGATATCGCCCAGCAAAATGGGGGAAGCGTAGATATTGTCGACAGGGATATCGAAGAAACCCTGGATTTGGTCTGCGTGCAGATCCATCATCATGACGCGATCAACACCGACCACTTGCAACATATTGGCTACGACCTTGGCAGAGATCGACACACGCGCCGAACGGGGGCGTCGATCCTGGCGGGCATAACCAAAGTAAGGGATGGCAGCAGTGATGCGACCGGCCGAAGCGCGGCGCAAGGCATCGACCATCACCATGATTTCCATCAGATTGTCGTTGGTGGGAGCACAGGTGGGTTGCAGAACAAAAACATCGCGACCGCGCACGTTCTCGTTGATTTCAACCATGGCTTCCCCGTCGGAGAAGCGACCCACCGTCATTTTCCCCAGCGACATATCAAGGTGGTTGACGACATCGACAGCAAGGCGAGGATTAGCCGTGCCGGTGAAGATCATGAATCGGTCTTGTGCCATGATGGGAGATAGATTTTGATGCAGGAAAAGCAAAGCTGTTGATCGACACCCCTTTAAGGTAACGACTCAACAGCTTTACATTATCGCAGGCCAGGCCTGAAAGGTGGCTGGGGAAGAAGGATTCGAACCTTCGCATGCTGGAATCAAAATCCAGTGCCTTAACCAGCTTGGCGATTCCCCAAATACTTACTTAATCCAGTCGCGTAGCGGATGATCTTGCAATCCAGAACAAACCCAAGTCTGTTCGACCAGCAATTTACCACTATTTGATTCTTCGCTACCAGAAAAATCTATTTTACTGCTATTTTGGTCAATTTCAAACTGACCTGTCTTGGCGCTTTGCTTGTCTCTGCACTCAACAAACAAACAAGAACCAGAGCCTGTCATTCTAGCATTTAATTTTAAATTTTGCAAACCCTGCTTCAAAACTTTTAAATCAGGATAAAAATTAAATGCTACTGATTCCAGGTTGTTTCTGCCAAAGTAAGGATTGTTGTCCTTGGCTTGCCAGAATTTTTCTTGCCAATCAGTAAAGAACGTTATTGTGATGGGTTTCTCATCGCGTGTCAAGCATTCGGAGCTAAATATTTTCCCTGTGGATATAAACTGCGGCGGACGGATGATGATGTAGTCCCGGGGCGGCATCTGAATGGCTTGCAGTTGTTCCCCTACCCCTTGGGCAAATGCCGCCTGCCCGAATACAAAAACCGGTACATCGGCGCCCAGGGGCAAGCCAATATCCATCAAGGCCTGACGGCTCAGGCCCAGGTTCCACAAACGGTTCAAGGCCATCAAGGTGGTGGCCGCATCACTGGAGCCACCGCCCATCCCTGCTCCCGAAGGAATGTTCTTGATACAAGACAGGTCTACGCCTTGCCGGGTGCCCGTCGCGTGTTGCAGGGCACGAGCGGCTTTGATCACCAGATCCTGTTCAGGCTCCACATCGCTCAAGGTACTGTGTACCCGACGGATCTGTCCGTCGCTACGAGGCACAAAACTTAGATAATCATTCAGATCGACGAAACGAAAGGCGGTTTGCAGAAAATGGTAGCCGTCTTCACGACGCCCCGTGACGTGCAGAAACAGATTGATCTTGGCCGGAGCCGGAACGTTGTAGAGCGCCATTACACAAACCTGCTCGGGCTTTACTGATCCACAACCAAACGCACGCTGATGGAGCGGTTGGCTTCATGACGATTCAATTGCAGCAAGCGCGGGCCTTGTTCGTCGTAACGCGACAGCGTCACACGCCAGCCGGACTGCTCGAAGCCGCTCAGCCTCTGCTGATCATCCCGGCGTTCGCTCTGAACCGGGGCACTACCCGTGCGGCCATGCAGCCAGTCACGCAGGCCCGCCACAGGTACAGGGCTACCCAGCACTTGTTCGACCAAGGCATCGGGATGGGAGGCGACTTCCTGACTACCATCCGTGCGTTCCAGCAGGGCCTGACCTGGCAACACCCAGACACGCGCCAAGGTATTACCCAAGGGATTGCTCAGGTCCAGCATCAGCTTGCGACCATCATCATGCCAGGAAAAGCCCCCCTGCACCGCTTCGACTTGCGAGCTGGAGTGAGTCACACTCAGCGCAAAACGGCCGGAACGAGACAAAGAACTTGCTGCCTGAGTCGCATCCGTGGTGCTGCCAAGCTCTGGCTTGGGAGGCGTCGCACATGCCCCTAACAAAACGACCAAAGCCAAAGCCCCCGCTCGCGTCCAGATTCGCTGTTTCAAGATACTCACGGCAGCGGTACTCCCAAACGCTTAATGGTTTCTTTCAATGTACGGTTTTCGGCGTCTTTGCTCAGACCTGCCCGAAACACCAGCATGGCATCATCTCGGCGTCCTTTTACCCACAGCACTTCACCCAAATGGGCCGCCACATCCGCCTCAGGCAGACGCTCGTAAGAACGCTGCAAATACTCCAGTGCCGCTTGCAGATCACCCATGCGGTACAGGTACCAGCCTACGCTATCCAGAATATAGGGATTATCCGGCTCCAGTTCCATCGCGCGCTCCAGCAAGTCCTGAGCCTCGTCCATGCGACGATTCTGATCCGCATAGGTGTAGCCCAAAGCGTTATACGCATTGGCATGATCCGGACGCAATTCAATAACACGACGCATCAAAGTTTCAAATTTGTCATGCTTGGCGCGCTGTTCATACAACATGGCCAGGTTGTATTTGATCTCGGCGCTATCGGGCAGCTCACGATCGGCACGTTCCAGCACTTCCAACGCCTGATCGGTTCGACCGCTCTCTTGATAGATGGAGGAATACGTCAAAGCCACAACCACTTGTTCACTCATATCGCGCGGGCGAGAGTTTTCCAGAGTGCGGCGGGCTTGCGGCAAATTCCCTAGACGCGCTTGCAGAACGGCTTTATGAATCTGGGCCTGAAAACGCAGCGCAGGTTCTTCTATCAAGTCCAGTTGACGAATGGCCTCGTTCATATCGCCTTGGGCTTCGGCGATTTGCACCAAAGACAAACGCGCTTCGGAAATACTGGCCAAGGCGGTGTTGACGGCGTCATTCAAGGACTGGCGGCGCTGCTGCTGAACCGCAATGTACTGCTCCAGCAGTTTACGAGCCTGATCAAACTCTTTGGCGCGGATATGGATTTCGGCCTGGGTATAGAGCAGATCAAAATCTTCGGGATTGGCACGCTGCAACGCCCCCACAATAGCCTGGGCTTCGTCAAACTGCTGGCGCTCAACCAAACGGTTGGCCAGTAACAGTTGCAACTTGCGGCTGTCCGGGTTGTCTCGCACAAAAACGCGGGCGCTTTGCAAGGCAGCCGAAGGATCAACTTTGATGCCGTATTCCAGCACGCGCTGCGCGGCCGCTTCAGAATGCGGGTCCAGCTTCAGGGCTTCACGCGCTTCGCGTTCCGCACGGTTCACATCGCCAGCACTCCAGGCGGTATCGGCCAGAGCCAGCCGGGCAATGGGCGAGGAGCGCACAGGCTGCTGCAAGGCCTTATCCAGCACTTCCAGTGCCAAACGACGATCCACCATTTTGCTGACCATGCTCATGGCCTGCACCACGGCCTGTTCTTTATCCTGGGCGCGAGAGATACGCAGCCACAAGGCATCGGCCAAGCCTTCGGTTTGTCCGCTGGAAGCTTCCAGCGCCAGAGCCGTTGCTTTAGCTTCGGGATCATTGGGAGCCAGCAAGGCCCATTCTTTGGCCGCACGCAGCGCACGCCCTAAGTTACGATCGGCCATGGCGTACTGAAAGGCATTTTGAGCCAGGCGCGGATCGCTGGTATCTCTTGCCAAAGAGAGAAACGTCTGGCTGGCAATATCATATTCACCGCGCGTCGCAGCGACTTCGGCAACCAGAATGCGATACAGAATATCCGGAGTCAGACCGACCAGAGGCAATTGCCCACTACGCAAACGGATGGTGTCTGCTGGCGGCTCCGCCTTGAGGATGGGAAGAGAGGTTTGTGCTTGCGCCGAAACCGCTGCAAGCAACGACATCAGGCCCAGCTTTAGTGCTAAGGTCAGAGCATTCATCCAGAAAAACCCGTGCCTTGATACGCGCGACAAAACGCCCGATGGCACAATAAAGGAATCAGATTTGTTGATGGTATCACCCCCCCATGCCTGAACTGCCAGAAGTTGAAACAACTCGTCGCGGAATTGCGACGCTTATCCAGGGAAAAAATGTCCGACAATTCGTGGTTCACGAGCCCCGTTTACGCTGGCCTGTGCCTGCCGGTTTGCCACAATGGATTGAAGGCCAGGCCGTCAACCATTGCACACGTCGGGGCAAGTACTTATTGTTGCATTTTGAGCAAGGCGTCCAGATCATCCATTTAGGCATGTCCGGCTCCTTGCGTCGTGTGGATCTGGATGAAGAGCGCCGCAAGCATGATCATGCGGAATGGATCTTTGATGAGGCCCGCTTTCTGCTGCACGACCCACGACGATTTGGTGCGATATTATGGCACGCCCATAGGGACGGCCCTCTGGAAAACCACCTTTTACTACGTACTTTAGGGATCGAACCGTTTGATCCCTTGTTCACCCCGGAATACCTGCACCGACACCTGCAAGGGCGACGCGTCGCCATTAAACAGGCCCTGCTGGGCGGCAAAATTGTGGTGGGAGTCGGCAATATCTACGCTTCCGAATCCTTGTTCCTGGCTGGTATTCACCCCGAACTGCCCGCCGGTGAGGTTTCCTTGCATCGCTGCGAAAAACTGCATTCGGCCATCTTGAGCACCTTGCAATCTGCCCTGGACTCAGGCGGCAGCACCTTGCGTGATTACGTCAACGCCAGCGGCGAACCGGGTGCCTACTTCGACATTCACGCCAATGTGTATGAGCGTGTGGGCAAACCCTGCACTCGCTGCCAACAACCTATCAAACGAATCGTCCAAGGCCAACGCGCAACTTATTACTGTTCGCGCTGCCAGCGCCGCTAAGCCTCCTCCCCCTTCTTTCTGACAGCGTCTGATGCCGATTCCGGCAGGCAGGCGCTCGTCTGCCTTTCTCCAACTGAACCTACCCTATTCAGGTATTCACCTATATCTAATAGATTCACCATAAACTAATCTGACACCATCCCTATCGACTGTGGAGTCATTTTCATGAGCAAGTCCTTCGCCTCGCATAACGACCTGGAAGACAAAGTCGTTGCCTTTGAAAAACTGTCCGACAACGCCTACGCCTACACGGCGGAGGGTGATCCCAACACGGGCATCATCATTGGTGACGAGGCCATTATGGTGATCGACACCCAGGCCACGCCTGTCATGGCTGAAGACGTGATTCGCCGCATTCGCGAAGTCAGCGACAAGCCCATCAAATATGTCTTGCTGTCGCACTACCACGCTGTACGAGTGCTGGGCGCCTCGGCCTACGACGCCCAGGAAATCCTGGCCAGCCGCGACACCTACGACCTGATCGTGGAGCGCGGCGAGCAGGACAAGGCCAGCGAAATCGGCCGCTTCCCCCGTCTGTTCCGCAACGCCGAATCCATTCCTCCCGGCCTGACCTGGCCCACCATGACCTTTGAGGGTCACATGACGGTGGACCTGGGCAATCTGGAAGTACATCTGATGCAAGTGGGCCGTGGCCACACCAAGGGCGACACCATTGCCTGGCTGCCCAAGCAGAAAATCCTGTTCGCCGGTGACCTGGTGGAATACCAATCCACCCCGTACGCAGGCGACTGCTACTTCCGTGAGTGGCCCCGCACATTGGACCGTCTGGGAGACTTCAACGCTGAACAAATGGTTCCTGGCCGTGGCCCGGCACTGAAAAACGCCACCGAAGTGCGCCAGGCTCTGGCCGGCACACGCGCGTTTTTGACAGACCTCTACTCCAGCGTGCAGCAAGGCGCGGCAGCCGGTAAAGACCTGAAGACTATTTACCGCGAAACCTACGATTTCATGAAGCCTCGCTATGCAGACTGGGTCATTTTTGATCACTGCATGCCCTTTGACGTGTCCCGTGCCTACGACGAAGTCAACGGCCACGAAGACCCACGCATCTGGACCGCTGAGCGCGATCTGGAGATGTGGAAACAGCTCGAAGGTCAGTAAGACGCAAGGCCAGGGAGAAAGAAAATGGGAGACATTAATTACCAGACCCTGGAGCTGACGCAAGCGCCCCCACCGGCTACCCATACCCGCCACCCGGTTGTGGTCGTGGGTGCCGGCCCGGTGGGGCTGACCATGGCCCTGGATCTGGCGGCCAAAGGCCACCGGGTCGTGATCCTGGACGACGACACCACGCTGTCCAAAGGATCACGGGCCATTTGCTTTGCCAAACGCACTCTGGATATCTGGGACCGCTTGGGCGTGGGCTCGCGCATGATGGACAAAGGCGTGTCCTGGAATGTGGGCAAGGTTTTTTTCCGTAACCAGGAGGTCTGGAGCTTCAATTTACGGCCCGAAGAAGGCCACCAACGCCCCGCCTTTATCAATTTGCAGCAGTACTACTGCGAAGGCTATCTCTACGAAGCGGTCTGCGCCCAGCCCCTGATCGAGCTGCGTTCCGGCCATAAAGTGCTGAACGTGGTGAACCAGGCGAAAGGTGTACATCTGGACGTAGAAACCCAGCAAGGCAATTACACGCTGGAAGCAGAATGGCTGCTGGCCTGCGACGGTTCGCGCTCGGCCATTCGCCGTGCCTTGGGTGAAAGCAGCAGCGGACGCGTGTTCAAGGATCGTTTCCTGATTGCAGACGTGCGCATGCAAGCCGACTTCCCCGCCGAACGCTGGTTCTGGTTTGACCCACCCTTTCACCCCAATCAATCTGTCTTGCTGCACAGCCAGCCAGACAATGTCTGGCGTATCGACTTTCAATTGGGCTGGGATGCCGACCCGGTTGAGGCCGTTAAACCCGAAAACGTGCTGCCCCGCATTCGCGCCCTGCTGGGTGCCGATGCCCCCTTTGAGCTGGAATGGGTCAGCATTTACACCTTTGCCTGCGAGCGCATGGAGCGCTTTCGCCATGGCCGTATTCTGTTTGCCGGGGACTCGGCCCACCGTGTCTCGCCTTTTGGCGCACGCGGCGCCAATAGCGGCATCCAGGACGCCGACAACCTGGCCTGGAAGCTGAATCTGGTGTTAAATGCCCAGGCTCCGGACAGCCTGCTGGACAGCTACAGCCATGAACGTGAGTTGGCCGCGGACGAGAACATCCGCCACTCCAGCCGTTCAACGGATTTCATTACCCCTAAAAGCGAAGTCAGCCGCCTGTTCCGCGACGCGGCCCTGATTCTGGCGCGCCGCCACGCCTTTGCCCGTGTACTGGTCAATAGCGGTCGCCTGTCTTTGCCCAGCGCCTATCCGGACAGCCCCTTGAATACGGCTGACACACACGAGTTTTCTCCCAGTGCTACCCCACTCGGTGCCTGCGTGCCCGATGCGCCTATTGAACAAAACGGTGAGGAAGGCTGGTGGCTGGGTCAATTGGGTAGCGGCTTCACTCTGCTGGAATTTGGCGAAGGCCCAGCCAGTCAGCCTGAAGCAGTGGACGAACTGGCCACCCAAGGTCTTTTGACCCGCCTGCGCGTCTGGCCCACTGGTACCAGCACAGCCCAGGCCCAGGGTGGCATCATCGACAGCCAGGATATGCTGCGCCAGCGTTACGACGCCCAGCCCGGCTCCTGCTACCTGATTCGCCCCGACCAACATTTGTGCGCCCGCTGGCGTCATCTGGATGGGCAAGCTGTCCAGACTGCCATACATAAAGCCTGTGGTCATTTCCTGGAGAGTGCTTCATGTCTACACTGAATACCGATACCCCCCTGGAACGGGCTGACGATTTCTACCAAATGTTGATCGATGCCCACCAAGGCTTAAGCACGGCACAAAGCCATGCCATGAATGCCGCGTTGGTGCTTTTGCTGTGCAATCATATCGGCTCGCTGGATGTGATCAAGCAAGCCTTGGATGCCGCCCGCCAGACCTGCCTGGAGCAGGCTGCCTGAATCTGGAGACCCCTAATGAGCTCTTTGAATTATCAAATTGGTTTTGGTAACGCTTTTGCCACCGAGGCGCTGCCCGGTGCGCTGCCCATTGGACGCAATTCGCCCCAAAAGTGTCCATATGGCTTGTATGCCGAACAGTTGTCCGGCACAGCCTTTACCGCGCCACGTGCCGATAACCGCCGCTCCTGGCTGTACCGCATTCGCCCCAGCGCCAAGCAAGGGGCATTTACAGCCTTTGAAGGCGCCCCTTATTGGAATGAGGACTTCGGACAAGGCCCGGCCAACCCCAATCGCCTGCGCTGGAGTCCCTTGAGTCTGCCCGACACTCCGACTGACTTTCTGGCCGGCGTCCATACCTGGGCAGGCAATGGCAGCAGCGACTCGCAAAGCGGTGTTGCCATCCATCTGTACGCCATCAACCAGTCCATGGGTCGGCGCGTGTTCTACAACGCCGACGCCGAAATGATGTTCGTGCCTGAACACGGTCGCCTGCGTCTGGTCAGCGAACTGGGCATCATGGATATCGAGCCTTGCGAGATTGCCGTCATGCCGCGTGGCGTGCGCTTCAAGGTGGAGTTGCTGGACGATGTGGCCCGTGGCTACCTGCTGGAAAACTTCGGTGCACCTTTACGCTTGCCCGAACTGGGCCCGATCGGCTCCAACGGCCTGGCCAATGCCCGCGACTTCAAAACTCCGGTGGCCTGGTACGAAGATGTCAGCGAGCCTCATGAGCTGGTCACCAAATTCACTGGCGGCTTCTGGGTTGCGCAACTGACGCACTCGCCACTGGACGTGGTGGCCTGGCACGGCACGCACGCCCCCTACAAATACGATTTACGCGACTTCAACGTGATCGGCTCGATCAGCTACGATCACCCCGATCCCTGCATTTTCAGCGTATTGACCTCGCCCTCCGATACCCCCGGCACGGCCAACCTGGACTTTGCGATTTTCCCACCACGCATTCTGGCCATGGAAAACACCTTCCGCCCACCGTGGTTCCACCGTAACTTCGCCAGCGAATTCATGGGTCTGATCCACGGGGTGTACGATGCCAAGGCCGATGGTTTTGCACCGGGCGGCTCCAGCCTGCACAATTGCATGAGTCCGCATGGCCCCGACGCCAATACCTTTGACAAGGCCAGCTCTGCGGACCTGAGCAAGGCGGACTATCTGCGCGGTACCATGGCCTTTATGTTCGAGACCCGCAAAGTCATCCGCCCCTCGCCACAGGCTTTGCAAAGCGGCAGCCTACAAGCCAATTACGATACCGTCTGGGACGGACTGGAAAAACACTTCTCTACGGAACAAAAGGCATGACCCTACCTTATCTGAATGACACTCACGACCCCAAATTGCAAAGCTGGGTGCCCGGAGCCAACGAGGCCGATAACGGTTTCCCCATCCAGAACCTACCCTTTGCCGTGGCCCGTCGCCGTGACAGTCAGGAAGACTTCCGCGTCATGGTGGCCATTGGCCCTTACGCGCTGGACCTGGGTTTGTTGGCCAGCGATACCCCTTGGCACGGCAAAGCCGCCGATGCCTTGGCCGCTTGCGTCAAACCTGCACTGAATGAGCTGATGGCTCTGGGCCAGGAATACTGGAGTGCGCTGCGTACCGCCTTGTCGCACGATTTGCGCCAAGGCTCTTCGGCCGAGTCGCGCCTGCACCCCATGCTGATCGAACGCAGCAAGCTGGAATACGCCCTGCCAGCCCAGATTGGTGACTACACCGACTTCTACATATCCGTACACCATGCAACAGCGATAGGTAAACAGTTCCGCCCCGATGCGCCCTTGCTGCCCAATTACAAGTGGGTCCCGATTGGCTACCATGGCCGTGCCTCCAGCATCGGCGTATCCGGCCAGCAGTTCCCACGCCCCGTCGGCCAGACTCGCCCCCCCGAAGGGCAGGAACAGCCCAATTTTGGTCCTTGCCAGCGCCTGGACTTCGAGCTGGAAATGGGCATTCTGATTGGCAAAGGCAACGAAGCGGGTCACCGTATTCCTATCGGTCAGGCAGACGAACACGTTTTTGGTCTGTGCCTGTTCAATGACTGGTCGGCGCGCGATCTGCAAGCCTGGGAATACCAGCCTTTGGGCCCTTTCCTGGCCAAGAACTTTGCCTCGACGATCTCCCCCTGGGTGGTGACACTGGAAGCCCTGGCTCCCTTCCGTCGCCCGTTCAGTCGTCCTGAATCCGATCCTCAGCCCCTGCCTTATTTGCAGGATCAGGCCAACCAGGACAGTGGCGTTCTGGACGTGGAACTGGAGGTGTACCTGAGCACCGAGCAGTCTCGTCAGCAACAAAAAGAACCCGCTCTGCTCTCGCGCAGCAACTTCAAGGAAGCCTATTGGACCGTGGCCCAACTGGTCGCCCACCACAGCGTCAACGGCTGCAACCTGCAAACCGGCGACCTGCTGGGCACCGGCACCTTGTCCGGCCCGACCAAGGGTCAGGAAGGCTCCTTGCTGGAAATGAACCAGGGCGGCAAAACCCCCATTGATCTACCCTGGGGCGAACAGCGCACGTTCCTGGAGGATCAAGACGAAATCATCTTGAAGGGCCTGTGTCGTCAAGAGGGCTACCCGACCCTGTCTTTTGGTGAGTGCGCCGGACGCGTATTGCCTGCTAGGGACTAAGCCAGGGGCCTGAAACTTGCTGATAGCCAGGTAGCAAAAAGCCCCGGATTTTTTTGAAAAAGAATCCGGGGCATTTTTTACCGCTGGGCCGCCCCAAGGTAAAAACGCCCCCTCGGGGGGCAGCAAGCCGAAGGCGCAGCGTGGGGGTATTTTTTATCCTTCATATCACTGCCTGCTTCGGTCTTGATCCCGGCAAGAAGGCAGCGTCCTCGCATGTAGCGGCATAGAACAAGCTATGGCCTTTCAAGGCTCCAACTGCTTGTATCGAGCCCATGACCACAAGATATAAAACAGAACGCAACCATACAGTCCCAGGACAGCTCCCGACGCCAGCACTTGGCTAAGGAAATGATAGCCCTGCATGATGCGCAAAAAGCCGAACAGCAAGCCTGCGCTGATGCCCAGCACAAACCCTCCGGCGGCCAGCTTGCGGCAGCCTATCATGAGGCCTACAAAGAACAGGGACAGGAGCACAAAGCCAGATGCGGCATGGGCACTGGGCAAAGCATTGCCTGCCTCGGCCCAGGAGTGCGCCCAAAAATAGCCAGGCATGGATTCTGTACCACCAAACATGGCCAGATTAAAAGGTCTTGGCATGGCGGTCAGATGTTTCAGTACGCCTACCATTAACGGGCCACTACCCATGAAGAAAGCCGCCCCGGCCCAAGCCAGTTGGCGGCACGAGCCCTTGGGCTGCCGCCAGGCCACAATCGCCCCTATCACTGCACCACCAAAAGGGACGAACCACACCAGTCTGCGCCCGAACAAATCCACAAAAGGCTGCAGACGCCAGGAAAAGTCCTGAGTCTGCGGGTCATAAAAATAGGCACTAAGTGACAAATCCGTTGCCGACCCCATCGTCACGGCCGCAACGACTCCCAAAATAGTGAACAAGACGGCACTGGCGACAATATAAGGACGAAAAAACATCTACACACCCAGCAACTTCAATCAGTCGGGCAATACCTTACCGGGGTTCATGATCCCCAAAGGGTCCAGAGCTGTCTTGATTTGCTTCATCAAGGTCAGGGAAACAGGGTCTTTATAGCGTGGCAGCAACTGACGTTTGAGCTGGCCTACACCATGCTCGGCGCTGATCGAGCCATGAAAGCGATGCACACTGTCATGCACCAGGGCATAGATCTCGTCCTGACGCTTCAGCAACTCTTCTTCCGTGAAGGCCGTACCGCGCGCGACGTTATAGTGCAGGTTGCCATCGCCCAGGTGCCCAAACGTGACGTTCTCCAAACCGGGGAAGGCTTCTTGCAAAGCCTTGTCCGTCTCGTGCACGAACTGGGACATCACCGACACCGGGATGGACACATCATGCTTGATGCTTTTGCCATAGGTTTTTTCAGCCAGCGGAATGCTTTCACGCAAGTGCCAAAGCGCCTTGCTTTGTGCAATGGTTTCGGCAATGACGGCGTCTTGCACCAGATCTTGCTCCAGCGCCTGACCGATCACGCTTTCAAAACGTTCGCGGGCATGCTCCAGACTTTCACTATCGGACAGCTCCAGCAAGGCGTACCAGGCCGCTTTTTCAGCCGGGCCTTGGAAAGGCATGCGTTGATCAGGATAGCAATGCAGAACGGCTTGCAAGCAGTTGCCTGCAATCAGCTCAAAGCCGGTTAAAGAAGCCGCCAGACCCTGACGAGCCAACGCCAGCACTTGTACGGCATCTTCAATCGTATTCAGTGCCAGCAAAGCGGTACACGCCGCCACAGGCTGGGGATACAGCTTGATGGTCGCAGCAGTGATGATCCCCAAAGTACCTTCGCTACCGATAAACAGGTTACGCAGGTCGTAGCCGGTATTGTCCTTGCGCAGGCCAAGCAGACCATGCAGGATCTCGCCCTGGGCCGTCACGACCTCCAGACCCAATGTCAGGTCACGCGCATTGCCGTAACGCAGAACCTGCGTACCGCCGGCATTGGTGGCCAGATTACCGCCAATCGTGCAGCTTCCTTCGGCGGCCAGACTCAAAGGGAACAGACGCTGATGGTCGCGGGCGGCTTGCTGCACATTTTGCAAGATGCAGCCGGCTTCCACCACCATGGTGTCGTTGTCGGTATCCACACTGCGAATCTTGTTCAGGCGCTCCAAAGACAACACCAGCGCCGTCGTGCTGTTGTCTGGCGTTGCCCCCCCGCACAAGCCGGTATTGCCGCCTTGAGGAACAATGGGCACACGATGCTCGGCGCACAAGCGCACAACCTGGGCCACTTCTTCCGTCGTCGCAGGCCGGGCCACCGCCAGTGCAGTACCGGTATAGCGTCCACGCCAATCCTCCAGGTACTGCTGCATGGATTGTCCTGTCAGCACATGTTGCTGACCAATACGCTGTTCAAGTTCGTTCAGAAAAGTCATAACCCAAGCCACTCAAGAAAAACAATCAGGCGCTCTTGCTGCCGCGCTACAGCTCTTAATGGTAACTCACGAAAGTCGATGACATTCGCGCTAAACTGCTTTCTTTGTTTATCCACTCCAGGACGCGATGTGACCCAACTTCCTGCCCTACCGACTGCTGTATTCAAAGCCTACGACATTCGAGGCACGGTCCCCGAACAACTTAATCCTGACTTCGCCTACCAGCTCGGTTTGGCATTGGCCGCCTCCGCCCGTGAGCAAGCTGTCCAGACTTTAGTGGTGGGCTATGACGGTCGCCACAGTAGCCCTGCCTTGTCTCAAGCCTTGCAAAAAGGCATTCAGGCCGGCGGAGTCAATACAGTGGATCTGGGCATGGTCCCTACCCCCGTGGTCTATTTCGCAGCCAACATACTGGAAACCGGCTCGGGCGTAGCCATCACAGGTAGCCATAATCCGTCCAACTACAACGGCTTCAAGATGATGATGGCTGGCAAAACCTTGCACGGCCAGGACATCCAGAGCCTGATGAAGCGCATGCAAGCGGGTATTGAGCCAGCGGCTCAAGCAGGTACCGGCGAGAAAAAGGACTTGCTGGACCAGTACGTCAACACTATCGCCGAACGCGTCAAACTGGCCCGTCCCATGAAAATTGCCCTGGACTGCGGCAATGGCGTCGGTGGCGTTGTGGCCGCCCGCCTGTTCAAGGCTCTGGGTTGCGATGTGGATATGCTGTTTGAAGAGGTAGACGGCAACTTCCCCAATCACCACCCTGACCCGGCCGAACCACACAACCTTCAAGATTTGATCACCCATGTTCAAAGCACGGACTGCGAAGTGGGTCTGGCCTTTGACGGCGATGCCGACCGCCTGGGTGTGGTGACACGTTCCGGTCAGATCATCTGGCCAGATCGTCAGTTGATTCTGTACGCACGCGATATTTTGCAGCGCGAACCCGGCTCCACCATTATTTTTGACGTGAAATGCAGCCGCCACGTCGCTCTGGAAATTGCCAAAGCGGGCGGTGAGCCCTTGATGTGGCAAACCGGCCACTCACTGATCAAGGCCAAGCTGGCTGAAACGGGCGCTCCCTTGGCTGGCGAGATGAGCGGCCACGTATTCTTCAAGGAAGGCTGGTACGGCTTTGACGATGGCCTGTACACCGGCGCACGTCTGCTGGCGATTCTTTCACGCGGTGACAACCCGACGGCAGAGTTGGAAGCGTTGCCGCAAGACTTGTCTACGCCAGAGCTGAAGCTACCGTTGGCCGAGGGCGAACCCCATGCCTTGATTGCCCGCCTGCAAAAAGAAGGCCGTTTCCCCAGCTCCAATCAGCTCAACACCATTGATGGCGTACGCGCCGAGTACCCGGACGGCTTCGGCCTGGCGCGTGCGTCCAACACCACGCCGGTGATTGTGCTGCGCTTTGAGGCGCAGTCCCAAGAGGCGCTGGATCGCATTCAAGGTGAATTCCGCGCGGCACTGCTGGCCTTGAAGCCGGATGCTGCTTTGCCTTTCTAAGGCGGTGGAAGTTCACTCCTACCTAGTCCCTGGTCGCTAGTCTCCAGCACAGTATAAAAAATGCCCCCACGCCACGCCTTTGGCTTGCTGCCCCCGCTTTTTACCGGGGACTCCGAGCCCTGGGGCGGCTCGGCGGTAAAAAAAGAGCTGAACTGTCTCTGAAACCGTGGATTCAACCCCAAGTCACAGCAAACAGTTCAGCCCGTTTTTTACGCCTTGATCCCAGAGACCAAGGCAGTCAACGCCTTAACGGCTCAAATACTGATACAGATCCAGGTGAGCCTCGCTGATACGGCCTATATCAAAAGCCTCCTCAGCCAGACGGCGGCTTTCCTTACCCATGGTCTGCCGCTTTTCGGTATCCTGCCCCAGATCCATCACAGCCGCCGCCAAGGCCTGTGCATTACGTACCGGCACCAGCACACCCGTTACTCCAGGCTCGATGGCATCCCGGCAACCGGGTACGTCAGTCGTGACCACCGCCCGCCCGCAGGCTGCCGCTTCTACCAAGGATTTAGGCAGGCCCTCACGGTAGGACGGTAGCACCGCAATATGCGACTGGGCGTAAAGCTGCGCAATATCACTACGTTCGCCCAGACACTCCACCCCCCCCTGCTTTTGCCAGCTCTGCCACTCCTGCTCGCTGATGCTGGCGGGATTGCCGTGGTCAGGACTTCCAGCCAATACCCACTTCACCGAGCTGCCTTGGGCGGCACTGATGCGTGCTGCTTCAACGAACTCTCGTACTCCCTTGTCCACCAACAGGCGCGATACCATCAGGGCGACAGGCGGGCCGTCCGGCTCTGACATAGCCTGAAACTCGTTCAGATCCACCCCAGAACCACGAATCAGGACGCATTGATCACGCTTGACCACACGATCTTCCAGCAAGACATCGCGATCATTACTGTTTTGAAAAATCACACGACTATTGGGATGCCCCAAGGCAAGCCGATAAAGCCGCAGGGCTATCCAACGCACGGGATCAAATGACTTGTCGCGCTTGGTAAATACATAGCCTAAACCCGATACGGCAGCCAGAAAGCCCGGCACACCGGCCAGTCTCGCCGCAATGCCACCGTACAGGACTGGCTTGATGGTGACGGCATGTACCAGTTCAGGGCGCTCCCGACGAAACAAACGCCACAAGGCCCAGATAGTGTGCAACTCTTGCAAGGGATTGGTCCCGCTGCGTGTCATGGGCAAAGCATGGTGATGCAAACCGTGACGCTCGATCTCGGCAACCGCAGGGCCATCCATGGTAGCTACGTGTACGTCATACCCCTCACGCTGTGCCGCCTGCGCCAAAGGCAAACGATGCGACAGGAAAAAAGCGGGGTTATTGACCACGAACATCAGCATGCGCGTTTTCTTGCTGGCATCGTCCGTCAAGGCACTCAAGGCCTGGCGGCTACGCTTGCGCTTGGGGGGGTACTGCGCCGTCAGCGTCTTCCAGGCCTGCGTATAGTTCTTGACCATCCCTTCCAGGGAAAACAGACGGGCAACCCGTTCACGGGCATGCTCATGGCGAGCCTGCCAGGAAGGCGCACCCAACTCATCAACCGCGCTATTGATCGCGCCTGCCAAGGCTTCGGCATTGCTGGGGGGCACAATCCAGCCCTCATTGCCCACGATCAAGGCCGCATCGCCCACGTCGGTGACCACATTGGACACCCCGGCGGCCATGGCTTCACATACGACGTTCGGAAAACCCTCCGCCGAGCTGGACAGCACATGCACGTCCAGCGCATTCATCAAGCGGGGGACGTCGGTGCGTCGCCCCATCAGGATGACGCTCTCGCGTAGTTGATGCTGATCCAGCAAGCGCATCAACGTTTCGTTATCGCTGTCCATGCCGTCACCAATCAGCAGGCAACGCAGGCCAGGATGACGATGCAAACTACGAGCTAAAGCAGCCAGCAAATTGGGATGATCTTTAAGCGGATTCCAGCGGGCCACACTGCCAATAACAGGCGTATCCAATGACAGGCCCAGCTCTTCACGAACGTCTTCGCGCGCTTGCGGATCGGGGTGCCAACGGCTTAAGTCGTAGCCGTTGGGGATGACTTTCATGATGTCGGCGCGATAGCCCCACTGTTTATGGCGTCGGGCGGCATTCTCTGCGCAGGACACAATCAAGTTAGGGATAAAGCGTGACAAACGAGCACACAACCAGGCCACCATACGGGCTTTCGGGCTGCCTTGATACAAATTCGCACCCGAATTACGAATCCCCCAGGAAACAGCCGGGATACCGACCAGTCGTGCAGCAGCGCCACCGATCAGATCGGAGTGATACATCCAGGTCTGCACCACATCAGGCTGCACATCACGCAGCAAGCGTGTCAAGGACCGCAGACCTTTCAAAAAGCCCAGCGGCGAGTGCATATGCAGGCAATACAAAGGAATGTCTGCAGCCCGTAATTGCGGCCCAAAAACATCTTCCTCGCCCAGAGAAATCACAATATGTTCGGTATCCTGGCCGGGTGCCGTCACCAAGCGGAACAAGACCGTTTCTGCCCCGCCCTGCCCCAGCCCCGCAATAATGTGCACGACACGCAAAGGCGGCGTTACTTTCTCCGGCGTACTATCCACGGCATTTGTTTCCTGACTCAACGACCTTGGCTGCAATGCACTCATGCTTTGGCTCCCTCTTCTATACCGCCACGGGCGGCCTGAAAGACCTGGTCCCAGTTAAGCAAAACCTGCTCTAGCTCATAACGCTGGCGCACCGCCGCAGCGGCACGACGGCCCAAGACACCCCGAAAGACGCCGTCCCCCATCAGCTCGGCCAGGGCGGCGGTCAAAGCGCCTTCATCCCCTACCGGAACCAACAAGGCGTCTTTGCCATCGGAACTGATCTCGCGCGGGCCGCTGGGGCAATCCACCGTTACAGCGGGCAGGCCCATGGCCATGGCTTCCAGCAACACGTTCGGAAAACCCTCTACTTCCGAAGTCATGACAAAGGCATGGGAGCGCGCCATTTCCTGCCAGGGCTGGGCCGTTTTCCCAGCCAGCTCGATACGGTCAGCAGCACCGGACATGGCAATCTGCTGCACCAATTGGGCACGCTGCGGACCATCGCCCCAGATTTTCAGCTTCCATTCCGGATACTCGGCAGCCAGACCCGCAAACACCCGGATCAAGACATCAAAACGCTTGGAAGGCACCAGGCGTCCCATCGCCATCAAGGTGCAATGACGATTTTCCTCTACCCGTACCTCGCGTTGCACGGCATTCAAAGCTTGCGGCAAGGGGTTAGGCACAACCATGACCTGCTTCATGCCCGGCACCATGGCCTGAAACGCCGCGACACTGGCGCGGGTCTGAACGGTGACCACCTGTGCCTTGGGGTACAGACGGCGGCGCAGGCTTTGCAAGAGCTTGCCTGCGCTGCTGCTAAAGGCCGGGTTGGTGCGTTCACCCACCACAATAGGAACACCCATGCCTCCCAGCCCCAGCAAGACATTGATATTCACATTGGTCAGAAAAGACACAATCACATCAGGCTGTTTTTCACGCACCAGCTTGCGCATGGCGCGCAGCTTGGCCAAAGGCTTGGGCAGCCAACTGCCCCGCATGCGATGGGCCAGCCACACCAGTTCCACCTTGGAGTCGATAGGGTAAAACGCACTGCCTCCACCGCTATAGGTCGGCACCAGGGTGACCTGATCGCCCCGCAGCCCCCAGGCATTGGCCAAGGTAGAGGCAACACGCTCGGCACCACCTGCGTTCAAAGAGCTGACGAAAAACAGAATATTCACTGGGCCTCCATGGGCTCATCGACCGGGTAGTTTGAGCCTGCTGGCACGAAGAAAAGCGCCATTTTAAGGCCGACGCCAACACTGTTCCAATACTTGCTGCCACAGCGCCAGAACCCGAGCCGAGGAAAAGCGGTCGCGCACATCGGTGGCACGGCGCGCTAGCCTCTGGCGTTTGTCCTCGTTGGACATCAGATCGGATAAATGCGCTGCCAGAGCCTCCACATCCTCGATCGGGCGTACCAAGACACCGTCGATATTGGCGCGGATGATCTCACGCGGACCGGTGTCGCAATCAAAGGCGACCGCCGTCAGACCACTGGCCATGGCTTCCAGCAAACTGTTGGACAAACCCTCCATACGAGAGCTAAGCACATACAGATCAGACTGTTCGTACCAATCCGCCATATTGCCGACCCGACCGGGCAACGCAATCCGCTCTTGCAGCTCCAGTTCCGCAATCCGTGCCTCCAGGGGAGCGCGTTGTTCGCCTTCGCCCAAAATAAGCAGATCCCAGTCGGGAAAATAGTTGGATAACAAAGCAAAGGATTCGATCAGGGTGTCAAAACCCTTGACCGGGTGCAGTCGCCCTACGGCCAATAAGCGTTTGCGTCCTTCTGGCCGCTCGGGCACCGGCACTACTGGCTCGGCTCGGTCCATAGGCCAGCGCACGGCATTGGGGATCACCTGCACCTGACTACCGGGCACATGCTCGCGCAACCAGTCTGCGGTACCAGCCGTCAACGCGATCACCGCATGGGCTTGCGGATAAGTACGCAAACGGGCCTTTTGCCAGAAAGAGGACAAGGACTGGGACGGAGGATGCGTATGCTCGGTCGCAATCACCTTGCAGGGCAAGCCTTTGGCGGCGGAAATGGCCAGCACAGAGGAGGTTGTCATCATGCCCAGCACCACATCGGGCTTGGTCTGGCGTATCAACGAGCGAACCCGGCGCACTCGGCGCCAGTTCTTCCACAAGGCATCCAGACGGCCACGGCTACTGCCTGCCGTCCCCAACACGTGACGTTCTACGCCCTCTGCCACGGTATATGCATCCCTATCACGGCCAGCCTGGGTCACCAAAGACACTCGATAACCACGCGCCAGCCAGGCTGCGCTTAAATCGACGGCAACACGTTCTGCCCCGCCCCCACCCAAAGAGTGAATAAGCAGCATGATATGAGGGCGAACGACCGAATGACGACTGTGCACGTTTTCCTATTCCTGCGAACCAGACGCGAAGGCACTGGCTGGCCTCAAGGCCAAGATGAAATAACAAGTGAAAGAAGCCGCATACATCAAGCTGGTCGCCAGCATGATGCCTGACGGGCCCATGCGTGCCGCCAGAATCGGGTTCAAGGCCGCTTTCACCAAAAAATTGATCACGGCAATAATTGCCATGGATTTATAACGGTTCTGACTGGCCAGCAACTGCACCAGAATCAACACCCCAAAATAAAAGGGCAGTTGCACCAACCCCCAGCTAAACACCTGGGCGACCGTGGCCGTATCCTGCGCCGTAAATGCACCACGCTCAAACAGCAGTGCCACACCCCAAGGCGCCAACAGAACACCGATCGCGGCAGCTACCCCACCGGCCAGCAACATCATGACCGACCACTTCAAGGCCATGGAGCGAGCACGGGCGTTATCACCTCGGCTTTGAATATCAGCCAGCACAGGCAAAGCAGCACGGCCTACAGAAGCAGCACCCACCCCTAACACCAGGGCCAGCAAACGAGTGGCGTAGCCCAGGGTCGCATTGGCATTGGCACCCAGATTGGCCGCCGTATATTGGTCAATAGGGCCGACAAAGCTCATGGCAACCTGCCCCACCAGCATGATGCTGGCGGCCTTGAGCAAATCCGGCCATTGCTCCGCGCGCAGGCTGATCGTAGGGCGAGCCCAGATCTGATCGGCCCGCGAGGCCAGAATCATCAACCACACGGCCTGGACCGTCATGCCCAGCAAGGTGCCCCAGAGCAAGGGGCCGATGCCCGCATTTCCGCCTGCGGCCAGCACCCAGATCAGGATGACAAAGGCGGGGACACTTTCCAGCAGAGTATTGATATGCCGCTCATGTGCCCGCAAGCGCGCGGCACTCAGGCCAATCATCAGCGTCAGAACTGCCGCAGGCGCAAAGGCAAACAACAGCTCCCGGCTCATTTCGTGAACAGCAGGACTTAAACCTTGTCCGGTCCACTGCAGCACCCAAGGCCAGCCAATCCAGATCAAGGCCCCCAGCACGCAGCCCAGCACAATGCACCAGGCCTTGAGTTCCCCCAGAAAACGGCGGCGTGCCGCCGGTTCCAGACGATGCAAGCGCACCAGAACGGGAATCAGCACCACAGACATGGAGCCAACAATTGTCACCGGCAGCCAGTTGGCCATGACCATTGTGAACTGATAGGCATCGACGACATCGCTTACACCGTAGCGATACGCCACCGCCATTTCTTTGAAAGCGCCCGCTGCCTTGCCCAGCAATAGGAAAAACGCCACCCGCATCGCCCCCAGGGCGATGCGACGGTGGTCGTCATGCAGACTAGACAGACGTGCTTTCAGGCCGGCCCAAATCAACTCAGGAACGCCACATACCAAGGCATGGCTGCGTTCAAGCCCTGCAACATCGTGTGAGTCGGCTCGTAACCCAATTGTGTACGAGCTTTGGTGATATCCGCTTGAGAGTGCAACACGTCACCAGCTCGGAAATCGGCATAGATGGGCTGCTTGGTGTAGTTCACACCATTGCTGCCCAAGGCCTGCTTCAGGTGCTCGAACAGCTCGTTCAGGCTGGTGCGGGCATTGACGGCCACGTTATACACCTCGGCCACAGCAGGTTTTTGCTGCACGGCGGCCAGGATATTCATTTGAATAACGTTATCGATAAAGCAGAAATCGCGGCTGGTCTGGCCATCCCCATTGATTTGCACATCCTGGTTCTGGATCATGGCCGAGACCCATTTGGGAATCACCGCGGCATACGCCCCATTGGGGTCCTGACGTTTGCCAAACACGTTGAAGTAACGCAGGCCCACGCTGGAAAAGCCATAGGCACGGGCAAACACATCCGCATACAGTTCGTTCACAAACTTGGTAACGGCGTAAGGGGACAGTGGGCGACCAATCGTCTCTTCCACCTTGGGCAAACCGGGATGGTCACCATACGTAGAGCTGGAAGCCGCATAAACAAAGGCTTTTACCTGCTCATCACGCGCGGCCACCATCACATTCAAGGCCCCGCTCACATTGACTTCGTTGGAGGTGAGCGGATCGTGCAAGGAGCGTGGCACCGACCCCAAAGCCGCCTGATGCAGCACATAGTCCACGCCTTTTACAGCTTCACGACAGGTATCCAGATTGCGGATATCACCTTCAATAAAACGGAAACGGGCCCAACGTTCGGCACCAACCTGATCGCGCACTTCGTCCAGATTGTATTGGTGGCCGGTTGCAAAGTTGTCCAATCCCACCACCTGCTGATCCATATTCAGCAAGGCTTCCAGCAGGTTGGACCCGATAAAGCCGGCACAACCCGTAACCAGCCAGGTTTTAGGCTGGTTACGCAGTTGCTGGCTCGCCTGTTCAAATGCAGAGCTCATAATACTTTCCAAGATTAAAGGCGCAGATCGGACTGTTCGCGATCAAACACATACTTCAAGTCGTAGAGCACATGCTCGGGCTTGCCCCATTGGCGCACGCCTTCCACGCCCAGCTCCTTGAACTGCTTGTGAGCCACGGCCACGATGACGCCGTCGTACTCGCCCGCGTTAGGGGCCTCAACCGGAGTAATACCGTACTCATGTTGTGCTTCTTTGGGATCAACCCAGGGGTCGTACACGTCTACATGGACATCGTATTGCTTGAGTTCATGCACGATATCAACGATACGGGTGTTACGCAGATCCGGGCAGTTTTCCTTGAAGGCCAGACCCAACAGCAGAACGCGCGAACCTTGCACCTGAATGCGGCGCTTGGTCATGGCTTTAACCAGTTGGGACGCCACGTAACCACCCATGGAGTCGTTCAGGCGGCGGCCAGCCAAAATGATTTCGGGATGGTAACCAATAGCTTGTGCCTTGTGGGTCAGGTAGTAGGGGTCCACGCCAATGCAGTGACCACCCACCAGACCAGGACGGAAAGGCAGGAAATTCCATTTGGTACCCGCGGCTTCCAGCACGTCCAGGGTATCGATGCCCAGACGGTTGAAAATCAGGGCCAGTTCGTTGATCAGGGCGATATTCACGTCGCGCTGGGTGTTCTCGATCACCTTGGCAGCTTCAGCCACACGAATGGAGCTGGCCTTAAAAGTACCCACCACAATAATTTCTTTATACAAGGCATCCACCAACTCGGCGACTTCAGGCGTCGAGCCGGAAGTCACTTTCTTGATGGTGGAAACGCGGTGTTCCTTGTCGCCCGGATTGATACGCTCCGGGCTGTAACCGGCGTAGAAATCTTCATTGAAGCGCAGACCCGACACTTGCTCCAGCACGGGCACACACACTTCTTCGGTAGCACCTGGGTAAACCGTGGATTCATAAACCACGATGTCACCCCGCTTGAGCACTTTACCGATGGTCTCGGAAGCGCGGATCAGCGGAGTCAAGTCAGGCTGTTTGAACTCATCAATAGGCGTAGGCACGGTCACGATGAACACATTGGCCTGCGCCAGTTCATCCGCCTCGCAGGAGTAGCTCAAGCCACTGGCCTGGGCCAGCTCTGCACTCTCGACCTCCAACGTGCGGTCTACCCCTTCCTTGAGTTCGGCGACGCGACGCGCATTAATGTCAAAACCAATAACGGAACGCTTTTTGCCAAACTCTACCGCTAAAGGCAAACCGACATATCCCAAGCCGACGACGGCCAGTTTCACATTCTCAAGTTGCAACTTCATTCTCCAGTTAGCGCGATGCGCAAGGAATAATCTTGAACGCCTGACAGTATCAGTCCCGGTCTACTTGCCGCCGTACCGAAGGCAGCAGCAACCAGGAAGGGCGACGCCACGAAACCAAACGGGAATAGAGCCAGATATAAACCAGTGAGAAGGCCAGCATGCTGGCACACAAGGCCCAGGTATTGTCCCACCAGATCGTGGCCGGAACCAAACCGATCAAGGCTAACACCCACAGATAAGGCGAGGTCATGGCATTACAAAACGCGGGCAAGGCTCCCCCGCTGTCACGACTGAACGTGGAACGCACCAGACGGCGGAATACCAGTTGATGCAGATGCAGCGCATCCGGTTGATCCACAGGCACACCCCGTTTGAAGCGGCGGCGCCAAATCGAAAACATGGTTTCAAAAACAGGGTAAAACAGAACAGCCAAGGCATAGAACGGCGATACACTGGGGTTGCGTACCACCAGTTGCACAGCCAGTTCGGCCAGCATGAAGCCCAGAAAATACGCGCCACCATCCCCCAGGAAAACTCGTCCGAATGGAAAATTCCACACCAGAAAACCCAGGGTGGCCGAGGCCAGTGAGGCGGCAATCAGAAAAATGGGAATGTCCTGCACCTGCAAGGCCACCAGCGCCAGCGACAGAGCCATCAAGGTGGCGATCATGCCCGCCAGGCCGTTCATACCATCAATAATATTCAGGGCATGCGTACAGCCACCCACGGCAATCATGGTGAAAAGCAGCGAAATGGGCCAGAACCCCAGAACCCAGTCAGCCCAACTGACCCCAACACGCGACACACCACCCAGCAACCACCAGGCAATCGCCGCCGACAGGAAAGCGGCCAGCAAACGTTTCAGAGAACCCACATCCTTGGTGATATCCTCGACCAGACCCGCCACAAATACTGGCATGGCAGCCAGAAACAAGACCGGCCACAGCCAGGTCAGTGTCATATTGCTGGGCCCCAGAACCAGCAAGCCAGCCAAGCTGCCAGCCACCACCGCTAGCCCACCCACACGCGGGGTAGGACGAGAATGGGACGCTTGAGGTTTACTAAGGTCGCTGTCCCCGGTCAGACGGCCATGCCAACGTTCGGAGGCCACAATAAGCCCACCGACCATAAAAGCCACGACACAGATATACAACCAAGTTAGGGACTCTCCCATCTGAGGTAAAGACACCGCAAAACACCCTGCAAGGTTAGGAACTACATCATTATTAACCTGCCTTCCGGCTTGTGTCCGTGACCAGTCGCTTTAAATGCAACAATTTCCGTCAAGTTCCGTATCACTTTTGTGTAGGCAGGGGCAGCTCGCTAATTTGCCCGAGCACGGGCCCGAAAGCAAGTATTTTAGGGCTTGGAGGCTCAGGAATCGGGTAGCGACAACGGTTCTGTCGCGGCCAACTGATTCCCGCACTCGGTCAGGAGCCGCCGCAACCAGCGATGGCTGGGCGAATGCCGGTTACGTTCATGCCAAAGCTGATAAAAGCGCATGGGCGGAAACTCCAGCGGAGCCTCCAGAATCGCCAAAGGCAACAATCGACAATAGAACTCGGCGAAATGACGTGAAGTCGTAAAAATCAGGTCTGTATTCTGTAGCAAATACGGTGCTGCCGAAAAGGACTGCACCACCACACTTTCATCGCGTTGAATACGCAAGCTCGTCAAGGTTGTATCGATGACACCGCGTTGGTTGATGGAGTATGGCATCGGCACCACATGACGCGCCCGCACGTAATCGTCCATGGTCAAACCCTTGCGGGCCAAGGGGTGTGTTGCCGCTACCAGGCAGACAATCTGATCTTCCAGCAACACGGACAGGTGCATGCGATCGGGCGGTTCAGGCCAGTTGCCAATGACCATATCCAGATCGCCTTCCGCCAAAGAACGCTCGAAATCGAAGCTGGCATCCAGAGAGTGCAGATTCAAACGCGCCCCCGGTGCCTCTCGGCGCAGGCGCTCGACCACCCCGCCAATAAAGACAGGCGCCAGATAGTCCGGCGCTCCGATATGAAACTCACTGCGGCTGACCTGGGGATCAAAACTGTCTGGCGCATTGACCATACAGTCGATCTCGGCCAAGGCACCTTTGGCGTGAGCCAGCAGGCCAATGGCACGCTCGGTGGGCACCATGCCCCCTTTTTCGCGTACCAACAAAGGATCACCAATAATGTCACGCAAGCGTCGTAAGGCCGCACTGATAGCAGGCTGCGACTGGTTCATTTTGAACGCGGTACGCGAGACGCTGCGCTCGGTAACGAGTAAGCAAAATACCCTCAAGAGATAGGTATCAAGCGGGTTATCCCCACGTCGGGCGGCCATCTTATTCTCTCCTTCTTATGCTTTTTTCCAGCATGATAATGACATACATGCACAATACGAGATGGCGTATATCATTTATACGCCTAATTCTATTTTATTTATAAACAGAAAACTTAAACTGGTCCCATATAAGAAAATCATAGCCCACAGGCGGTGGTTTATAAGGGTTTGAATACATCAAACAGACCGTGTAAACGCCCACCCACTTCCCTTGATAACACGGGCTCCCAGGCCTGATCCTGGAGCCGCTTCGGCTCGCACTATTGACGCTTAGATAATCGGACTGACACATGACCACTCAAACCCTTACCACCACACAGGCGCTCACTGAACTCTCCAGCCTGGATCAGAGCCAATTCGTGAACAAGCTCGAAGGTATTTTTGAACACTCCCCCTGGGTCCCGGAGCGTAGCTGGAACCAGCGTCCGTTTGACAGCGTGGATCAACTGCACGCCTGCATGGTGCAAGTGGTCCAAGAAGCATCACACGAAGAACAAAAGAACCTGATCTGTGCCCACCCCGAGCTGGCTGGCAAGGAAGCCGAGCAAGGGACACTGACCGCCGCATCGACAGGCGAACAACGTGGCGCTGGCCTGGATCAGTGCTCGGCCGAAGAACTGGCCCGTCTACGTGGCCTGAACGGCCTGTACCGTGAGCGTTTCGGTTTCCCCTTCGTGATTGCCGTCAAAGGTTTGAGCCGTTACCAAATCATGGATACAGTAGAAGCCCGTTTGAACAACGATGCTGACACCGAGTTTCAAGCTTGCCTGACCGAAATCGCCAAGATTGCCCGTTTCCGTCTGGATGCACTGTTAGCCTGATTTGGCTGCCTGCCGGGTCGTGTTGACCCATCCCGTTCACGGGGTAGCACCAGCATGCGGTCACGCTGCCCTTTGTTTGCTCTGACCTTGCGTGGCGCGGCTGCTTTCAGCCCCACGCGGATCTGCCTTATCAAGGACCTCTGCCATGACAATCACATTGAAGTTGGAAACCCTGACAGCCGAAGCCTTCACCCCTTTTGGTGATGTCATTGAGGCCTGTGACACGGTTGAGCACTTCACCATCAATGAAGGCAACACCGAGCGCTACCACGATCTGGCCAAGATCGAGCCGGGCGCAGACGGTCACGCCATTGTGTCCATTTTCCGTGGTCAGCCGCGCACCCTGCCCTTTACCGTGGAAATGATGGAGCGTCATCCCAAAGGTAGCCAGGCCTTCATTCCCCAGTCCGGCCAACCCTATCTGGTCATTGTGGCCCCCGCTGGCCCGACGCCCAAGGCAAGCGATCTGCGCCTGTTCCTGGCTCGTGGCGACCAGGGCGTGAACTACGCAACCGGCGTTTGGCACCACCCCTTGATGGCCTTGAATCAAGTGGTCGACTTCATCGTGATTGACCGCAAAGGCCCCGGCGACAACTGCGACGTGATCCAGTTGGAAGAAAAAGCCATCATTGCGGAACTGGAAACCACCGCAGCGTGAGCCAGTCCTGTCCTATCACGCCGGATATAGCGGCCATTTACGCCCATCGTCCGGCAGATATTGATCCCGAACACTGGCGCGCCCGCGTCAATCTGGCCGCTGCCTACCGGCTGGCGGCCCGTCAGGGCTGGGACGATATCATCTACACTCATATTTCCCTGCGCCTGCCCGGCCACGACGACATTTTCCTGATCAATCCCTTTGGTTTGCGCTTTGATGAAATCTGCGCGTCCAATCTGCTCTTGATTGATACCCAGGGCCAGGTCGTGGACGGCACAGGCCGTCGTGCCAACCCTAGCGGTTTTGCCATTCACGGCGCTGTTCACCGCGCCCGAGCGGATGCGCACTGTGTCATCCACTTACATACTGATGCCTCAATGGCGGTCTCGGCCCTGTCCTGTGGATTGCTGCCTCTATCGCAACACGCCATGCGTTTCTGGCAGGATATTGGCTATCACGACTATGCCGGTCTGGCCTTTCCATCCGACGAGCAGCAAGCCCTGCTCCAGCACTTAGGCGACCACCCCGCACTGCTCCTGCGCAATCACGGTGCTCTGACCTGTGGTCGTACCGTGGCCGAAGCCTATGTGCTGATGGATACCTTGGAGCGCGCCTGCCGCATTCAGCTCTCGGCCATGGCGGCCAGCCCGCAACTGCACCTGCCCCCAACGGATGTGCTGGATTTGACACATCGTCAGCTTTTACCAGGGGACGAACCAGAAGGCTTGTTAGAATGGCCAGCCTTGTTGCGCAAGATCCATCAGAGCGAACCGGATTTCTGCCGCTAACACCTTTTCCACCCCTACGGAGCTTTTATGCCTTCTATTAACGTACAACTATTCGACGGCCGTCCCGTGGAAATCAAACGTGAGCTTGCTCAGGCCCTGACCAACGAAGCCTGTCGCGTGCTTGGCTGTAGCCCGGAGGCGGTTGATGTGGTCTTTACCGACATCAAACGCGACAACTGGGCCACGGCCGGTGTCCTGTGGTCGGACAAGTAAATCAGACCCATGAAAAAGCGGCCCGGTAGCCGCTTTTTTTATACCTATCAGATACTTGGCAGTCCTTCAGATCTGAACAAAAAGGTAGTTTGGAGGCAATTAACATAGATTTTCAGGATGAGCTAGGTGGGCAATACCCCTAGCACTGAAAAACGCATGAAAAAAGCAGGAATCTGCTAAGCCCAGGCCTGAACACAAGCCCCATGTACCGGGCTTATCTCCTTTCCTCCCTGTCAGCATCGGCCTGCCATACGCTTTTACGTATTCTACTTATCAAGCCGTACTGCCTTCCAGCGATACAGCCCATCCGATAACTTTATGCTTACGCGGCCCAGGCATCGGCTGCGCATAACGTATTAATAAGGAGACCCGGATGTCCGCCAACCCAGAAGTGTCCACACCTGCTGCTTGCGACGGTGTAGACGAACGCCTACCAACGGGGCGCCTGGCAACCCTTGGTTTGCAGCACGTCATGGTGATGTACGCGGGCGCCGTTGCGGTCCCCCTGATCATTGGCGCCGCCTTGGGCCTGTCCAAAGAACAGATCGCATTCCTGATTAATGCCGACCTATTGTGCTGTGGCCTGATTACCATCATTCAGGCTCGCGGCCTGGGTATGTTCGGTATCAAACTGCCCGTCATGATGGGCGTGTCCTTTGCTGCGGTCAGCCCCATGATCGCCATTGGCCTGGACCCGCAACTGGGCCTGCCCGGTATTTTTGGCGCCACCATTCTGGCCGGTATCTTCAGTATTCTGATTGCCCCGGTATTTAGCCGTCTGATGGGTTTGTTCCCCCCGGTCGTGACCGGCATCATCATTACCGTGATTGGCGTCACGCTGATGCGAGTGGGTCTGAACTGGATTGGCGGCGGCGCTCCAACCATCACGGATCCAGCTACCGGCATCTCCATGCCCAACCCCGAATACGGTTCGCTGGAGAACCTGGGCATCGCTCTGATGGTGCTGACCGTCATCCTGCTGATCACCAAGTTTGCCCGTGGGTTCCTGGCAAACGTGGCGGTGCTGATTGGCCTGCTGGTCGGTTTTTTCGTCTCTTTGGCCATGGGTCGCATCACCTTTGAAGGTCTGGAGCAGACCAGTTGGTTTGCTGTCGTCACCCCGTTTCACTTTGGTGTACCCACCTTTAGCTGGGCTTTGCTGGGTGCAGCCGCTGTGCTGTCTCTGATCATGGTGGTGATCATGGTTGAATCGCTGGGCATGTTCCTGGCATTGGGCTCCATCTGCGGCCGTCCGACTGACCGTGAAGCACTGGTACGTGGTTTGCGCACCGACGGCCTGGGCACCCTGGTCGGCGGCATCATGAACACCTTCCCACACAGCTCTTTCTCACAGAACGTGGGGCTGGTCAGCGTAACCGGTGTACGCAGCCGCTGGGTATGTGTCATGGGTGGCGCCTTCCTGATTATGCTGGGTCTGTTCCCCAAGATGGCTTTCATCGTAGCGTCCATCCCCAACTATGTGCTGGGCGGTGCAGGCATTGTGATGTTTGGCATGGTGGCCGCTACCGGCATCAAGATCCTGATGTCGGCCAACCTGAACCGTAACCCTTACAACCCCTACATCGTGGCCATCAGCCTGGGTTTTGGCATGATCCCCCTGGTGGCCGAGCACTTGCTGGACAAGATGCCATCCGCGCTAGCTCCCTTGTTGCATAGCGGAATCCTTCTCGCCGCTGTATCCGCTATCTTGCTGAACCTGTTTTTCAACGGCATGGAAAAGTACGCCGATCAAGGTCACACCGTTGAATCCACCGCTGCTACCCAGGCCCGCAAACAGGCCACCGCTCAGAAAGCGACTGAAGACAGCGGCAATCACCTGGCCTCACAAAACGGCTAATCCCCTTTTGGAATGGCCGCCCAGCCTGAAACGGGCGGCCATTTAAATTTCTGCAGTACCCTCATAAAAGTATCGACTGCCCATAATTAATCTAAGCAAGGTCAGTAGTACCCACACACAGAAAACTAAAGCCGCAGGCCATAAGGGACACCAGATCCCAGGGACCTGTTTGCGCCCACTCAAAGAGGAGACACCATGAAACACCCACACCCTGCTCGCTGGGCATGCGCCCTGCTGGCCGCCCCCCTGCTGTCCAGCCCCGCCTTGGCAGCCGACTGGAGCGACACCTTTTTAGGCTACCGCTTCAGCACGCAATACACCGAGCCGATGAACGATCGGACTATCCAGAAACACATCCTGAGCCTGACTCACGTGAATGGCTACAGCCTGGGACAGAACTTCTTTAACCTGGATATTCTGCAATCGGATCGCTACGATCCATCCAGCGGCAATGGCAGCAATGGCGCTACCGAGTTCTACGCCACCTATCGTCACCAGCTCTCCATGGGCAAGGTATTCGACAAGGATCTGGGCTTTGGCCCAGTAAAGGATGTGGCCATTACAGCCGGCTTTGACCTGAACACCAAGAACACCGCCTTTGCACCACGCAAGCGTTTGCTGGTGCTGGGCCCGACCTTCAAATTTGATGTCCCCCGCGGCTTTGTGGACCTGAGCCTGATGGTGGGTAAAGAGTGGAACCACTGTGGCTTGGGCGCGCCCGCCTGCCCCGACAGCCGCCGCTCTTTCGATACCCAGTTTTTGGCCAGCCTGAACTGGAACCTACCCTTCGATGTGGGTTCGGTGCCATTGAAGTTCCAGGGCTTTGCCAACTTCGTTGGCCCCAAGGGTGACGACTATGCAGGCATCAGCACCAAGTCTGAAGTCCTGGTCCGCACCTCTCTGATGGCCGACGTAGGGAAAGTGGCCTTCGACAAGAAAAACACCCTATGGGTGGGGATTGGCTACGAGTACTGGCACAACAAGTTCGGCAACCGCTACAAAGCAGACGGCAGCCTGAAGCCTGGCATCAAAACCAGCGCACCCACGGTACAGGTGGAATGGCATTTCTAAGTAGTCAGCCGCATAAAAAAACCGCTTTTGTGAGCGGCTCCTCCAAAACCTGGATCAATGCCCTGCTTTTGGAAGCCGCGCCTTTAAAGCGGTTCTTTCTCAATAAGGCGTACAGAAAGCTTAAAACTGCACCTCACCATCCCAATAGCCCGGCGTGTTGTAGATGGCGCGCAAATAATCAATAAAGCGCCGCACCTTGGCCGGTAAATAGCGTTGCTGCTGATACACCGCCTGGATGTCGTAGCTGGGAATCTCGAACTCGTTGAGCACCGTCACCAGCTCGCCCCGCTTGAGCTCTGGTTGAATTTCCCAGGTGGAACGCCAACCGATCCCCCAGCCTTGCTTGACCCAGTTAAAAAGCAATTCACCGTCATTGCAATCCAGATCACCATCGACCCGCACCGCCAAGGGCCGACCATCACGCAAGAAGGTCCAGCCGCGTTGCTGCCCGCCCTGCAAGTTGAAGGCCAAGCAATTATGACGCGCCAGATCTTCAGGCACACGCGGCACACCGTGACGCTCAAAATACTCAGGCGTACCACACACCACACGCCGGTTCGGATACAGGCGCACCGCCACATAGTTGGGGTCCGTAACCTCGCCAATCCGCAAGGCCATGTCATAGCCCTCGCGCACCAGATCCACCACGCTGTCGGTGAAGTTGAAAGACAGTTTCAACTCGGGATACCGTTTTTTAAAGGACAAGGCATGGGGTGCCACATGACGACGCCCAAAAGCCGCTGGAGCCGATACCACCAGGTGTCCGCGCACCACTTTACGCTGGGCGCTGATACTGGCTTCGGCCTCCTCAAAGTCCTTCAGAATTTGTTTGCACTGCTCCAGAAACTGCTCGCCCAGATCGGTCAATGTCAACCCGCGAGTCGATCGGTGCATCAAGCGCACACCCAGGCGCTGCTCCAGCGCGTCCAGGCGGCGGCCCATGACCACAGGGGTGACTCCTTCGACCACGGAAGCAGCCGCAAAACTGCCTTTTTCCGCGACCAGCGCAAAACTTCTAATTTCGGTATAACGGCTCATTCAATACTCCAAGTATCGATAGAAACAATCGTACCACCATTTCTAGGCAGGGCTATCACTCCTTACTATCGAGTTGTGAATTTCGTCAAACGATGATCTAGGAGATATCAATGGCTCGAATGAGAGCAGTGGACGCCGCCGCCGCAATTTTACGTAAAGAAGGCGTGAGCACCGTATTTGGCGTGCCCGGCGCCGCCATCAACCCCTTCTACTCTGCCCTGCGCAAAGAAGGCGGCTTTGATCACATTCTCGCCCGCCACGTGGAAGGCGCTTCCCACATGGCCGAAGGTTTTACCCGTGCCAATCCCGGCAATATCGGCGTGTGCATTGGCACTTCCGGCCCCGCTGGCACAGACATGATCACCGGCCTGTACTCCGCATCGGCTGACTCGATCCCCATTCTGTGCATTACCGGCCAGGCTCCCCGCTCGCGTCTGTACAAGGAAGACTTCCAGGCCGTGGATATTGAATCCATTGCCAAGCCTGTAACCAAATGGGCCGTAACCGTTCGCGAACCCGATCTGATCCCGCGCGTGTTTCAACAGGCTTTCCACCTCATGCGCTCTGGCCGCCCCGGTCCCGTACTGATCGATATGCCTATCGACGTACAAATGGCCGAGATCGAATTCGATCTGGATACCTACTCGCCACTGGAAGCCTACAAGCCAAGCGCCACTCGCGCCCAGGCTGAAAAAGCCATCGAACTGCTGAACGCATCGGAGCGTCCGCTGATCGTCTCCGGCGGTGGCGTGATCAACGCCAACGCGTCCGAGCTGCTGCAAGAGTTTGCCGAGCTGGTCAACGTGCCCGTCGTCCCAACCCTGATGGGCTGGGGCACCGTGGCCGATGATCACCCATTGATGGCTGGCATGGTCGGCCTGCAAACCTCGCACCGCTACGGCAACCAGACCTTGCTGGCATCGGACTTTGTATTCGGTATTGGTAACCGCTGGGCCAACCGCCACACCGGCTCCGTGGATGTGTACACCGAAGGTCGCAAATTCGTGCACGTGGATATCGAACCCACACAGATCGGTCGCGTGTTTGGCCCGGATCTGGGCATTGCCTCGGACGCTGGCGCTGCACTGAAGCTGTTCATTGAAGTGGCCAAAGAATACAAGGCCGCCGGCAAGCTGCGCGACCGTGCCGTCTGGGTTGCCGACTGCCAGAAACGCAAGGCCACCTTGCAGCGCAAGACCAGCTTTGACAACGTGCCCTTGAAGCCTCAGCGCGTGTACGAAGAGATGAACCGCGCCTTTGGCCCTTCCACCACCTACGTCAGCACCATTGGTCTGTCGCAAATTGCTGCTGCCCAGTTCCTGCACGTATACAAGCCACGTCACTGGATCAATTGCGGTCAGGCAGGCCCATTGGGCTGGACCATTCCCGCCGCACTGGGCGTGGTTGCCGCTGACCCAGGTCGTGAAGTGGTGGCCATTTCGGGCGACTACGACTTCCAGTTCATGATTGAAGAGCTGGCCGTAGGCGCGCAATTCAAGCTGCCTTACATCCATATTCTGGTCAACAACGCCTACCTGGGTCTGATCCGTCAGGCACAGCGTGGCTTCGAGATGGACTATTGTGTACAACTGGCCTTTGACAACATCAACGCCCCTGAAACCGAAGGTTATGGTGTGGATCACATCACCGTGGTGGAAGGTCTGGGTTGCAAGGCCATCCGTGTACACAACCCCGAAGACATCCAGCCGGCCATTGAACAGGCTCGTGCATGGATGAAAGAGTTCAGCGTGCCGGTTGTGATCGAACTGATCCTGGAGCGCGTCACCAACATTGCCATGGGCACCGAATTGCACAATGTGACGGAATTCGAGTCCCTGGCCGAAGCGGGTATTGACGCCCCCACCGCCATCTCGCTGATGGACTGATTGCTGATTTAAAAAACGGAGTCGCACTATGCCAAAATTTGCCGCCAACCTGACCATGCTGTTTAACGAGCACGACTTCCTGGATCGCTTCCAGGCAGCGGCCGCAGCCGGTTTCAAGGGAGTGGAGTACCTGTTCCCCTACGCCTACGACAAACAGCAACTGGTTGACAAACTGCACGAACACAGCCTGGCCCAAGTGTTGCACAACCTGCCTGCGGGCGACTGGGACGGCGGTGAGCGCGGCATTGCAATCCTGCCCGAGCGCGTGGGTGAATTCCAGGATGGCGTAGACCGTGCCATTGAATACGCCACCGCGCTGGGCTGCCAGCAAGTCAACTGCCTGGCGGGCAAGCTGGCCGAAGGCGCAGACCGTGAACTGGCTCACAAGACCTTGGTCAGCAATCTGCAGTTTGCTGCCGCCAAGCTGAAAGATGCCGGCCTGCGCCTGCTGGTTGAACCCATCAACACCTTTGACATTCCAGGCTTCTACCTGAACCGCACTGAACAGGCCGCGGCCCTGTTGCAGGACGTGGGTTCAGACAATCTGTTCATCCAGTACGACGTCTACCACGCCCAGCGCATGGAAGGCGAGCTGGCCGCCACCATGAAAAAACACTTGGACAAGATTGCACACATCCAGATCGCGGATAACCCAGGCCGCAACGAACCAGGCACAGGCGAGATCAACTACGCCTGGCTGTTCAAGTACATCGACAGCCTTGGCTACCAAGGCTGGATCGGCGGCGAGTACAAACCCGCTGGCATAACCAAGGATGGCCTGGGCTGGATGACTGAACTGACTGAAGTCACCGCCTGATCGTCGAATACCTGCAGATAATTATTAGGAGATTACACAATGGCTAAAATCGGTTTTATTGGTTTGGGCATCATGGGCGCCCCCATGGCCGTCAACCTGATCAAGGGTGGTCATGAACTGTTTGCCTACACTCGTGGCAACTTCCCCCAAAGCGTTAAGGAAGCTGGCGCTACGGTTTGCGAGAACGGCGCCGAAGTCACCCGTCAGGCAGACATCATCATCACCATGGTGCCTGACACCCCTCACGTGGAAGATGCACTATTCGGTGAACACGGCGTGGCCGCTGGTCTGAGCGCCGGCAAGATCGTGGTGGATATGAGCTCCATTTCCCCCGTGGCCACCAAAGACTTTGCCGAGCGCATCGTCAAGCTGGGCTGCGAATACCTGGACGCGCCTGTGTCGGGCGGTGAAGTCGGTGCCAAGGCCGGCTCACTGACCATCATGGTTGGCGGCAAACAAGAGGCCTTTGACACGGTCAAGCCGCTATTTGAACTAATGGGCAAAAACATCACCCTGGTCGGCGGCTACGGCGACGGTCAAATCACCAAGGTAGCCAACCAGATCATTGTGGCTTTGACCATTGAAGCCGTGGGCGAAGCCCTGTTGCTGGCCTCCAAGGCCGGTGCCGATGCGGGCAAGGTTCGTGAGGCGCTGATGGGCGGTTTTGCCAACTCGCGCATTCTGGAAGTACACGGTGAGCGCATGGTCAAACGTACTTTTGATCCAGGCTTTCGCATCGAACTGCACCAGAAAGACCTGAACCTGGCCCTGAGCACCGCACGTCAACTGGGCGTGGCTCTGCCCAACACCGCAACGGCCCAGGAACTGTTCAATACCTGCGCCGCTCACGGTGGCGCAGCCCAAGATCACTCCGCCATGGTCCGTGCCCTGGAAATCATGGCCAACTACGAGATTGGTCAATAAGATCGGTTCAAGGATGCTCCCATCTAGTCTGATTCTGCTCTGCATCAAACCAGCACGACAAGGGCATCCAGCAAGCGGGCTGCGGCCCGCTTTTTGAGCGCCAGATATCCCCAACAGCACACAGCCTCTCGGGGCAGCAAGTCAAAGTGGGGATCTAAAGCTGTGTTGTAGCGCAGTAAGATGGTTTGTTGCCATCGCTCTGCATTAGGATTGACCCATGAAGATCGAGCCACAAGACTTACTCAGCAAAATGTTTCAAGCTGCCGTCAACGCGGCTCAGCCTGAGCATTGCATTCCCCCTTATTTGCCCGAGGCTCCCAAAGGCCGCACCATTGTGATCGGTGCAGGCAAGGCATCGGCAGCAATGGCCCAGGCCCTAGAGCGCCACTGGGACAAAGGCCCCATCAGCGGCGTGGTCGTCACCCGCTATGGCTACGGCGTGCCTTGTGATCACATCAAGATTCTGGAAGCGTCCCACCCTGTGCCCGACCAGGCCGGCGAAGACGCGGCTCGCGAAATTTTGCGCACGGTCAACGATCTGAACGAGGACGATCTGGTGATTTGTCTGATTTCCGGTGGCGGCTCGTCTCTGCTGCCCTTGGCCGGAGAAGGCATCACCCTGGCCGACAAACAAGCCATCAATAAGGCGCTGCTGAAATCGGGTGCCTCGATTGGTGAGATGAACACGGTGCGTCGTCACCTGTCTGCCATCAAAGGTGGCCGTCTGGCAGCGGCTTGCGCCCCTGCCCGTGTCCTGAACCTGCTGATTTCCGATGTTCCCGGCGACAAGCCCATGGACATCGCTTCTGGCCCCACGGTGGCCGATCCCACCACGTGTGCACAAGCTCTGGAAATCATCACCCGCTACGGCATCGACATTCCTGCCGCAGCCCGTGCCCTGCTGGAGAGCGGCGATGGCGAAACCATCAAACCCGATGATCCACGCCTGGCTCATGTCACTACCCATCTGGTCGCCACACCCCAACTGGCCCTGCAAGCTGCTGCTCGTGTCGCCCAAGCCTGTGGCGTGCGTCCTGTCCTGCTGGGCGACAGCATCGAAGGCGAAGCCCGCGATGTCGGCAAAGTCATGGCCGGTATCGCCTTGAGCGTGGCCCAGCATGAGCAGCCCGCCCAGGCTCCCTGCGTGCTGCTCTCGGGCGGGGAAACCACTGTAACCTTACGCGGCCAGGGCCGAGGAGGTCGCAATGTGGAGTTTCTGCTGTCCACTGCCATTGCCTTGAACGGGGCACCCGGTATCTACGGTTTGGCAGGCGATACCGACGGTGTGGATGGCCAGGAAGAAATTGCCGGAGCCTTCTGCGGTCCGGACACATTGGAGCGTGCCTGGCAACAAGGTATACGCCCAAGGTCCAGTCTGGACAATAATGATGGTCATGGCTTCTTTGAAGCCTTGGATGACGCTTTGGTTACGGGTCCTACCCTGACCAACGTCAACGATTTCCGTGCCATTTTGGTTTTACCCCCTAGCGATTAACGCTTTTCATAAAGGATTGGACATGAGAGACACAAAAGTACTGACCCTGGCCGATGTTAAAAAAATTGCTGCCGCTGCCGAGCAAGAAGCACTGAAGAACAACTGGGCTGTCAGTATCGCTATTTGCGATGCGGGCGGTCATGCGCTCTGGATGCAGCGTATGGACGGCGCTCCCTTGATGAGCGCCCAGGTTGCTCCCGCCAAGGCACACACATGCGTGCTCGGCGGCGGCAAGCCCAGCAAGGTATTTGAAGACATGGTCAACAATGGTCGCTTTGCCGCTCTGTCCATGCCCATCACACCACTGGAAGGCGGCGAGCCGATTGTGGTGGACGGTCAAGTCATTGGTGCCGTCGGCGTGTCCGGCGTGAAAGCACCTGAAGACGCTCAGATCGCCCGCGCCGGTATCGCTGCTCTTTGAGCTATCGATCCCCCTAAGGACAACAACCCATGAAACGTCAACGTCATTCCCGCATTCTGGCTACGCTGGGTCCTGCCAGTTCTACGCCAGAACGCATTCGTGAATTGTTCGAGGCCGGCGCTGATGTGTTCCGCCTGAACTTCAGCCACGGCACACATGAAGACCATGCCGCGCGCTATCACACCATTCGTCAGATTGAAAAAGAAACCGGTCGCAGTATCGGTATTCTGATGGACCTGCAAGGGCCCAAGCTGCGCGTTGGCAACATGCAAAATGGCCGCGTGACATTGGAAACCGGCCAGAAATTCCGCCTGGATCTAGACCCCGCCGAGGGGAGCAGCCAGCGTGCCTACCTGCCGCACCCCGAAATCTTCGCTGCTCTGGAAGATGGAACAGATCTATTGCTGGATGACGGCAAGCTGCGTCTGCGTGTGGACAGCTTTGGTCCGGATTTTGCAGAAACCACCGTCTTGGTTGGCGGCCCCCTGTCCGATCGCAAGGGCGTGAACGTACCCGGCGTGGTACTGCCTATTTCGCCCTTGACCGAAAAGGACCTGGTCGATCTGAAGTTTGGACTGGAATTGGGCGTGGATTGGGTTGCGCTGTCCTTTGTGCAGCGTCCTGGCGACATTCGCGAAGCCCGCGAGCTGATCGGCGACAAGGCCTGGATCATGGCCAAGCTGGAGAAACCGCAGGCGCTGGAGCACCTGGAAGAAATCGTCCAGTTGTGTGATGGCGTGATGGTGGCACGTGGCGATCTGGGCGTGGAAGTCCCACCCCAGCGCGTGCCTGTGTTGCAACGTCAAATCGTGCGTACTGCCCGTGCGGCAGGCCGTCCGGTGGTTGTCGCTACACAGATGCTGGAATCCATGATTACCTCGCCCGTGCCTACACGTGCTGAAGCCTCAGACGTAGCCACTGCCATTTACTCGGGTGCCGACGCCGTCATGCTGTCTGCCGAGTCGGCCGCAGGCCAATTTCCGCTGGAAGCGGTGTCCATTATGGACAGTATCATCAAGGAAATTGAAAACGATCCTAGCTGGCGTACCATTCTGGAAGCCAACCACAGCACCGCCGAAGCCAACACCGCAGACGCGATCTGCTGCGCCCTGCGTCGTGTAGCCAGCATTCTGGAACCAGCAACGAACGTAGCCTACACCACGACCGGTTTTAGCGCCTTGCGCGCCAGCCGCGAACGGCCCATCGCCCCTATCCTGGCACTGACACCCCGTGTGGAAACCGCACGTCGTCTGACCTTGGCCTGGGGGGTGCATGCCGTGCCTTGCGAGGACGTCAGCGATCTGGGCGAGATGATCGACCACGCTACCGATATGGCAGCGCAGCATGAATTTGCTCAGGCCGGTGACACCATCGTGATGATTGCCGGTGTTCCCTTTGGCACCAGCGGTCGCACCAACTTGCTACATGTGGCCACTGTTCCACAAAAGTAAACACGCTCGATAGCAGCAATAAAAAAACCTTGTCCATCATCCACGATGGGCAAGGTTTTTTGCATTCTGGCCATAAAACCATGATCGCAACACAAGCCCTGCATGCCCTCGCTTAACAAAAAAGAGAGCGAAAAAGGCGGTAAGCCATGCAAACACTGACTTTCAAGAAAAAATTGGCCATGCGCATTGGGCGCGCACAAAAAAAAACCCGAGATCTAAAGATCTCGGGCAAATCCACCAAAGGAGGAGGGTGGAGGAGACAATCGTGGCAAGTTGGGCTACCAGATAAAGTATCGAGCCAGAAAGCTAAGGGTTATTACGCTTGTGCTTTTGCTTATTTCCCGCTTTCTTTTCAACATCCAATAACTAAAGTCTACCTACAAAAATGGTGCAATGCAAGATAAATACCGTGGAAAACCCTTAGACGTGCATCTTGTCGCATTAATGCATCAATTTCCTAACGTAAATTCTCTGCCAGGTATCTAGTCGTTAACCCTAGGACGCCAAATAAGCCCTAAGCCTGACAAGCAAAACGGGCCAGTAACTGACCCGTTTTGCTTGTCGTATCCATGAGATATCGACGCTCAAGCACAAGCGACTTGGCTCGAAAACTGCTTTTACAAGCGATAAGCCGTGGTCGTCATCACCTTGGACATCATGCGCATCAAGGTTTTTACCGGAGGCGGCAAACCGGCTGCACCATGATTTTCTGCCGTACGACGATGCTCAATTTCGTCATCACGCATTTTCTCTACGATGCGGCGCGAACGATTATCGGTGGCTGGCAAGGACTCCAGATGGCTTTCCAGGTGCTCTTCAACCTGACGCTCAGTCTCGGCCATAAAGCCCAGGTTATACGGGACCCCTGCGCGGCTGGCGAGCAAACCCAAGGCGAAAGAACCCGCATACCACAAGGGGTTGAACACGCTGGGACGGCTGTCCAGTTCACGCAGACGATCATCGCACCAGGCCAGGTGGTCGACTTCTTCCTGGGCGGCTTGCAACAGCACTTCCGTTGCCTGCGGGTCTTTGCACAGCATGGCCTGGCTACGGTACAAGGCTTGGGCGCAAATCTCGCCCACATGATTCACACGCATCAAACCTGCTGCATGACGGGCTTCGTCAGCCGTGATCTCGGACACTTCCTTGCCAGCGGGATTCGGGCGCGACGCCCGTGCCGAACGCCCTAATACTTCCAAAGCCCGATTCGTCTCGCTCAGAATCTGGTCGAAAAAGCTGTTGCGCCGGTACAGACGGGTATCGCTGTTGGAAACGGTATGGCTCATGAGGACACCTGCAAAACAAAATGGGTATTATTGCCGCAAAAAGGCAATCACGGCCTTGCTCTCGGACAAGAGCCACAGCAATGGCAGCACACAAGCCATGATAACCAAGCCTATGCCGGCAATCTCTTGGTCGGACTGTAGATAGAAATTACAGAGCCGAACCGGATTGTCGTAATACAGCAAACCCACAATGGCCATCATCCAACTGAAGTTGCCAAAGAAAAACAGGCGAAACACCAGGTGGGCACGTCGCCAGGACTCCATAAACAACATGCCCATCAGCACTAGGCCAATATATTTGGCAGTGGCCATCGAAGGCGATACCAGAACATCATCCAGCGCCTTGGGAACCATCCAGTAAGCCGCCGCAAAACTGACCAGGATCAGGCCGGGCAAACCATATTCATTCAGGGCGTAATAAGGGCGCAGCAAGGCCTGCATGGCGGGTGAGCGGCCTACCCCCTGATAGCGCAAGGCTAGCTGCAGGGCAACGCCCGAAAGCACCAGCAGTGGTATGTGCACCAGCATGTGCAAGCTCATGGAGACCGTCAGAGGACGATCCCAAAACGCAGCACACGCAAACAGCACGGCAGCCAGCAAGGCCAGCGCGCTACCTAAATAGGGACGTACCGTAGAGGGTGCAACAACACGTTTCAACGACATTACGGTCCCTCCGTCTTGTTCAGGTCCTCTAAGGCCCGTTTGGCGTAGGCCAGGGCCAGCATAGGCTCACCATAATCCACGATACGCCCCAGTCGCGGTTCGGGGCTAACGACGTGATAGGCCGCGTTGTGCTCGTACTCATCAAAAGGGGCGGGAATCACGATAATGCCAAAATCATCCAGCACACGCTGGCGCTGTTCGCCAGGCATCATGGTGACAAATTGCCAGACGTCCGAATTGGCCTTCATGGTTTTGCTGTAGCGGCGCAGGTGATCAGGCGAATCGGTGGGATCGAAACTAATGCTCAGCAGGCGGATACGATCCTGCAAGCCTTCGTCCACAATGGCTTTTTGCAGTTGCTGATACTCCGAGCCCATCGCCAGACATAGCGTGACGCAGCGGGTATAGATGAAATTGACGATGGTGATGCGACCATCATTTTGCAGCAGGGAACTTAGCTGAGTACTGCCCCCGGCCGGGAGCAGTACGTCGACATCGGAAATCAGACGCGGCGAAGCGGCGACATCATTGCGACGGGCCGTCTCGGCGGTCAGGGCAGTAAACCCTTGCGTCAGATGGGCCAGAGCCCCAATACCCAGGGCAAAAACCAGGAGAATACTTATAAACAGTCTCATCGCTGGCCCATCATTGCAGTCCTACTCTTCCATGGGAGCCAAGTCGGCATCCCCGTTCCAGGCGTCGGTTTTATCAGCTGTTTTTTCACGTTCGGCTTTGACAAAGGCCACGTCTACAGGATCGGCGCTATTGCCACCCAATTCTGTACGCAGGTAATTAACAACGGCCGTCATTTCCTCGTCGTTGAACTTCTCGCGGAACTCAGGCATTGCACCATTGTACTTATTACCCTTGACGGTAAGTTCACCGGTCACACCATGCAGCATGATCTGGACCAAGACTTCTGGTTTGCGCAGCACCCACTCGGAACCGACCAGTGGAGGGAATACGCCAGGAACACCTGCGCCCGTTGCCTGGTGACAGGCGGCACACTGGGCTACGAACAATTGCTGACCATCTACCGCGCCTTCTGGCAATTCGAAGTCGGCAACGATACGGTTGTCGCCCACGGTTGAATCATGGCTCAGGTCGCTGCTGAAAATATAGTAAATGCCCCACAGGAACAAACCTGCAATGATCAGCAGAACCACCCAAGGGATCGGCGCTGCATTCTCTTCCGGATCGGCATGCTCACGCAGCTGTGCTTCATACTTACGATTGTCGCTCATTCTAATTCTCCGAGGCGCCCCGCCCTGCGGGGCGCGCTAGCTCAACAATGCCTGTTTATTTGATAACACTGGCTGGCGATACGGGATACGTACGATCCAGCGCCAACAGGTATTGAACCAGGTCCAGGGCCTCTTGCTTGGCCACAACCACCTTGCCCTCAGGTGCGAACTCGCCGGGCAAATTGACAACCTTATCGCCTTCCTCTGCCTTGTCCTTGAGCTCGAACATGAAGGGGTAAGAAGGCATATTGCTGCCAGGGGTGTAAGCACGAGGCTGATACAAGTGACCCAGGTGCCAGTCCACGCTAGGCTGACGTGCGCCAATATTGAGCAAGTCAGGGCCGGTACGCATGGTGCCGAGCAAATGAGGGGTGTCGTAATAGTAGTCGCCTGCCACTGAAGCACGACCCCAGCCACGCTGGAAGTCGGGAGCCTGGTTCTGGCTGCGCGGCTGCTGCGAGTGACAGTAAACACAGCCCATGTCGATGTATTCCTGACGGCCGCGCAGTTCTACCTCGGTGTAAGGCTTGAGCCCTGGAGAGGGCTCCACTCTTTTAACCTGCAGGTAAGGGACAACGACCAGAGCCGATGTGGCCAGGGCCAGCGTCACCATGGCGCCGCCCAATAGTTTGTATTCGCTTTCCATGACTAAATCATGCCTCCACTACATTGCGAGTTGCCGAGCGCTGGTGAAACAGGGCTGGACCAATACGACGGCTGCCATAGCGCAAAGCCATTGCCACAAAGTGGAAGGCAAACACAAGGTGACCCAACGTCATCAAACCACCACCAATCGAGCGCGACTTCAGGTAAGGCATCGTGACAAACACCGACTCCATGAAGGCTTTAGCCGGATCGAGCATGGCCAAACCTTGCAGCCAGCCACCAATGCTCAGGCCGATGGCGTAAATGGAGAAACCAATCACAACCAGCCAGAAGTGCAGGGAGATCAGTTTGGGGTAAGGCCATTCCCAGGACAGCACGCGTGGCATCACGTAGTAGATGGCACCGAACATCACGATGGTAAAGAAGCCGTACAAGCCGATGTGGGCATGGGCAACCGTGAAGTGCGTGAAGTGGGTAATCGTGTTGATGCTGCGCAGCGCTTCAAAGGAACCTTGAATCGAACTGACGGTGTACATCATGCCGCCCAGCACGATAAAGCGCAGGGTAGGCGAATGAATCAGGGTCCGGAAGTGCCCCTTCATGGTGTAGTGCTGGTTGATCGAGAACGCCAGCACAGGGATGATCATCATCATGCTTTGCACAATAGACAGCGTAATCATCCACTGCGGCACGGGACCCCCAACCAGGTGGTGACCACCAACCTGACCGTAGAAAAATGCCAGACCCCAGAAACCCACCAGAGACAGGTTGTAGGAACTGATAGGCTGACCAATGATCTTGGGCAGGAAGTAGTACACCGAAGCCAGAGCCATAGGGGTGTAGAACAGACCCAGCACGTTGTGGCCAAACCACCAGTTCATGGTTGCTTGCTCAACACCCACGTGTACGGCAGGCAGGTTACCAACCAGGAACAAAATGGGGAACCAGAACAGGGCGGCGCCCATGTACCACACCGAGACATACAGGTGGTGAGCACGACGGTTTTGCAAGGTGAAGACCAATGGCAAGGCAGCCAGGGCACCACCGATCACCATCAGGATATCAACCTGCCAAGGCATTTCCAGCCATTCCATACCGTCGGTGATACCCATCGCGATACATGTCAGACCGATAGCCAGACCAATATTCCACAAGATCCCGCCCGTGATGGCATAACGCGCACCGATCAGGGGAGTCTTGAGCAAACGAGGCAGCATCCACATGGCGACCCCGAAAGCGGCCATTGGAGCCCAACCATACGCCACACCGTTCAGGTGCAACGTACGCATGCGCCCGAAAGTCATCCAGGCGTGCTGCGTCAGAAATTCGGGATCGTGCAGCTTGATCGAGCTGATCAGACCTGCCGTCGAGGCAAACAGCAGCCAAAAGACCGAACAGGCCAGCAAAATGAACGTGACCTTAGCGGAGGAGCGGTCGGCTTCCACGCGCTCTGCCAGCTCCACGCTCAGCGCCTGACGATCCTCAGCAGAAATTGTCTTGCGACCCATTTCTTCTTGAAGTGCCTGACGTTGTTCGGGGGTGGCGGAAGGGTCATCTACCTGCCCGATTTCGCCTTTGGAGAAGATCTCACGCGAAGCAGCGGGACTGTGGTCAAAGAAGTTACGACGTAACGACCAGATGAAAACAAAGAGTCCTGTAACGGACAATATGAAAGCTAGTAGCAGTATTGAAACGGTATTCACAATGATCCAGGCCTGGTTAATGTGAAGCTGCCAAGCAGCTCGGCGGCACCTTGACGCGTCGCAGATCAAAAGAGCATGGACGCAAAAAATCTGCGACTGCCTAGGTCGCGAGAGCCGTCATGTTAAAACACCCGTCTGTTACGCCTGAATAAAGCCCCCACTGAAAGCAAGGTTTATTGAGACAGAACAAATACGAGCACGACATTTTTTGGTATACGGGCGACAGCCATTATAGGCGAGGGTAAACCCCTGTGACATATCTGTTTCAAAATGCCGTGTACCGAGCAGAAGTTTATCCTAGGACAATAAACAAAACCAGTCTAAATCTTACAAAAGCTACGGTTCTACTCTGATTTATCTATATAGAATTCCTTATACAGGCACAGCACCCACCACAGTCAGATGCCCTAAGCAGTAACAAGGCCCACATTCAGGCCTCATATTCAAATTAGCCATAAAACTGCAAAAATCCGCGTCAAATCACGCTAACCCTGGTTTCCATCCAGGCGCGACACAGCCCCCATCAAAAAGTACAATCACGGCTATCAATCTACTGACGAGCCTTGGCTCGCACTGCACACAAAGGAATTCAGATGGAATGCACAATCGACTGGGGCGGCACAGAAGGAATGCTGTTTGTTGCCCGTACCGGCAGTGGTCATGTGACAGCCATGGACGGCGCCCCTGAAGGTGGTGGTAATAATCTGGCCCCACGGCCCATGGAAATGCTGCTGACCGGTGCCGGTGGTTGTGCTGCGTACGATGTGGTGCTGATTCTAAAACGCGGGCGTCACGCTATTACCGGCTGCCAAGTGAAACTGACGGCCGAACGCGCCGACACCGACCCCAAGGTTTTCACCAAGATCCACTTCACCTTTGTGGTGACTGGCAAGGACCTCCCCCAAGCAGCGGTGGAGCGTGCCGTACAACTGTCGCACGACAAGTACTGCTCGGCGTCGGCCATGTTGGGCAAAACTGCCGAAATCACCTACTCCGTCGACATTCAGCAAGCCTGAGGCCACACACATGTCCCTCTATCCCTACGAAGACCTGCTGCGCCTGGTCTACACCCAAGGCACTCCCAAAGGTGACCGCACAGGTACCGGCACGAACTCGGTATTTGGTCACCAAATGCGCTTCGATCTGTCGCAGGGTTTCCCGCTGATCACCACCAAGAAACTGCATACCCGCAGCATCTTTATTGAGTTGCTGTGGTTTTTGCGTGGTGAGTCCAATGTGCGCTGGCTGCAAGAGCGCGGCGTCTCCATCTGGGACGAATGGGCCGACAAGGACGGCAATCTGGGCCCGGTCTATGGCGTGCAATGGCGCTCCTGGCCGACCCCCGACGGTCGTCACATCGACCAGATCAGCCAGTTGGTGGAGCAGATTCGCAAGAATCCCGACTCACGTCGCCTGATCGTCTCGGCCTGGAATGTGGCGGATGTGGGCCAGATGGCTCTGCCCCCTTGCCACGCCCTGTTCCAATTTTATGTGGCCAACGGCAAGCTATCCTGCCAGCTCTACCAGCGCAGTGCGGATATTTTCCTGGGTGTGCCCTTCAATATCGCCAGCTACGCCTTGCTAACCCACATGGTGGCGCAACAGTGTGACCTGGAGGTGGGTGATTTCATCTGGACAGGCGGCGACTGCCACCTGTACTCCAATCACTTCGAGCAGGCCGAGTTGCAGTTGTCGCGTGAACCACGCCCCTACCCCACGCTGACGATCAAGCGCAAACCCGCCAGTCTGTTTGATTACGAGTACGAAGACTTCGAAATCACCGACTACGATCCTCACCCCCATATCAAGGCGCCTGTTGCCGTATGAGTTCCACCCCTTTTATTCGTCTGGTCGTTGCCTATGCGGCCAATCGCTGCATAGGCAAGGACAACGACCTGCCCTGGCGCCTGCCTTCCGACTTGCAGCACTTCAAGCGCGTGACCATGGGTTTGCCCATCATCATGGGCCGCAAGACCTGGGAGTCGCTGGGCCGTCCTTTGCCTGGCCGTCCAAATCTGGTTATCAGCCGCAATGCGGATTACCAGGCAGAGGGTGCACAGGTGTTCAGCAATCTGGACGACGCCCTGGCCGCTTGCCCTGGCTTTGAGACAGCTTGCGTGATTGGTGGCGAACAGCTTTTCCGTCTGGCCCTGCCTATGGCGCAGGAACTGATCGCAACCGAGATCAAGGCTGATGTGGACGGCGACACCTTCTTTCCAGAGCTACCCGTTGGCCAATGGCAGGAAGTAGAACGTCTGCCCCAGCCCGAGGAAAATAGCTTCACTTACGACTATGTGACCTATCGCCGTCGTAGTCGTTAAGAGAGCCGCGAAACTACTGGGGGCCTGGGTTTACCTGCCCTGCGGCAAACCAGCTCTACGCCAATGAGCCAAGGCCTGCGCTTTGATAGTGAACAAAGCCGGCACTCTATCGGCACAGAGATCAACAGCAAGGAAAACTGAGCCCCGACAGTGGACTGAGCCTCAGGCTCTCCAGCAGAAGCCCGGCGACTTGCATCACGCAGCCACCCGACCCTGCCCAAAGCCCAAAAGCTTACGCTCGAAGCCAAATAAAAAGCCTGAATCCGATTTCACGGATTCAGGCCTTTTTTACGATCGACCCGCCTGGATCAGGCAAAGTCAATGCGCACTCCTGCTAGCTCAATATCTGAACTTACTCGGCCACCGCTGCATAAGCAGGACCATCCAGCAAACCTTGCAAATCAGCCGGATTATCAGCCTTAAGCTTGAAAATCCAGGTATCAAACGGGGCTTCGTTAATCAGGTGTGGGGCATCGGATAAAGCCTGATTGAATTCCACCAGCTCGCCCGCCACAGGTGCATAAATGTCGGAAGCGGCCTTGACCGATTCAACCACACCCGCTGTTGCACCTGCAGCCAAACGGGTACCAGGAGTGAAATCCCCCACAAACACCAAATCACCCAATTGGTCCTGAGCAAAGTCGGTAATGCCAACCAGCACAATACCGTCTTCATCCTTGGCCCACTCGTGACTTACTACGTACTTTCTATCTCCTGGCAGTTGCATATCGCCTCCCTGACAAACCAGCCCACAATCCTGTTGATTTCAAAAGCGACCGCAAAGACTGCAACTTGCCGCTTCCACTCGTTTACCTAGCTCTGACCTGCTTGCACCTTCAATGCGCGTGCGCACGCTGCCGCGGACGCCCAAGCCCATTGAAAGTTATATCCACCCAGCCAGCCGGTGACATCCACCGCTTCGCCAATAAAAAACAAGCCAGGTACTTTACGCGCTTCCATGCTTTTCTGATTCAGTTCGCGTGTATCCACGCCGCCACTCATCACTTCCGCCTTTTTATAGCCTGCGGTGCCACTGGGTTTCAACTCCCAGGCATTGATGACCTGTCCCACCGCGCGCAATACGCGATCAGGCAGATCGGCCAAACGCTGCTGCCCGACACCTTTGGGCAACAAGTCCGAGGTATCCAGCCATTGCTCGACCAGACGACGTGGCCACAAGGTCGACAAGACAGTGAGCAACTGCTGGCGGCTACCCGCCTTCAAATCCAATAATTGCTGCGCGATATCCTGACCGGGAGCCAAGTCCACACCAATGCTCTGGCCTGACTGCCAGTAGCTGGAAATCTGCAAGATACCCGGCCCGGACAGGCCTCGATGCGTGAACAGCAAATCTTCCAAAAAGGCTTGGCGCTGCTTACCCTGCCCGGTACTGACTTCCACCTCCAAAGCCATGCCGCTCAAGGCAGAGAATGGTTTCCAGTCCCGGCCATCAAAGGTCAAAGGCACCAGAGCCGGATGTGGTTCAATCACTTTCAAACCAAAGTGACGCGCTACACGCAAAGCGTAGTCCGTGGAACCGAGTTGTGGAATCGCCATGCCACCTGTGGCAATCACCACCTGCAAGGCATTCAAATCGCCCTGACTGGTTCGCAGCACAAAACCTTCTTCGGTACGGCCAATGGACTGCACCGAACAGGGCATGCGCCAGGACACCTGGCCTTTCAGACACTCCTGACGCAGCATCTGGATGATGGACTCGCTGGAGTCATCACAGAACAACTGGCCTTTGTGCTTTTCATGAAAACCGATGCGGTACTCTCGCACCAGTTCCAGAAAATCCTGAGGGGTATAGCTCGCCAAGGCCGAACGGCAAAAATGCGGGTTTTTGGACAGAAAATTCTCTGGCGAAGTACCCGTATTGGTGAAGTTACAGCGCCCTCCACCGGAAATACGGATTTTCTCGGCCAGCTTTTCAGCGTGATCAATCAATACCACTCGCAGGCCGCGCTGGCCTGCGATACTGGCAGCCATCATACCGGCCGCACCTGCGCCGATGACGGCAACATCAAAAAAAGGGATCACGCGGGTTTACTCGTTGGTTTCAGACTCAAGCACACAGTCTACGTAGTAGCGTGGCAGTCCATCGGGGCCAATATCCTGCGCCAGTCCATGCACATAGGTTTCAAAGCCAGGGAAGCGGGCATTGAACTCGCGCGCAAATTGCAGATACTCCACAATGCGCGAGTTAAAGCGTTCGCCAGGAATCAGCAAGGGAATACCGGGCGGGTAAGGCGTCAGCAAGACACCCGTCACACGGCCTTCCAGTTCGTCAATGCCCACGCGCTCGATATCGCCGTGCGCCATCTTGGCATAGGCATCCGAAGGCTTCAGAGCGGGAACCATGTCGCTCAGGTACACCTCGGTCGTCAAGCGGGCCAGATCGTACTTGCGGTAAGCCTGGTGAATCTGCTGACACAGGTCTCGCAAGCCCATGCGCTCGTACGTAGGCTGGGTTTTGCAGAAGTCCGGCAAGATGCGCCACATGGGTTGGTTGCGGTCGTAATCGTCCTTGAACTGCTGCAAGGCGGTCAGCAAGGTATTCCAGCGGCCTTTGGTGATGCCAATGGTGAACAGAATAAAGAAGGAATACAAGCCGGTTTTCTCGACCACCACACCGTGCTCAGCCAGATATTTGGACACCAGGGCAGCCGGGATGCCCTGCTCGGCAAAGGTGCCGGAAATATCCAGACCAGGTGTCACGACCGTGGCTTTGACCGGGTCCAGCATATTGAAGTTGGTCGACAACTTGCCAAAACCGTGCCATTCCGCATCGGAGCGCAAAATCCAGTCCTCGCGCTGGCCTATACCCTCTTCAGGCAGATTATCCGGGCCCCAAACCTTGAACCACCAGTCGTTCTCGCCGTATTCCTTGGACACCTTGCGCATGGCGCGACGGAAGTCCATGGCCTCGCAAATGCTTTCTTCGACCAGTGCCGTGCCGCCGGGCGGCTCCATCATGGCCGCAGCCACATCACAGGATGCAATAATCGCATACTGCGGACTGGTGCTGGTGTGCATCAAATACGCTTCGTTGAACACGTTGCGGTCCAAGGGGCGGTTTTCCGCATCCTGCACCGTAATCTGGGACGCCTGCGACAAACCAGCCAACATTTTGTGTGTGGAGTGCGTGGCGTAAATCATGGTGTCTTTGGTACGCGGACGATCCGCACCAATGGCATGCATATCGTGATAGAAGTCGTGGAAAGCCGCATGTGGCAACCAGGCCTCATCAAAGTGCAGCGTAGAGATCTTGGAGTCCAGCGTTTCCTTGATCATTTCCACGTTATAGATCACGCCGTCGTACGTACTTTGCGTCAGCGTCAGAATACGGGGTTTCTTGTTTTTGGCCTTGCTGGCAAAGGGATTGGCCTCGATCTTGCGCGCAATATTCTCCGGCAAAAATTCTTCTTGCGGGATGGGGCCAATAATACCCAAGTGGTTGCGGGTTGGACGCAGAAACACCGGAATAGCGCCTGTCATGGTAATGGCGTGCAGAATCGACTTGTGGCAGTTACGGTCCACCACCACCACATCGTTATTGGCCACATTCGCATGCCAGACGATCTTGTTGGAGGTGGACGTGCCATTGGTGACGAAAAAGCAATGGTCGGCATGGAAGATACGAGCCGCGTTGCGCTCGGCCTCAGCGACCGGGCCGGTATGATCCAGCAACTGCCCCAGCTCATCGACCGCATTACAGACGTCGGCACGCAGCATGTTTTCACCAAAAAACTGGTGAAACATCTGGCCAACCGGGCTTTTCAGGAAAGCTACGCCACCCGAGTGCCCAGGACAGTGCCAGGAATAAGACCCGTCAGACGCGTATTTGACCAGTTCGCGGAAAAACGGCGGTGCCAGGCTTTCCAGATAAGAGCGGGCTTCACGGATGATGTGACGCGCCACGAACTCAGGCGTGTCCTCGAACATGTGAATGAAACCGTGCAGCTCGCGCAAAATATCGTTGGGGATATGCTGCGAGGTGCGTGTCTCGCCGTACAGATAGATGGGGATGTCCTCGTTGCGGAACCGCAGCTCGCCAATAAAGGAGCGCAGGTTCTTGATCGCGTTGGCGACGTCCTCTGGGGAATCCACATCGAATTCCTCATCATCAATCGACAAAATGAAGGCGCTCGCGCGGCTTTGCTGTTGCGCAAAAGAACTAAGGTCACCATAGCTGGTGACCCCGAGAACCTCTACGCCTTCGGCCTCTATCGCCGAGGCCAGGGCTCGAATGCCCAGGCCCGACGTATTTTCGGAACGGTAGTCTTCGTCGATGATGACGATGGGAAAACGAAACTTCATCCAGAACTCCTAGGTACGGGGCAAGGTAACGCCCTGTTGACCCTGATATTTGCCGCCACGATCGCGGTACGACACTTCGCACACTTCATCGCTTTCAAAGAACAGCATTTGTGCACACCCTTCGCCCGCATAAATCTTGGCTGGCAGCGGAGTGGTGTTGGAAAACTCCAAGGTGACATGGCCTTCCCATTCGGGTTCCAGCGGGGTCACGTTCACGATGATGCCGCAACGGGCATAGGTGCTTTTGCCCAGACACATGGTCAACACACTGCGGGGAATACGAAAGTACTCGACCGTGCGAGCCAGCGCGAAAGAATTGGGCGGAATAATGCACACGTCCCCGACAAAATCCACAAAGGATTTTTCATCGAAGGCCTTGGGATCCACGATGGTCGAGTTGATATTGGTGAAAATCTTGAATTCGTTGGCACAACGCACATCGTAGCCATAGCTGCTGGTGCCGTAGCTGACGATACGTTGTCCGTCTACATTGCGCACTTGGCCTGGCTCGAAAGGCTCAATCATGCCTTGGGCAGCAGCCCGCCGAATCCAACGGTCGCTTTTGATACTCATAAGAAATTAGCCGCCTTAAATCAGTAACCGGTTATTTTATCGTTTAGAGGCACACACAAGCCAATTGCGGCGCAAATATGTCATTTGCACCACAATTGGCTGCCCGTTTGCAGCCGGGCAGCCTGCATCAATCCTTGGAGAACCAGCGGTAAATCAGGGCCAGACCGTTTACCGTACCCGCGCTGAGCTCAGCGGTCAGGCCCCGCGCCAGACGGTAGCTGGCTCGACCTACCGTGCCGGTATCGGCCATGGCCTGCTCCAGGCTGACCGAAAAATCGGCCGTCAAGGCCTTGGTAATCGCAATGAACTTGCGCTCTTCATTGCTGGTGCCACTGTTCAGGGATTTGACCACACTTTCCACCGGCAAAATGCTACCGGCACTGCCCAGGTCACCCGAGCGCATGGCAACTTCATCAATACCGAACTTGCGGTAGAAGGGTTCGCCATCACCCAGGAAAGAGGTACCCACGCTAAGCAGCAAGGCCATATCGCCACCGGAATCATCCGGTCCGTGTCCCAGCAGGAGCCAAGACAATTTTTCAACTTCACTGACTTCCGGATAAGACACCAAATCGATTCGGGGTCTGCGCGCCGTACCAATCACCTTAACGCCTGCCTCTACCGCCAGACCGGTGCGCACAGCTTCAATATCCAGAATCGGCGAGGTGATATCGCCCTGAAAGGTCACCGTACCGCGCTTGAGCAAGAGTTTCTGTCCATACAGCTCGATACGTCCACCACGAGTGCGCAAGGCGCCCATGCCAGTTAACTTGCCACCCGCCATCGTGATCCGCAGATTGCCAACCAGGCCAGAGTTCACGCCATACCCAGTTAGATAAAAGCGTGGGCCCAAATCCACCTCAATATCCATACTCATATCAGTGGCTGCCTGAGATGGCTCGGCGGCAGGTTCATCACCCGCCCGCACAATCACCACGTCGCTGTCTACCGTGGGAATGCCGCCCAACATATCCAGATTGAACCATCCTGCGTCGGCCACCACCTTACCGGTAATCGCAATACGGGGCAGTTCCATGTCCAGATTGATATTGCCGGACATCATGGCGTAACGGTCAGAGCGTTGCAAAATAGGGAAACGGAAAATATCGACGCCAAATGCCCCTTGCTGAGTACTCAGATTCCACTGCCCGGAAACCGTCAGCTTGCCATCTTTGGCCTCCGGACTTTCTTTCAACCAGGTGGCCGTACGCCACTCTTGCGGTTCTACCCGTGGACGGGCCGGGAAGGTCAACGAATCCAGCCGGAAAATATCGTCGTCAAAACTGGCATCCAACTGCCCGTCAATGAGACGGATACCGTCGTCCAGGCGAGTAAAGCGCAACTCGCGGCCAGTAACCGTACCGCGGCTGGTCCAGGCCCATTTCGCGCCCACATCAATACTCACGTCCGCATTCAAGCGACCACCCAGCTCCATGGCATCGCCCAAAAACAGGCTCGTCCAGCTCAAATCATCAATATCAGCTTGAATGCTGACCGTTTTGCGATCGTTCTCATCCAGAGCCAGCCCGTGAATGGGTGTTTGTGCCTTGGCAGTCAGGTAGCCCATTTCCTTGGTACGCAAATCCAACTGGGCCTCCAGCCGGCTGGTGGTACCTGAGGTAGGTTTCGCATCAATGACGATGCTCAGATCCTCCAGACCCAGAGACATGGGGGGTTCGGCAAGAACCTGAACATCCCCCGCGACACGGTCTACACGCACCTGCCCCGCCAAGGCGCCATTGAACTTCAGATCCCAACGAGCTTTGATATCAATTTCAGGCGGCTGCGTTTTCTTGTTCTTGGCAATCTTGACGCCACCCTTGGCCTTGTCAGCGTTTCCTTCTACGCCAACTTTACGCAACAAACGCGCGATGCGAGGTTCGGACAAGACCAGATCCAGCAACTCGCCGCGGCTGGCCCAGTGGTCAGGTTGGTAACTAGACTCCTGGTGGCGCAGATTGATCCAGGGCTCACCATCAACCGTCGTGCTCAAAGTACCAGCACCGACTCGTACCGACCAGGGGGCCAATGGCTCAGGTACCTTGGGAGCGTTTACAGTTTTATCGGCTGTGTTTTCGGGAGCACCCGCCTGTGCCTTCGCTGGCTCTGCTGTCGCTGTAGCAGACGTAGTCGTCGTCTGTGCAGTCGCTGGCGTAGTGGCCTCTGCCGAAGAGGATGGGGCCGCTGCATCACGGTCAACCGTGGTTTGGTCCTTGGCCGCTGCTGTGGCAACTTGAGCCGGAGGCTCTGGCGCCCGCAAAGCATCGGTAAAGCGCACAGGCAGTGCCGACTGCAAACGAACGATCAATCCGGCATGGTCGGCCACCAAACGGCTTACCTTGCCATCCCAATAGGCAGCCTTGCCCTGATCGGCAAAGTGCCAACCACCTTCCAGTGCCAGATCCGCCTCGGCCAAACCTTGGCCCAGTTGCCCCTTGGCCGTGCCGCCCAAGTCGTATTGGCCTTTCAACTGCAAAGTGTGATGAGCGATATCGCCACGCAACTGCCCTTCTGCCAAAACCTTGCCCAATTCCAAACCAGGCCACAGTTGCTCAGCACGAGGAACCTTCGCCAGCAAATCCAGCTCGGCCTTGCCAGACATGCCAAAGCCACCTTTCAACTGCACCTGGTTATCACCAATCTTCATATCGGTGAGCACATCCGAAACACTTAACTGACGCCACCAATCCGGCTGGCCTGGCTGAGCCGGTGCAGAGGCTTTTGCCTTGATCTGGCCGATTGCAGTCTGTTTGTTCCAGCGGCTGCCTTGCAAAAGTTGTACGTCTACGTTGGCGGAGAGCAACTGCTCTTTATCTGCCAAGACCACATCAAACTGGCCTTGGGTATTGATCAAGGCGTCTGGCAGCACATCGCCCAGCAAGGCGTGCAGATCCAGTTTGCTGCTACGGAACTGACCTTTGAAATGGTCTTGGACATGTACGCCTTCCTGCGTGGCATCCCAGGCAAAATCGGCATCCAGCGAGGACTCGTCCGGCAGTTTCACGGCCAGCTTGGCCTGACGCACGGGCACGGAATCCAACGGGCTCAACTCTGCGCTGGCATCCAGGCTATAGCCCTGACCATGACCATTGAGCAGCAAGGTGGCTTGTTCCAAAGAGCCATTCAAAGTGATTTGCGCGTTGACCACACAATCGGGCAAAGGCTCGGGCTCAGGAACAGCAACCGGCTTCTGGATACGTTCTTCCTCGGCAAGACCCGTACTGCCCCCAGGCTCGGAACTGATGACTCCGGCGACACCATGAGCATCTACAGGCTGATCGACAGATTGGCTGGAAGAAATCGCACGACTCTGTTCGCTGGCCTCAGATTGGCCTTGCTGCGTCAATACGGCCTGTGCAGGTTCGGCGTGTTGTTCTGCTGCTTTTTCCGACGTTGTTTCTGATGATTTTTCTGCTGTTCGATTGTCAGTTTTCTCAGCAGCGGAAGCTGCAGCCGCCTTGGCAGAGGTCTTAACCGTGTCAGCAACGCTGGTTGTTTTGGACGGGTCGGCTACTGCCTTCGCGGCGGGTTTTCCGGACTTCGACTGCTCCGCATAGGCAGGCAGATACTGCTTCGCGCAAATCGGTGAATCCGCCGTCAAACCACGTGCAATGATTTGAATATCAGCTCGGGCCGGGTAAGGCGCTTCCAGACCATCCAACGCCACTTCGCCTTGAAAGCCAGCGCGAATGGACTCATTGGCCACCATCAAATCGTACAGCCGCAGTTGTGCACTGCCGGAATCCAAAGCCAGTGCCGAGGACAAATCTGCAATCGCGACCGGCAAGGGAGTGCCATCTTGCGTCAACAAGAACTGCCCCAAGGCCAGCTTGTCCACGGCAATGCTGATGGGCAGCTCGGGCATTTTGAAGGGTTCGTCGGATTTGGGCTCGTCCGAGGATGTCAAGGCCACATCCACTTTATGGGCGCTGAGCTCCACCACATGCAAGCGACGCTCCCATAGCTCTTTCCAGTTAGCCTGTAGACGCAAACGTTCGATATCTACGTGGGTGTCAGGCAGGGCCAGCACGAGGTGGTCGATACTCAAGCCATCCCAGATCGTCCCGCGCACGCCTTGGGCACTGCCCTGCGCGTAGGGCAAAGCCGTGCGCAGAGCCCAGCTCGTACCGGCCTGGCTGGCCAGCACCCAATACACAAAGCCGCAAACAAGCAGCAGGGCCACCACCACAAAGGGGATACCCCACAATGCGAAATATCGGAACCAGCGCCGAAGCCAAGCCATTAAAATGCGATTCCCAAAGAGAAACTTAAACGTAAGCGTTTATCCCGCTGACCATAGGCCAGATCAAGATTAAAAGGCCCGGCAGGGGTTCGGACCACTGCGCCCAAACCGTAACCCCACGCCAAGTCCATATCACCAAAACTGGACGCGGCATCGCCCACATCCACAAAGGCACGCATACCGTATGTGCTGGTGAAAAAATGCGTGTACTCCACGCTGGCCACCGCCATGGCCGGAGCCCCCACCACAGCATCGCTGCGCCCAAGACCAATACTTTGATACTTATAGCCCCGGATACTGCGCGCGCCCCCGGTGCGATAGCCAAAATCAGGCGGCGTCCGATCCGTCATCCCCCACACTTTGCCGATTTCACCACGTACGGACAAGACGTCCCAATCTCCAACCGGCCACCATTGCTGGAGTCGCAAATTGCTGCGGTAAAACCTTTCACCCCGATCCAGGGTGACACCAGCACCAACACCAAAATCAATCAAATTGCCTTCACGTGGGTCGTATTTCTTGTCCACATCGCGACGCAACCACTGCCAGGTTGCAATGGCTGAAGGGGTTTCACGCGTTGGCAGACCAGAAATCTTGGTCTTATCCCAGGCCCCCAGCAAACCCCACTCCGTTTCATACTCTACGCGGCTAGTGCCCGCCGCCTTTCGTTCCTGACGCAGCTTCCAGCCCAAAGCCACTCGCTCCGTATCCAGACCTTCAACGTCGGAACGATCGTACAAAACGCCAAAACTGTTCTTGTAGCCGCGAATCGTGGGTGGCAAATGGATGTCATAAAACGCCCTCTGGCGGTTTTTATCCACCCCGATACCGGCCTCGGACCAGACAGGCAGGCCAAACACAATATTCTTTCGATACAAGGCTTCAACACGCGCTCCGTGGTCGCTGTCAAAACCCAAAGAGCCGGTGAACTGTTTAGACGGCGCCTCTGTTACCCGCACATGCACTGGCAGTTCTACATCACCATCAGGAAGTTCTTTCTTGCTGCCGGCCTCTTCATCCAGGGTGACAAAGGCGCCCCGAAAGAAAGTGGTGGCAGCCAATGATTGCTGCCACTCGTCCAACTTGTCCTGATCGTAAGGGTCGCCTGGTGTGTAACGCACATAACGGTCGATCAAGGACTGGGGAACCCGCTTCAGGCCAGTGGTTTCCAGCGGCCCCATGCGAACCCGCGGCCCACTATCCACTTTCAGGGACAGGTCAGCCACGCCTTCGTCCGCCAGCACCGTCGCCCGCGTCTCGATGTAACGAGCGTAGTAAAAGTCCTGACGCTGCACACTTTCCAGCAAATCCGCCTTGGCCGACGACCAGACTGAATTTAAAAAAGGATCCTCCGCTTTCAGGGGAAAGCTGGCTTTGATTCCTTCCAGACGCACCTGGTACTCCGGCTCCTGAATCTTGCCTTTGAAGTCCAGGGCAATGTCTCGTACGCGCGTGATTTCACCCGGCTGAATAATGATGTCCCAATATTCACCGCTGGAATCCTCGCCCACCTCCAGCGTGACCACAGAGTCAAAATAACCCTGAGTCTGCAAGGCGGAGACGGTCGCATCATGAGCCCGGCGTCGCAGGCGCGAGACCTCTCCCAAGTCCTGATCCTCCGCCAAACGTGTAATGGCACTGACCGCGCGCTGAATTTCTTTCAGCGCCTGGGGGGGCACGCCCCCCGGATCAATAATGACATCAGGAACGGAAGACTGAGCCCATACTGCAGGGCTCAGAACTATCGAAAACAACAGGCAAAAGCCGGATTTGCGCATACGTACTCAAAGAGGACGAGGAACAACCTTGGGGCGCTGCCCCGACGTGTCTGGAGGAAGTTGCGACAAGTTAGCCGAAACGCGATTGGCAATCTCGTGATACAGGCGGGCCTCGGGACTGTCTGCGCTGGCAATCACCGTCGGGGTACCAGAGTCGGTTTGAGCCCGAATGCTCATTGCCAACGGCAGGGCACCCAGCCAAGGCACGTTGAACTGACTGGCCATATCGCGACCACCATGCTGGCCAAAGACCGGGTCGGCATGACCACAATTCGAGCAAATGTGAACCGACATGTTTTCCACAATACCCAAGACAGGCACATTGACCTTCTGGAACATATTAAGGCCACGCTTGGCGTCGATCAGGGCCAGATCCTGAGGGGTAGTCACAATGACGGCCCCCGTCAATGGAACTTTCTGCGACAGAGTCAAGGCAATATCACCCGTGCCTGGGGGCATGTCGATGATCAAATAGTCCAGATTGTCCCAACGCGTTTGTGTAAGCAACTGTGTCAGCGCCTGGGTGGCCATCGGACCGCGCCAGATTGCGGGAGCGTCCTCATCCAACAAGAAACCAATCGAGTTCGCTTGCAGACCGTGGCCAATCAGCGGCTCCATCATCTTGCCGTCAGCACTGCGCGGACGCTCGTGCAGGCCCAGCATAGTGGGCACACTAGGACCGTAAATATCCGCATCCAGCAAACCGACACGCGCACCCTGCATATGCAAGGCCAAGGCCAGGTTCACCGAAGTCGTACTTTTGCCGACCCCGCCCTTGCCCGAGGACACCGCAATAATGTTGCGAATATTGGGCATGGGGCGCAAGCCTTCCTGCACGGCATGTATACCAATACGAGGACTCAGATGCAGCTTGGACAGAGTGGCACCCACGCCCGCCAAGGCTTGCTCGATACGTTCGCGCAGTTGCCCCTGAATGTCATACGCTGTATAGGGCAGATGCAACGTCAGCTCAACCTGGTTCTGATCCATGCTCAGTTCGCATCGACCCGCATCGACCGATAACTTCTTTAACGTGTTGGGATCGGTCACACTCTCCAGGGCTTGCAACACGCGCTCGGAACTCACTGTCATTTATCCAAAACCTTGATATAAAGAAACATCACCATACCTTTAAACCAGAAATTTAGCGGTTCAAGGGGAATTTTTTTACACTTATGATGTCATACTAACCCTATGAACACATTTAACCAGATTATCCGCACAGCCCTCTTTGTCTTGCTGACAATTTTCGGTGCAATCATGGCGTTTATCTTCATGGTTTCCACTGCTATTGCGATCGGCATTTTATACATTGTGGCGCGTATTAGTGGCCGTCCTTTTGGCGTCAAAGCCTATTGGGACCAGCGCCGCCGCCCTGCCGCTGCCAGCAAACAGTCGACAGCACCACGTTCGCGTGATGTCACCGACATCGAGATGCGCGAGATTCCTTAACAGTTCTTGACTGTGCGCCACGCAGTTGATGCACAGCAACGCTGATTAGGTATTGCCCCCCGAACACCCTGAGTCGTCACAGGCTCAGGGTGTGTGCATTTGTATCATTCGCAATGACCCATCAGCAACTTGTCCGTGGACATTCCTCTGTCTGGCTCAGCACAAGTGTGCAATAGACCGTAGAATCCTTGTTCCCTTTCTCTTTTATTTTGTTAAGTCATGTCACGAACGATATTTGTTACGACCGCCCTGCCGTACGCCAACGGCTCGTTTCACATCGGCCACATCATGGAATATATCCAGGCCGACATCTGGGTTCGGTCCATGCGAATGTCGGGACATACCGTTCATTTCGTTGGAGCAGATGACGCCCATGGCGCCCCCATCATGCTCAAAGCCGAAAGTGCGGGCATTACCCCCGCTCAACTGGTCGACAAGATCGCGGCCGAACGCCCCACTTACCTGAACGGCTTTAACATCAAATTCGACCACTGGCACCGCACGGACTCGCCAGAGAACGTCGAGCTGGCCCAGGATATCTACCGCACGCTAAAGAGCGCCGGCTTTATTGATACCCGCACCATCGAACAGTTCTACGATCCGGTCAAAGGCATGTTCCTGCCCGATCGTTACATCAAGGGCGAATGTCCCAAGTGTCATGCCAAGGACCAGTATGGCGACAGTTGCGAAGTCTGTAGTGCTGTCTACGCACCTACCGAGCTGATCGAGCCCTACTCCACCCTGACCAACGCGCGTCCGGTGTTAAAGACCTCGGAACACTTCTTCTTCCGTTTGTCCGACCCGCGCTGTGTCGCCTTCCTGCAAGAGTGGACCACGGGCAAAAATGCCCAGGGCAAGCCACGTCTGCAATCGGAAGTGCTGGGCAAAACCCGCGAATGGCTGGGTACAGGCGAAGGGGCCGAAGCGTCCCTGAACGACTGGGATATTTCCCGCGACGAACCTTACTACGGTATCCCGATCCCGGATGCGCCCGGCAAGTACTTCTACGTCTGGCTGGACGCGCCTGTGGGCTACCTGGCTTCCTTGAAAGCCTATTGCGTCAAGGCCGGTCTGGACTTTGATGCCTTGCTGGATCCGGAAGGCAGCACCGAGCAAGTCCACTTTATCGGCAAGGACATCGTGTACTTCCACGCCCTGTTCTGGCCTGCCATGCTGAAGTTCTCCGGTCGTAAAGTGCCTGACGCATTGAACGTGCACGGTTTCATCACCGTTAGCGGCGAAAAAATGTCCAAGAGCCGTGGCACCGGCATTTCGCCCCTGCGCTACCTGGAACTGGGCATGGACGCAGAATGGATGCGCTATTACATGGCCGCCAAGCTAAACTCGCACGTTGAGGACATGGACTTCAACCCGGACGACTTCATTGCCCGCGTCAACAGCGACCTGATCGGCAAGTACGTCAACATCGCCAGCCGTGCAGCCAACTTCATCAGCAAGCACTTTGATGGCAAGCTGGCTTACCAGGGCGACACTTCCGAGCTGCAAAACCAGCTCAAGGAAGTTGCCGAGAAAGTCCGCGCCGATCTGGAAAGCCGCGAGTACGGCCGTGCCGTGCGCCAGATCATGGCCCAGGCCGACATCATCAACCAGGCTTTCGACACCGCCCAGCCCTGGGTCATGGCCAAAGGCATTGCGACCGCCGAGCAAGCCCAGAAAAACGCGCTGCAAGACATTTGCTCGCGCACCCTGGCTGGCTTCAAGGGCCTGTCCGTCATGCTGACCGCCATTTTGCCTACCCTGACTGATCGCGTTGCCCGCGAACTGTTCGGTCTGGACCGCGGCTTTGTCTGGGACGACGTGGCCGCCTTGCCTGATCACATCGCTCCATTCAAACACCTGATGCAACGGGTAGACAGCGCCATGGTGGACGAACTGCTGGCCCCCCCACCCGCTCCTGTCGTACTGCCCGGTGGCGAAGCGATTGCCGACACCATCGATATCAAAGACTTCATCAAGGTTGATCTGCGTATTGCCAAGATTGTGAGCTGCGAAGCCGTAGAAGGGTCGGACAAGCTACTGCGCCTGAGCCTGGACGCTGGCGAAGGCCGTTTGCGCCAAGTGTTCTCCGGCATCAAGTCGGCTTACCAACCCGACGACCTGATCGGCAAGCTGACCGTTCTGGTGGCTAACCTGGCTCCTCGCAAGATGCGCTTTGGCGTATCAGAAGGCATGGTTCTTGCCGCGAGCCATGCTGATGATGCAGTCGATCCAGGCATCTATATTCTGGAACCGTTCCCTGGCGCCCAGCCAGGCATGCGCATCAATTAAGACGCATTCCTGATACGCCCGAAAGCCTCGCTCAAAAGCGAGGCTTTTTTGCCTACCTGTACCCAAGAAAAGGCTCAAAACAGCCTGCCAAGCCCCTTTCAGCGCCCCGCAGCCCAGGAAAGCCGATACACTCTTTATCTTGAAACTGCTGTATTGATACACAGCCTGCTGCTTTGCTTGCAAGGACCGTTTGGCATGAAAAACATTACCCCTTCTGATCTGGACCGGCACCGTGGCGCTCAACGCTCCACCTGGGTCAGCGTCCTTGTCAATATCGGGCTGAGCATGCTGCAAATTATGGTGGGCCTGTTCGCCCATTCTCAAGCCCTGATTGCCGACGCCATTCACTCTTTGTCTGATCTGCTGTCAGATTTTGTAGTGCTGATTGCCAACCGCCATAGCCGCCAAGGCCCGGACGCAGACCATCCCTACGGTCATTTGCGCTACGAAACGGCCGCCACCTTGGCCATTGGAGGCCTTTTGCTGGCTGTGGGAGCAGGTATGTTGTGGAATGCCGTCTCTGCCCTGCGCGACCCCAGCAGCATCGAGGCTGTACACCCCATTGCATTGGCCATTGCCTTGACTGCACTCTGTAGCAAAGAACTCCTGTTTCGCTACATGTTGCGTGTAGCAAAACGGTTACGCTCGACCATGCTGGCTGCCAATGCCTGGCATGCCCGCTCGGATGCCGCATCCTCCCTGGTTGTCAGTGTCGGAGTCATGGCGAACTTGGCAGGCTTGCCCTTGGGTGACCCCTTGGCCGCCAGCATGGTTGGCTTGATGATTCTGCGCACAGGCTGGAAGTTTGCGATAGGCGCCTTCCACGACCTGACAGATAAAGCGGTCGATCAAGAAACTGAAGAGCGCATTGCCAAGCTCTTGCTCGAGACTCCCGGTGTGGAAGGGATACACCAACTGCGCACCCGCAAATTGGGCGACATGATCTGGGTAGAAGTAGACCTGGAAATGGATAGCAGGCTGACCATAGCCCAGGGGCACGAGATTGCCGTGGCTGCACGGGCGCGTGTGATGGCCGAAGAGCCCGTGCTGGATGTCATGACGCACTTTGATCCGGTCACGCCAAAGCACTAAAGCCTGACGCGTCTTTGCCACTCTCGCAGGCAGAACGCTAAGGTGTCAAACGCGGCGCTCACTCTCGGGGGCCAACATTTCTACCAGCACACGAGACAAGGCCGTCACCATCTCATTGGCATGAGGCCTATGCAAAATCGCCAGTTCAAAAGCATCAATACGGGGCAGGCCTTGCGCTTGCCCCAGTTCAATATGATCAGCCCGCACCGCACGTCGTGGCAGCAAGCTGATACCCATCCCGTCTGCCACCGCCCCCTGAATACCGCTCAAACTGGAGCTGGTAAAACTGATACGCCAACGTCGCCCCAAGGACTCCACTGCACTGATGATTTCCTCTCGATAAACGCCACGGCGCGGGAAGGTCACCAACGGGATAGGGTCCAAATGAAAAACTGGATCAGTGGCGCTATCCACCCAGGCGGTCTGCTCGGGTAAGCAGGCCACCGCCTCACGGGCGTTGTGACGCTGTTTGACCAACACCAGGTCCAGTTCCCCCTGATCATAAGCGGCCAGCAAATCACTACTCAAACCGCTACTGACTTCCAACCGAACCTGCGGAAAGCGCCGATTAAAACCCGCCAGAACCCGCATGGTCTGACCGTTGGTAAAGTCCTCTGGCACACCCAGTCGTACCGAGATGGTCACCAAAGAACCCGACAAGGCTTCTGACAACTGATTATTCAAGGCCAGCATCTGGCGGGCGTAACCCAACAGGGTCTGCCCCGCCTCGGTTGTACTGACTCCCCGGCTGGCCCGGTCCAGCAAACGCAGCCCAGCCAGTTCTTCCAGGCGTCGCACTTTCTGGCTGATCGTGGACTGGGTGGAATGCAAACGTGTGGCGGCTGCCGTAAAGCTGCCGCAATCGACCACCGTCAACAAAGCCAACAACAGGTCCAGGTCGTACAAAGGCCGGTTCAGGCTGGGACTGCTTGATAGTTGATGATCCATATATTCAAAACCCTTCTGAAATCCGCCTGGGCGAAGACAAACCCTGCTCAAAGCCTTGGCATTAACCCTGCATCACAGACAAGGAGCTACGCCGTAGACCACTGTGGATGGATCTGCATTTGAATCAACGGCTGCTCCAAGTCCAGCCATAACATGAATCAACCACAACACAAATACAGGCATTCTCAAGCGTTCTCGCACTCACCACTGGCACCAGCACCCTCACTGTTGCTCAAACTCGCTACTACCAGCCCCCACGTCATTGCCCTTGCTGACCTGGACCCCATCCGTCGGTCGATCCACACCTACATCTCGATTATTCAAAAAACAAATACTAGAGATTTATACATTTAATTTGTAAATATCACCAGCAATCGTTAAGGTGTATTGGTCCCGCGCATTACAACGACGTCCCGCCTGTGCCTTGCCCCAGCCGCCGGGATTGCGCCGTGCCGTTCGACGGATTTTTCCTTACTGAATTTCAATGGGAATCAACATGTCCAAAGTCAATTACTACGCCCCTCCCGGTGGCCATCCTCCTCAGACTCAATTGCTGACGGATCGCGCCATGTTCACCGAGGCCTATGCCGTACTGCCCAAAGGCGTGCTGCAAGACATCGTGACCAGCTTCCTGCCCGGTTGGGAAAATACCCGTTTGTGGGTATTGGCACGTCCTCTGTCCGGCTTTGCCGAGACCTTTTCCCAATACATCATGGAAGTAGGCCCACAGGGTGGCAGCGACCATCCTGAGTCCGATCCCGAAGCCGAAGGCGTGATTTTTGTCGTCAAGGGCCAACTGGAACTGGTGCTGGAAGGCACCAAGCACATCATGGAAGAAGGCGGCTATGCCTTTATTCCTCCTTCCACCAATTGGACCTTGCACAACCGCACGGGCGAGCTGGCCAACTTCCACTGGATTCGCAAACGCTACCAGCGTGTGGAAGGCCTGGATGCCCCTGAAGCCTTTGTAACCAACGAAAAAGACGTGACACCGGGTGTTATGCCTGACACCGAAGGCCGGTGGAGCACCACCCGTTTCACTGACATGTCTGACCTGCGTCACGACATGCACGTGAACATCGTGAACTTTGAACCCGGTGGCGTAATCCCCTTCGCTGAAACACACGTGATGGAACACGGCCTGTACGTTCTGGAAGGTAAAGCCGTTTACCGCCTGAACCAGGACTGGGTTGAAGTGGAAGCCGGTGACTTCATGTGGCTGCGCGCCTTCTGCCCACAGGCTTGTTACGCGGGCGGTCCTAGCCGTTTCCGCTACTTGCTGTACAAAGACGTAAACCGTCATGCAAACCTGACCATTGGCGGCAATCGCTAATAGGGCATGAAACAGAACAGCCGCTGCCCGTCAGCGGCTGTTTTGCATTACCAATACGCCAAACCAGAACGCGTCCCCCTGATGCCGCCTTTACCCGCAGGTATCCCACAAGGCACAAAGAGAGACGCTGGTTTCAAGACTCATTCCAACCTTGCTGCTCTCCAGGAGAAAAACATGAACGATAAACACTATCTACTACGCGCCATCCAGATTGCAGAAGAGAATGTCGCCCGCGGCGGCCAGCCCTTTGGTGCAGTGCTGGTGCGTGACGGCCAGGTTCTGGCCGAGGGGGTAAATGAGACCTACATTGCCCATGACCCCACCGCACACGCCGAAATTCAGGCTCTGCGTACCGCCAGCCAGGCCGTACAAAACAGCAGCCATGCTGGCAGCACCATGTATGCCAGTGGTATCCCCTGCCCCATGTGCATGGCCGCCATGATCGCCTCGGGCGTAGAGCGCGTGGTGTATTGCGCCGACGATAAAGAAGGCGAGCCTTTTGGTTGGTCCACCGAATCCTTCTACCGAAAAATGCAGCAGGACTTTGGTACGCAGGGCGTAAAAATGGAACACCTGCCTTTGCCTGACAAACGCAAAGTGTATGAAGCCTGGCAAGCCCGTTTTGGACAAGGCTCCAACCAAGACTAAAACAAACGCCATTCAAAACCCTGCGATCAAGCAGGGTTCTACGCATTTACATAGACAGGCAGGTCAGAAAAGTTTATAAAACAGAGCAGTTATAGTAACGATTCTCATTTATTGAATCACAAAGGAAATACATGATTGCGTCCCGCCCTGCCTCTTTGAAAATGATTGTTGCCTCCGTCGTGGGTGCCTTGCTGCTCAGTGCATGCCAGACCACACCGCAATCGCAACAAGTGGGCCAAACATCGTCTTTCACTACAACGGCTCCTCAGGCACAGGTCACGTTCCGTCAAGACACCATTGATGGAGCCTACGAAATTCTGGCCGCCAAGGACAGCAAGCAATTGTTCGTTGCCGCCACGCCCTTGTTTGAAGACCGCGCGGCCGGCTTTCTGCACGTTTTAGACCAGGACACGCTGCGTGAGTCGCAGCGAATCCAGTTGCCACGCCGTGCTTTTGCGCTGGGCCTGAACCAGAAAACGCATACTTTGTACGTAGGTAACACCCTGGACGGCTCGCTGCTGGCGATCAACAGCCTGAACGGCACCGTCAAACAACTGATTCAGTTGGGCCAGAAAGAAGGCAAGGACGGCTGGGAACATACCCGCAAAGTCGTTATTGACGAGCAAGACAACCGCATCTTCGTGACCAACCCCTCTGAAGGTGGCCGCGTCTGGATTGTGGATGGTGCCCAGGGCCGCATCCTGCACAACATCGACAAGGTAGGCCTGTGGCCTACCGGTGCAGCGTATGATGCCAATACCAAGCGCCTGTTCGTGGGCCACGGTGGCAAGGATGAAATTGCGGTCATCAACCCGGCTACAGGCACTATCGAACAACGCTTCACGACTGGCGATGCGAAAAGCGACAAACGAGAGGACTCCCGTCACTTCTTCGTAAACATCGCTCTGAGCGCAGATGGCAAGAAGCTGTTTGGTGCTGACGCCAACACCGGCAAGATTTACGTCTTTGACACGACCTCCGGCAACGTGGAGAACACAGTTGAAGTCGGCTTGGGTCTGCTGGACATCGTGTACAACGACGCCCGTAAAGAGCTGATCGCCACCAACCGTGGAGTGGATCGCGAAACACCAGCCGGTACTGGTTCGGTAACTATTCTGGATGCCGATACCCTGGCTGTAAAACACCGTATTAGCGCCCCTGTCCACCCTAACAGCATCACGCTCAGTGCTGACGGCCAGACTGCTTTTGTGACCATCAAGATTCCACATGGCGACAAAAGCCCGCACTACCTGAAAGGTGCCAAAGACAGCGTTCTGCGTCTGAATCTCAATCAGCTCTAAGTCTCTGGCGTCAAGCCAGATACCAAGCCGAGACTACTCGCCAAGTAGCTCGGCTTTTTTACTGCCTGCCTCTTTGGTCGGCCCAGCCGACAGCACATCGTCTGTGCTTAGTACGCAGGATAGTGTTGTCTGCCGTTCAAATCCCAAGCCAAGGCCCGCCAACACGGGCTCCGTCGCGTTTCAATGCCACCTTCCTAATGTGGTCTGGAAACAAGCGAAAAAGCGGATTGCTGCAACCTGCCACTTGCTCAATAGAATCAATTAGTGGCCTAGCAAGACGCCTCTTGTCTCCCAGCCTCACACCCCCTTTCCCGCCTCCAGCTCTGCCACGGATTGGCATGTCTGGAGCGTTTTCTATTGAAGACACCTATGGTTCAGTTGAACGCGTATCACCAGCCTATTGGCCCCTCACTCCCTCATTGGCAGGCCCGCCCTCAGCCAGCACGCTGCGTTCTGCACGGCAAGTACTGCCGACTGGAGGCGGTCAGTCCGGCGCAACACGGTGACAGCCTGTACGAGGCTTACAGTAGCGCCAGTGATGGCCGCGACTGGACTTACCTATCTGTAGACCCCTTTACCAACCGCGCGCAGTTCGACCGGCACCTGCAGGCCATCAGCCAGGCCAGCAACGCCGTGCACTACGCTGTCGTCGAACAAACCACAGGACGCGCGCTGGGTACCTTGTCCCTGATGCGGATCGACCCACAAAACGGCTGCATCGAAGTAGGCTTTGTCGCCTGGTCACCCGCTCTGAAACAAACCCGTATGGCCACCGAAGCCCACTACTTGTTGATGGCGTATGCGATTGATGGACTGGGCTACCGTCGCTACGAATGGAAGTGCGACACACACAATGCACCCTCACAAGCGGCGGCACGACGACTGGGTTTCCGTTACGAAGGCAGTTTCCGTCAGGCAATGGTGTACAAGGGTCGCTCACGCGACACAGCCTGGTTCTCAATTACCGACAAGGAATGGCCTGCCCTGAAAGCGAGTTTCCAGGCCTGGCTGGCCCCCGAGAATTTTGATGAGCAAGGCCGCCAAAAACACCGCTTAGGGCAACAGCTCACTGTCCCTCCTGCCGGTCCTGGGGCCCGCCGCCTAAAGCAAATGCTGGCCCTGCAAACCGAGCTGAACCAGTTGATTGATCCGAACTGGCGAGTGGCCAAACAGGACTACTACCGGGCAATTTGGGTGGAGTGTGCTGAACTGGCCAATTACCTGGATTGGAAGTGGTGGCAGCATTGCGAGCGCAATCTGCCGCAACTACAACTAGAGCTGATCGACATCCTGCATTTTGGTCTGTGCGATGTACTGCGAGCCAACGATGCACTGCGCGAACAAGAGGCCGCCACCGCACTGGATCAGCTCCAGCACGCACCGGCCGCCGCCAGCGACTCTACGGCCATCATGACGGCTCTGGAACGCTTTACCTTGCGTGTGCTGGAAACACGTCAGTTTGATTTCCGCGGCTTTGCCCAACTGGCCGGTCTTTGCGGTCTGACACTGGATACGCTCTTCCACGCGTACGCGGGCAAAAACGCCCTGAACCGCTTGCGCCAGTTGCGCGGCTATCAGCATGGCCGCTATCACAAGCAGTGGGGTGAACAGCAAGACAACGAACACCTGGCGCAGTTGCAACTACGCCTGCCTGCCGAGCACGACAACTACCCCGAATTGATCCTGCATGCCCTGCAAGACAGCTACGACACGTTTTTTTCGGGAGACACACAGGCCCAGAACGGAGCCTGCGTACCGCCTCCCCTTTCTTCACGTTGACAAAGGACTGTCCATGTACCTCGATTGCGATTGTTCCACTACTGTCTTTCTGGACTCGCCAAAACCGGACTCCAATCCCGTGGAAAGCAATGACACGCGACATCCACCCGATCCCCGGCCACAACCGCATAAGGTGCAACACCCCTGGTCCCGCTCTCGACGCCGCGAACGATCTCGCTGGCGCCAAAGCTAAACCCGGCCCCTGATTGTCTCCCTGCCCGGCATCTGAACCGGGTTTGCATGGGTGACACTGTCTTGCGAGCAAATGGAATAGGAGCTATGAGCCACCGAACATAGCTCCTATTGATTTAAATCAAGACAATGAATCCCATCGTCGGCACAAGGATCGGCGAAGCATACCAAGGAGACATATCACATGGATACCCCACTCAGAGACAAATCCTATTTTGATGAGCGCGCCACCAAAGACATGGCCACTCATCTGCAGCAAGTACAACGCGACACCCGCGAAACCCTGGCATTCGCCTGTCGTATTCTGGCCATGACCGAACAGGAAGCGGGTTTGGCCGGCCAGATCAGCGTCCGTTCCGAGCGCCCCGGCGCATACTGGACCTTGCGTTTCGGTTTGGGTTTTGACGAGGCCACCCCCGAAGACTTCATTGAAGTGGACCGCGACTTGAATACCCTTAACGGCGAAGGCATGGCCAACCCAGCCACCCGCTTTCACCTGTGGGTCTACGAAGCTCGCCCTGATGTCAATTCCATCATCCACACACACTCGCCTTGGGCCACGGTATTGGCCACCGCCCGCCAGCCATTGGTGATTTCGCAAATGGACATGACCCCCCTGCACAATGACTGTGCATTTCTGGGCGAATGGCCTGGTGTGCCCATTGCCGACCAGGAAGGTGTCATTATTTCCAAGGCGCTGGGTGACAAGCGTGCCATTATTCTGGCTCACCACGGTTACCTGACCGCAGGCAAGAGCTGTCAGGAGGCGACCTACCTATCCGTGTACCTGGAGCGCGCTGCACGCCTGCAAGTACGCGCACAAGCGGCTTTTGGCCCACTGACCCCAGTGGACGATACCCTGGCGGCCGAAGCACACGACTATCTGCTCAAGCCCTCCATTGTGAACGCAACCTTTGACTACTGGTCCCGTCAGACCCAAGGCATTGCGCCCTTAACTAAAACTCGCTGACGCCCATACCCAATATCCAGCTTCCACCAGGAGGTCGCTATGACGATGCCTAACCATGGACAGGCGCGTTCGTCGCGCCAGTACGTTACCGCTGGCTTGGCCAGCATGATGGGAACCACCATAGAGTGGTATGACTTTTTCCTGTACGGCACCGCTGCCGCACTGATTTTCAACAAAATCTTTTTCCCCGCCTTTGACCCGATCACGGGCACGCTGGCGGCTTTTGCCACCTACTCCGTGGGCTTTTTCGCCCGCCCCTTGGGAGGATTTGTTTTCGGCCATTTCGGCGACAAGCTGGGCCGAAAATCCATGCTGCTGATCACGCTCTTTCTAATGGGCATTCCCACCATCCTGATTGGCCTGATCCCCTCTTATGAAAGCATTGGCTACTGGGCCGCTGTACTGCTGGTTCTGATGCGTTTTCTACAAGGCATTGCGGTAGGCGGCGAATGGGGCGGCGCCGTGCTGATGGCGGTTGAACATGCCCCGGAAGGCAAGAAAGGCTTTTTCGGCAGCTTGCCGCAAACGGGGGTTGCCCCCGGCCTGATCCTGTCTTCTCTGGCTATGGGAGCCGTCGCCAGCCTGCCCGAAGAAGACATGCTGTCCTGGGGCTGGCGTCTGCCCTTTCTGGCCAGTGTTGTCTTGCTCCTGGTGGGCTGGTGGATACGCGCCAAAGTGGCCGAGTCCCCCGACTTCGAGCAGATGAGTCAAAAGGGCAAGCAGGTTCCGATCCCCGCCCTGGAAGTCCTGCGTCATTACCCGCGTGAAGTTCTGCTGGTCGTGGGGGGCCGTCTGGCGGAAGTGACCTGGTTCTACACGGTGGTGACCTTTGCCCTGGCCTACGCCACCACGACCTTGGGGGTGGAGCGCAGCGTCATGCTGGATGCCACCGTCTGGGGCGCCGTTGCGGCTCTGTTCACCATGCCCCTGTTTGGCGTATTGGGCGACCGAATCGGCTTCAAATGGGTTTTCATGGCAGGCACCATCTGCATGCTGGCGTTCTCTTCCACCTTCTTTTCCATGCTGGGCAGCCTGGACTCCAAGACCATCACCCTGGCTTTGGTGATTGCGATTGGGTTGGTCTATGCCGCACTGTATGGCCCGCAAGGTGGCCTGTTTTCCACGCAATTCCCACCTGAAGTGCGTTACAGCGGCATCTCCATTGCCGTGCAGGTCTCCGGTGCCATCGGTGGCGGTCTAGCTCCCCTGGTCGCGACCTCCTTGCTGGCCTATGGCGATGGCCAACCCGACTACATCGTCTGGTACCTGAGCGGGCTGGGTCTGATTGCCTTTGCCAGTACCTGGTTCATGCACGGCCCTACGCATTTTTCTCTTCCCGCCCTATCCAACCGAAAGGTCCGCACATGAACACGCCCGGTATTGACTACTACTTCTGGATGAATTCAGACTGGGCTTACCTGGGGGCCGACCGGCTAGAGGCGATCGCCCGCCAGCAAAACGTCCCGATCCATTACAAACCCGTGGACTTGCCGCAGGTCTATGCCCGTACCGGCGGTGTTCTGTTGGGACAACGCTCACCCGAACGGCAGGCTTATCGCATTACAGAATTGCGGCGCTGGTGTCACAAGCTGGGCATACACGTCAATCCCACACCACGCTTCATGTGTCCAGACGCCACGCTGGCCTCCACGCTGGTGATCGCCCTCAATCAGGCAGGCTTGCCAGTACTGGATTTATACAAAGCCATTTTGCGAGCGCAATGGTGCGAGGATCAAAATATTGCCGACCCTGTGCTACTGAGCGGAATTTTGCAGGCTCACCAACTCGATGCAGACTACTGGCTTGAGCAAGCACCGCTGATGCAGGCGCAGTATCAAGTCCACACTGAGGAGGCCATTGCAGCCGGTGTTTTCGGTTCACCCTCCTATGTGTACCAGGGTGAACTGTTCTGGGGCCAGGACAGACTGGACATGCTGGACCAGGCCATCACCAGGCACACTGCTCCGGCTTGAACCAAGTACCTGGCACGTAGCCAGGCTGCTGTTAAAACAAGGGCGGGACAGGGAAGAAAAGCCTTGCCCCGCCCCTCTTGTTGGCAGCGTTGTCAGCAGGCTCAAGCCCCACCCTAGACCCGTAAAAATCATTCAAACGGTTCACACCAACATTGCTCTAAAAAGAATAACAATTCACATAAGCTGACCGTCTAAACCTGATCAACATTCAACAAAAAAACGGCCCATAAACGACTTGTCTCGGACTGTGCTCCCTGCATCTACGAATCTTCATAAAAAGAACGTCGCACACTCCCCCGACAGCCCCTCTCCAGATGCACACGCATGCGGGCAAAACCGCGGCGACCCTGTCTGGACATGATCTTTGATTCAGAGGTAAACGCCGTAGAATCACGCCTTCTCCCAGCAAAAAAATTCACCGATACGCCAGCGTAGCATTCCTAAGGTTGGACTGTTGAGTCCCGCTTATGGCACAGGTTTAGGGCTTTGGGCATGCCGCCTGCCAAAAATGAAATGCAATGAGCAATTTTGAAAATTTACTTTTTCCACTGATACAGAATGTTATGTCTGCCGTACGAATCATATCGATAGATTTTATCTATTCATTGAGTCTGTATTCTGAAGAAATTGGCTACTTGAGCAATGCCAGTAAAGGTAGCCGTCTTCGTCAGAAGAAGGGCGCGGGGCTTTATATTGAACAAATACGCCACTATAAAGTATCAGCCAGATCAAAAAATCAGGATTCTGCTGATCTCCAATAACACTCGCCAGCACGAACAACTTCTTCAGGCCCTGCTGGCGGGTGCTTTTCGAGTTTCTGTTGCTGCCGATGGGGTGCAAGGATATACCAAGGCCCAATTAACCTTACCGGAACTTATCCTGGTGGATAAGCAATTGACGGGAATAGATGCTTTGTCCTTAACCCATATGCTGCAAGGATTAAAAGCCACGGCCCAAATCCCCCTCATCATCCTGGATTCAAACATGGACGGCAGCAGTGAGGAATGTGTCTCTTTTTTAAAAGCAGGGGCGGTTGACTACATTGGCAATCCGTACGTCCTCGACGAGGTCAAAGAGCGCATCAACGTCCCTTTGCGTTGCCCAAAAAAAATACTGCCAGCCATGGTTTCAGGAAAGATACAAAGCCAGCACTCAAGTACGACCGCTGAAACCAGCATGCTGATCCACGCTATTCAGAAGACGATCGATGCCAATCTGGGCTCGCCCCCCAGCCAGAAAGAACTGTGCGATATGTTCAAGATTTCACGGCGAAAAATCATGAATATATTTCAGCGCAACTTTGGCTTAAGTGTCAGCAGCTACATCCGATTGCAGCGTATGTATCGGGCCGAGTATCTGCTGAAAACCACAGCCTTGAAAATTGATGTCATTGCAACTGATTTAGGATTCTCCAGTCCCGCCAATTTCTCTACCGCATTCAAAACCTATGCAGGTGTGGCCCCTGGGAAATTCAGGCAGGCTATTGAAAAGAACAAACCCTATACAGAAAACGCGGCTTGTATCCGCTCCATGGGGCCGCCTGTTTTTTCATCAGGTTGGTGTCCGCCATAAATAGCGACCCAACATGGATGCAGGCATTGGGTACCGGCAAGCAGCCCCTGACAATGAACACTGCTTGAACGTCATGTCAGCAAGATAATTAGAAGAGTTCGCCCTTTCCCCGCAGCATCTTGCCTGAATACAGAAAAAGATGGCTCCCCGCCACAAAAAATCCAGTTGCGGGCAGGCCACACTTGCCACTGGAGGCCCAGGTGATAAAATCGTGGCGACTTGAATTGTTCAATTCAAAACGGATCCAGGACGACCTGGATCTGCTTTTTCAGTACAGGGACGGCCCTAGCTCTTTGGCGGAGTATCCACGATGGCCCACCCTGCACCACCCTCAACCCCACTTATTCCTCCCATCACCTGGCTACGCTTGTTCGGTTCCTGGTCCATTGTTGTGCTCTTCATGGTTTTTGGCGGGCAATGGCTGGGAGATTCCTTGAACGGCACCACGGCGGCCATCGTCTTTCTGGTGCTATTCGTCACCATTCTGGCAGCCTCGTTTGGCGTGGTGCGCGAAGCCGACCACCTGGCCCATCAACTGGGCGAGCCTTACGGCACCCTGATCCTGACCCTGTCCATTGTGCTGATCGAAGTCATCCTGATTGCCTCGGTCCTGCTGGGGCCAGGCGACTTTCCCACCATAGGTCGGGACTCGATCTACGCCGTAATGATGATCATCCTGAACCTGATCACCGGCCTGTGTCTGATTGCCGGCGCAGCACGCAATGGCGACCAGGAGTTCAACCGCCAAGGCACCAACACCTACTTGTCCATGATTGTCTTGCTGACCAGTGTGGGCCTGATTCTGCCCAACTACACCAGCACGGCAGGCGAGTTCAGTACGACCCAGGCCATCGGCATTGCGGTGCTGACAGGTCTCGTTTATGCCCTCTTCCTGTATCTGCAAATGGGCAGCCACCGTCATGACTATGTACAGCCCAACCAGGCAGTGCAGAACGCTGAAGATGCGGCACCCGCACCGCGTGATCCTCAAGCGACCCGCGCCATGCTGATACGCAGCCTGGTGCTGATCGCCCTGATCTTGCCTATCGTCCTGCTGGCGCATGATCTGGCCATTGTGACGGACTATGGTATCGCCGCTTCGGGCGCCCCCGTTGCTGTCGGCGGAGTGCTGATCGCGATTATCGTGTTCACCCCGGAGTCCATTACCGCCATCAAGGCGGCCATGAACAATGAGATGCAGCGGGCCATCAATCTGTGTCTAGGCGCCTTCGTCTCTACCGTGGGGCTGACAGTGCCGGTAGTGCTGATGATTGGCCTGATTACCGGCAAACAAGTGATCATGGGCATCAGCAATACAGAAATCGTGCTGTTTCTGATCACAGCACTGCTCAGTATCTTGAGCTTTAGCGGCAAGCGAACCTCTCCCATTCAAGGTTATATGCACCTGATGGTATTTGCGGTGTTTGGGCTGCTGCTGTTTTACCCTTGACGGCTTTCCCTTGCTGCCCATTGCTCTACACTACAAGGCTGAATGACGCAGCAAGGTTTCCAGCCAATCCGCAAACACCTGGAAGCGGCGCGACAAGTGTTGGCGATGCAAATACAGCAAGGACATGGGCATAGGCGCAGCACGGTAATCCGGCAGGACTTCTACCAATTCACCTGCCTGCAAGTGCGACTGCACATCGTAGGCAGGGATCTGAATCAAGCCCAAGCCGGACAAACAACAAGCAATATACGCTTCGGCATTGTTCACAGTCACGCGACCTGGTAGGTCCAGCACCTGACGCTTGTCCTGCTCCATCCATTCCCAAGGAGCCACACGTTCGCTGGTGGGCGAGGCATAACGTACCACTTGATGGTTTTCCAGGTCCGCAGGTGTCTGGGGCATGCCATGGCGGGCTAGATAAGCGGGACTGGCCACATTGATCAAAGGTAGGCTGCCCATCGTTCTGGCGATCAGGCCCGAATCACTTAATGGCCCCACCCGCAGCACACAATCCACCTGCTCCTCAATCAAATTCACCTCGCGGTCTGTCACGCCCAAATGCACATGAACATACGGGTAACGCGCCAAAAACTGCGGCAGTGCAGGCGCCACAATCAAGCGTCCTACTCGCCCTGGCACATCCACCTTGATCGTGCCGATTGGCCCGACACTGGCTTGGCGAAACAGGTTCTCGGTTTCCTGCACATCGGCAATCACGCGCAGGCAACGTTCATAAAACGCCGCACCATCTTGCGTGACTGTCACTTTGCGCGTGGTGCGATTCAACAGACGAGCCCCGACCCGACCCTCCAGCTCCTGAATGGCCGCCGACACGGAAGAGCGCGGCATACCCAAGGTATCGGCCGCGCGAGTGAAATTGGCGCACTCCACGACCCGCGTAAAGATGCGAAACAGGTCAATGCGGTCCATGGCCTTCTCCAGATAAGCGGCCGCAACGCGCAGGTTGAACAATCAACCCGAGTCTGCTCAAGCAGCGACGACTATTGTTCGGTTTTTCAAACAAATGATGTCAGAACTGGATGATTTAAACAATTTCGGCGACTTATATCATGGGAAAACGAAATGGCTTGCAGCCCGCAGCCCACACTAGCAAGGAGTCATCATGGCAAAGCACAGCATCAAAGGTAAAACCGTTCTGATTGCAGGCGGGGCAAAGAATCTGGGTGGCCTGATCGCCCGCGACCTGGCAGAACAAGGGGCGCGCGCCATTGCCATCCACTACAACAGCGACAACTCCAAAGCGGAAGCCGACGCCACCGTCAAAGCCATCCAGGCAACTGGTACACAAGCCATCGCCTTCCAGGCTGACTTGCGCTCGGCCAGTGCCATGGAAAAACTGTTTAACGATACGGTCGCTGCAATTGGCCGTCCCGATATCGCCATCAACACGGTGGGCAAAGTATTGAAAAAATCACTGACCGAAGTCAGCGAAGCCGAGTACGAGCAGATGAGCGACATCAACTCCAAAACCGCTTTTTTCTTCCTTAAAGAAGCCGGCAAGCACGTGCAGGACAATGGCAAAGTCTGCACCCTGGTCACGTCCCTGTTGGGGGCTTTCACCCCGTTTTACGCCGCTTATGCGGGCACCAAAGCGCCGGTAGAACACTACACCCGCGCTGCCGCCAAAGAATATGGCGCACGCGGTATTTCCGTCACGGCAGTCGGCCCTGGTCCGATGGATACGCCCTTCTTCTATCCAGCCGAGGGGGAGGATGCCGTGGCCTATCACAAGACGGCTGCCGCCCTGTCCCCCTACTCCAAGACCGGGCTGACAGACATTGAGGATGTGGTGCCCTTTATCCGTCATCTGGTCAGCGATGGCTGGTGGATTACCGGCCAAACCATTCTGATCAACGGTGGTTACACCACCAAGTAAGACGAAATTCAGTCCATGTTCAAGCCCGAAGCAGTGATCTGACGGGCCTGAACACGGGCTCTTTTCGACACCCGCTGGTTAATGCCCAAAAGGGATCAGCAAACCGCAGTGCCATCCAAGGCGCAGTCCCCGTTCAGGGTCAGGACTCCCGATATGGGTTCTCGAAAATCTCTTCTACGGCCTGTTCGAACACGACACTGATCTTGAAGGCCAGATCCAGGGACGGTGCATGTTTACCCGTTTCCAACGCATTGACCGCCTGCCGGGATACACCCAAACGCTCTGCCAAATCTGCCTGCGTCCAGTTCGCCTCGGCCCGCAATACACGCAATCGGTTTTTCATTTAATCGCTAGTCCGGACAAAGGGTGAAACCAGGGCGAAGACAGCCCAAAAGAAGGGGTAAATCAGCCAGGCAGGAATATGGGGGGCTGCCGCGTACGTTTCCCCAAAGCCCCAGGCTGTCCACAAGGTCAGTGTCGCTCCCGAAGCCAGCACAAAGCACTTGGCCACAATCACCCGCACGAACTCATCGCTGTGCGCCATCAAGCGCAAGGTGGCCCACACTTGTCCGGCAACCGGCAAGGCGACCGCAATGGCTATCAGCCAACCAACAGGCCGACCAAGCAGGCTGTCGAACAGCCCCACAATGGTCACGGCATTGACCAGGATATACGCGCCCATAAAGAGCAAAGTGCGAATCAGATAGCGGCGGCCTGCTGATGGCACAGAAGAGGAATGGCTGCTGGTGAGCATGTTTGAGCACCTGAATGTAAAGTAAACCTGACTTTAAATAAGTCAACAACACCTGTCAATAAGTAAAGCAAACCTTACATTTTCTAAATAAGCCTGGTAGCAAAGACACGGTCCATACGCCACAGATCCTTTTCACTCAAGCCCCCAGGCCGTCACAAGCCACAACATGCACTGTGTGAACTGTCCGGTTTTAGGGACCCATGCACAAGACCCGTTTTACTTTTCTTGCACCACAATCCGTTGCGCTAGCCGCTGTATGGAGAGCGGCGCGCAGCCTTCCGCATCATTGCTGATCGTCACATATGCCGCCTGCCCCGCCCCCGTAATTCCGCGAATTGTGCGGGCCAGCACCGTGCGAGTATGCAAGTCCTCGCTGACGATGGCATCGAAGGGAGTATGCTTTTTTTGAGCATCCGCATAGCCGTAAGCACCAAACTCCCGGTTCAGGTTCCAGCGACACACCAAGGGCCCCGGCCACAAGGCGCGCAATACAGGCAATTGCTCCTCAATCGGCGGCATCTTGCCGTGCAGGCCCAAGCAAAACGTCGCGCCATTGGCCTTGAGCGTATCGACAAGACTTTGGGTCAGCAGCTCCGGATCTCGGACTTCTACCGCAAGCACCACTTGTGAACCCTGCGGCAAAGCCTCACGCGCCGCCGCCAGCATCTGCCCCAATTTGTCGAACATCTCTGCCGGGCGGTTCAACCAGCCCCAGGACAGTGGGCTTAACTGGAAGACCAGCACGCCCAGCTTGTCACGCAAACCCTCGACCGCAGGCTGCACAAACTGCTCTACAGCCAGACGAATATCCAAAAAGTCCGGATTCGACTTACGCACCTTGCCCTGCTCATCACGAACTTGCGCATCCGTAATCATGGACGGGCATTTCACAACGAAGCGGAAATCCTCATCCACCTGTGCGGCGTAGGCGGAATACTGTGTGACCGTCAAAGGACGCCAGAAGCTGCGATCGACACAGACTGTACGCATCAAAGGATGCTGGTGATAGGCCTCCAGACCGTGCTTGGACAAGATGCTCGACTCGTACTCGCCATCCCAGATCAAGCCTTCCCAACCGGGGTAGGACCAGGTGGAGACACCGAAACGCAGGGTTTCAGGAAGCTGGGTCGCCAGATCGCTTAGCTCCAGCGCGGAAGCAGCAAGGCTGACTTTGGTGATTTTGCGTCGGGAGGGAGCGGCGGGCTTTGAAGCGGGTGGCTGAGCAATGGCATCGCCGAAAAGATCTTCTTGCATGCTGGGTATAGTGCCATGGGAGAGAGCTCAAGCAAACTGGGTAAGACCCAAGCCAAACTTGGTTTTTATCATTTTCAACAAAATCCTAGTTTTATTACTATATTCACGTTCTTTTTAGGATTCTAAAACGTACGAAATTACTGTTTTCACGCCCGTTTATGGGACATTACGCAAGCTCTTATCACGTTGGCAAGCCGACGACCTATGAAGATGGCACCCAGCACAATTTTATTTTCGATGACTATACCGACGCACAATTCGCCTAAGGCTATCGTGATTTGACGGAGCATGTGCTGCACACCGTGCAAGACGTGACACACAACATCCATGATGAAATGGCCGAAGAAGCCCACATTCTGGTGATCTTTCAACAAGCCCAGGAAAGGCTGAAAGAAATACTTGAAATCTCTGATCAAGACACCACTCGGGTCATTCGCTCTTTGAAAGAAAGCGGCTGGCACGTATCCGGGAAGTTGAAACAGGCGTATCCACAACTGGAAACGAATCAACGCTAGCGACATTCCCCCAACAAGAAGTGCTAATATTTTTTCACAAAAACAGTAATTTATCCAAAATATTAGCATTTTTATGCAAACCCAGTATTAACAAATGGCTTTAAAACAATAAAAACAAAGGGATTGAATGCTAATATTATGGCTAACCCAGTCTAGAAACGCAGGAATACTAGCACTATGGCAAAAAAGACCGCTCCCCTTATGCCGACGACCCAGAAGCGACTCGCTGAATTTGGTGAGCGGCTCAAACTTGCACGCTTGCGCCGCAAAATCACCGCCAAGCAAATGGCAGAGCGCGCCGGAATGTCGCCGATGACGCTACGCTCCCTTGAGTCCGGGGGGCCGGGCGTAACGATAGGTGCCTACCTTTCCGTCATGCAAGTCCTCGGCATTGAAAAAGACCTCGCCATGCTGGGTGCTGACGACGAGCTTGGCCGTCGACTTCAGGACTCACGCCTTTTACGGCCGAGCACCACATCACCATCCGTCCCTCCCCAAACGACTTGGAACGAGAGAGTGGGCAGATCTCCAGCAGGAAAGGTAATCGACAAGTCACCTACTCCCAAGAAGAGCATAAACAGTGCAAGCAACCGAATGAATGAGCCGGACAACGGTATCTATGCCGACTCGCCCCACCCCTCTGCGAGGAACTCTCGAACTACATCCAAAAGTCTGGCGTCTCTCTTGGAACCCTCTCCTAAGCAGCGAAAAGAGGATGACACAAAATGACGATGATCGGAGTGTATGCAGATTGGGACGGCCTGCCTCAACCTCAGCGAGTAGGTGTTCTAAACTCCCGCAGGACACGTGCGCACGAGACGTTTGAATTTCAGTACGATCCCGCAGCACTTGCAGACCCCGTCATTGGCCAACTGGTTCTTGACCCAAGGATTTTCCAGTTCGAAGGGCCCCAGTATCCTACCGCGCCCCAGGACAGGTTCGGCGTGTTCTCTGACTCCAGTCCTGATCGATGGGGCCGTTTGCTTATGGACCGTCGCCTCGCACGGGATATTCGTGCAGGTATCCAGCCTGCTGGGACTCGACTGTATGAAACGGACTACCTGCTTGGCGTGCACGATCTCTACCGCGTGGGAGCCTTGCGCTACAAGCGAGAAGATCAAGGCGAATTTCTCGATGATACGGTTGGACTGGCAGCCCCACCTTTTGCCGAGATTCGAGCTCTGGAACAGGCGAGTCGGGCGCTGGAAGAAGATCCAAACAACGAGGCTCAAACAGGCCAAAAATGGCTCAGAATGTTGATCGCCCCCGGTGGCTCCCTAGGAGGTGCCAGGCCTAAGGCAAGCGTGGCTGATGAACAGGGACACTTGTACATCGCCAAGTTTCCGAGCTCTCACGATGACTATGACGTCGGTGGATGGGAGATGGTCGTCAATGCCTTGGCGGTCGGTTGTGGGCTGAATGTCGTGGCCGCTGAAGCGCGAAGATTTGCGAGTGACTACCACTGCTTCATGGTGCGGCGATTTGATCGCACTGATGAAGGGCGACGCCTGCACTTTGCCTCAGCAATGACCATGACCGGTCACAGCGATGGTGATGATGCGTCGACCGGAGTCAGCTATCTGGAGCTGGCTGAAGTCCTTATCAGGCATGGCTCCCAGACCAACATCGACCTCCGCGAGCTATGGTCACGAATCGTATTCAACATCCTCGTATCGAACACAGACGATCACTTACGCAACCACGGATTTATCCTTGTACCAGGAACGGGTTGGCGACTCTCTGAAGCCTACGACATGAACCCGGTGCCCGTTGGAGACGGCCTGAAGCTCAACATCACAGAAGTGGACAACGCGCTAGATCTGGAGCTCGCTCGCGAAGTCGCAGCGTACTTTCGCTTGGATCTAAACAAGGCCGATGAAATCATTGCAAAGTTCCAAGGAATCGTTCGCCAATGGAGAACTATGGCCAAAGGACTAGGGCTACCGGCACGCGAACAAGATCGAATGGCGGAAGCCTTTCGAATTGCTGATGCTTGAACAGAGCCCATCGCCTCCCCGTCTGCTTAACACAGGAGAGGCGCCTTTTCCCTTTTTGGGCATCCCTATTCTCTCTCGCTCCTATGCGCGATACGGAACTGCTCTCAACCGCAAAAAACGACTTGTTTGCGGTGACAATCGGTGGCTTGACATGATGCTCGGCGGAATCCAAAAGGTACAAAACCTTTAAATTCAAACAACTATGGAAACCGCCAGACCACATTGAATGAGGAGCGTGGAGCGGGTGATGGGAATCGAACCCACGACGGATGCTTGGGAAGCATCAGTTTTACCATTAAACTACACCCGCCCTGTTGGAGAGGTCCGCGTTAAAAGCGAACGATCCCGCGAATAGGGAAGCGAAAATTATAGCGCGATCTTTTCTTGATGCGTGGTTCCCGCCCTATCTTTTTCACGCACCTCCCCATGAATTCAGTGGCAAGACTCACTACAATAGAACTTTCCCGCTTTTAGCTAATACGCGAGCCATTCCTGATGCCCGCGCCACAACCATGACCACCAGCAACGAAAAACAATCCCTGCTGTCGCCCAATGTCGCGAACAGCAATTCCGGCGAGACCCATATCCGTAGCTTTGTTCATCGGCGCGCGCACATTACGCCCAGCCAGGAACAAGCCCTGGCGCGCCTCTTGCCCCTATGGTCAGTCAGCTACCGCGACAGCATCCTGAAACCGGAAACCGTGTTTGGCAACGACCATCCCCTGATTCTGGAAATCGGTTTTGGCATGGGTGAAACCACCCAGAAAATTGCCCAGGCTCGTCCAGACGACAACTTCCTGGGTGTGGAAGTGTTCAACGCCGGTGTTGGCGCCTTGCTCAAGCGTATTGATGACGAGCAGATCAGCAATATCCGCATCATCCAGCATGATGCGGTGGAAGTGGTGCGCGACATGATCGCCCCTGCCTCGCTGGCTGGCATTCATATTTACTTCCCCGACCCTTGGCCCAAAAAACGCCATCACAAGCGTCGTCTGGTGCAGTCGCCCTTTATTCAGCTATTGACCAGCCGTCTGAAACCCGGTGGCTATATTCACTGCGCCACCGACTGGGAAAATTACGCCGAACAAATGCTGGAAGTGCTGTCCGACGAGCCCATGCTCAGCAACACACACGACGGCTACGCACCCCGCCCTGACTTCCGCCCCCTGACCAAATTCGAGAACCGTGGGCTGCGTCTGGGTCATGGCGTGTGGGATCTGATCTTCACCCGCAACGACACCCCTACCCCTGAATTGAACTGGCCCAAGAAAGAACAATGAGCGCTACCCTGTTCCCGCCTATAGAGCCTTACGCCCAAGGCACCTTGCACACCGAGGATGGACACCATATCTACTGGGAATGCTGCGGCAACCCCGCAGGTAAACCGGCCGTTTTCTTGCACGGTGGGCCGGGATCAGGATGTTCTACCGATCACCGCCGCTTGTTCGACCCGCAAAAATACAATGTGCTGCTGTTTGATCAGCGCGGTTGCGGACGTTCCTACCCTCATGCCAGCCTGGAGAACAACACCACTTGGCATCTGGTGCAGGACATGGAGAGACTGCGCCAGGAAAAGCTCAAAGCCGACAAGATGCTGGTCTTTGGCGGCTCCTGGGGTTCGACCCTGGCGCTGGCCTATGCCCAGACCCACCCCGAACACGTCAGTGAATTGATTGTGCGCGGTATCTTCATGGCCCGCCCTGAAGAGTTGCGCTGGTTTTATCAGGAAGGTGCCTCGCGCTTGTTCCCGGACATCTGGGAACAATATTTGGCCCCTATCCCCAAAGAAGAGCATGGTGACCTGATTACCGCCTATCACAAGCGTTTGACGGGCGATGACCCCGCTGTACAGCTACGCGCCGCACATGCCTGGTCGCAGTGGGAAAGCAATACGATCACGCTCTTGCCCAGCCAGAATCACCTGGATGCCAAATCCAGTGATAAAGCCGCCTTGGCCTTTGCGCGCATTGAAAACCACTACTTTATGAACCAGGGCTTTTTGGAGCCGAATCAACTGCTTGAAAACGCCCACCGCTTGCATGGCATTCCAGGGGTGATCGTGCAGGGACGCTATGATGTGTGCACTCCGGCGCATACAGCCTGGCAACTGCATCGCGCCTGGCCTCAAGCAGAATTTCACATGGTGGCAGACGCAGGCCACGCCTACGACGAACCGGGCATTTTGGCCCGGCTGCTGGCTGCTACCCAGAAATTCGCCATCTGAATCACTCATCGGGCACTGCCCGAACCCTATCCAGAGACAAGAATGAACATTACCCTGAACGGCCAAAGCAAGACTCTGGCAAACTCTGACACGGTTGGCACGCTGATTATCGAACTGGGTTACGAAAACAAGCGCATTGCCGTAGAGTTGAATGGCGACATCGTACCCAAAAGCCAGCACGCCAGCACCTTCATTAAAGAAGGCGACACCATCGAGATCGTGGTTGCCGTCGGTGGCGGCTGATACTCACCCTTTAAAATGCACAATTGCTGACATTCCAGTACGACTTTATGGCCAAAAATGAGGTCATAATGAGCCGTCTCGCCTGCCATCACGCAGGCAGCCATGGAACCCTAACTTCAGGAGCAAAGCGATGGGCGTATTCAGTTTTCTTAAAGATGTCGGCGAAAAACTCTTTGGTGCCAACGAAGCCAAAGCAGCGACAGCAGACGAACTCCAGAAAGAACTGGCTAAACACCAACTTTCCGCCGACGATCTGAATCTGGCGGTTGATGGCGATAAAGTCACGGTTAGCGGCCAGGCTGCCTCCACCGAACAAGCTGAAAAAATTGTGCTGGCTCTGGGCAACACCCTGGGTGTCTCCCAAGTCGACAACCAGCTCAGCGTTGCTCAGCCTTCCGCCCAAGCCACCATGTACACCGTACAGAAAGGCGACACCCTCTGGAAAATTGCTGAAACCCACTACGGCAAGGCAAACGGTGCAAAATACACCGTTATCTTTGAAGCGAATCAGCCTATGCTCAGCCATCCTGACAAGATCTACCCCGGTCAGGTACTGCGTATTCCGGCGCTGTAAAACCCGAATCTGCAGGCCATTATCCCTAGGTGCCAAACCTATGGGATCACGGCCCAGCCAAAATGAAACGCCCGATGCCATGCATCGGGCGTTTTTCATTTGCACAAAGATCTGCTGACAAAACTGCATTAAGACTACATGGCAAACTTACTCGCAACGGGTTCCGTAAAAGTGCAGCGTGCCATCGCAAGGCAACAGACCCTCCAACTTGTCTCGCCCACTATTCCAAAACATCCCATTTCACTTTTTTTGCCTTGGCTACATTTCCTACAAAATACGATTAGCAAGCTAAGCATTTGATAAATAATAAATTTCAGACAAACCACGACATTTGTATAGTAAAGTTACTTTTATTCCATTTAGTAACCGCAAAATCGACTGGAACCTTGAAATACCGATACGAGTAAAAGAACAAAAACGTAGCAAACTCCGCCATACCCAGAATAAAAACACATATATCGCTCAATAAAGTCTCGCTGCCTTAATCAAGATTTGTCGGTCTACTTACCTCAATCAAACCAGGAGATCGACCCATGCTTGCCAAAACATCTTTACGTGCCCTTGTTGGAACTGTAGTCATGCTTAGCAGCATGGCGGCTTATGCCGGCCCCTTAGTGACAGTTACCTTCAAGAACCTGAGCGATAAAGATGCTCATCACACCATCATCTCTGTCAATGACTCCAACACTTACCTCTATGCATCTCCTAAACCTAAAGCAGTGGTGACTCCAGGTACATCCGATACCTTTCAAGTTCAAACCGGCCTAAGCAATACCAACTTCGCTTCAGCCCACTACATCATTGGCAATAAAACCTGCAAGTTTTACACCGTCTATAGAGATGTCCCCCCTTCCTCCGGGCTTAAACCTCATACGGTAGACGCCACTCCCTCTGGAGGCGCAATTTGCACCGCCAACATTACATCCATTAATGCCGTCACCAAAGCCTGGAGCGTCGAATTCACGATGCGTTGATTGACCCTTGCTACGCTTCATCCCCAGTGGCGTAGCCCCCCTTCTCCACAGCACGCCACTATGAATACTCTGAATCAACTGAACCCAGTGCCTGAAGTGATCGCTAATTGGCCTGCGAATACCTCGTTGAAACAATCATCCCCTACCCCTGACGCACCGCCTGAAGCCGGGGTAAATAAAACGAGCAACGTCAGCGTTTCCTCGCTTGCCCAACAGCTCAGCGAGGCGGCACAGCGATCTGCTGAACGGGAAGCCAATCTGACTCGTCAGGAGCTGGCCCAAAAAGGCCAAACGCTTTTAAAGGTTTTTACGAGTGACAGCTACTATGACCACAAAAAAGTCCATGATGCGCAGGTCCCTGATACAGAGGATCCTGCACATCTAGCCCGGGCACGACAAGCCACTGCCTTTCTCAATGCCCCCAACAAACCCAACCCTTTCAAGGGCTTGAGCCAGGAACAACTAGCCCTGATTGCCTACGATGAAAGCAGCACCTTTACCGTGAATGAACGGCGTGCAGCCTGGATCGAATCCAATGCCCAAGACCAAGTCCAACGACGGATACTCTGCAAAAAAATGGAGGATGAGTACAACCGCACGGGGAAGGTCGCCAATACCTTGCTGGACGTCTACAAGCACTACCAATCTCTACCCAGTATAGAAAGAGCAGTACAGATTCCAGCCGCCTATGAAGATCAACTACTGGCCCGTATTAATGCGGGTGCAAGCTTCCAGACCCGTCAGGAGCTATGGTTCCTGAATGCAGAGTTAGGTTGGAATCTTTCCTTGCCTGCACTGGGCACCTAAAGCGATCAGCATCATAGGCAAACAAAAAATCCAGCCCAAATAAACAGTCCCCCGAAGGTTGGATCTGAATCCAACTTTCGGGGGACTGTCCATGAAGCACGTTTGTCATCTGGTCAGCTTGTAATGCTGCAGCCAGACTCCGTTCATCCGGGTCAGAATCAACTTGCTGCTTAGCGAAAGCCCTTGAAGCCTTTACCAGCCAGACCTTTCAAGGCACCCATACCGCCCAGGCCGCGCATCATTTTGGCCATGCCGCCTTTTTTCATCTGCTTCATCATGCCTTGCATTTGCTCGAACTGATTTAGCAAGCGGTTAACCTCTTGCACCGGCACACCCGAACCCGCCGCAATACGACGCTTGCGCGAGGCCTTCAATAATTCAGGCTTGGCGCGCTCGGCCGGCGTCATGGAGTTCAAGATGCCTTCAGTACGACGCAACTGCTGTTCAGCCTGGCCGCCTTGCAACTGGGACGCCGCCTGGGAGAACTGCGCAGGCAGTTTTTCCAACAAAGAACCCATATCACCCAACTTCTTGACTTGCTGCAACTGGTCCCGAAAGTCGTTCAAGTCGAACTTGTCGCCCGCCTTGATCTTGTCAGTAATCTTTTGCGCATCGGCAATGTCGATATTGCGCTGGGCTTGTTCAACCAGAGAAACAATGTCCCCCATGCCCAACACGCGCTGAGCCATACGCTCGGGGTGAAATGGCTCCAGACCATCCAGTTTTTCCGACACACCCACAAACTTCAACGGTTTGCCAGTGACATGGCGCACCGACAAGGCGGCACCACCACGTGCATCACCATCCAGCTTGGTCAGTACCACACCGGTCAATGGCAAAGCGTCTGCAAAAGCTTTGGCGACGTTCACCGCATCCTGACCCTGCATGGCGTCCACCACGAACAGGGTTTCGATGGGATTCAGCAGGTCGTACAGGGCGCGAATCTCGCGCATCATTTCTTCATCAATACCCAGGCGACCGGCCGTATCGACAATCAGCACATCAAAGTGATGGCGCTTGGCGTGGTCCAGGGCATTGCGGGCAATGTCGGCCGGTTTCTGGCTGGGGTCGGAGGGCAGGAACTCCACGCCCACTTGAGCAGCAACGGTTTTCAACTGCTCGATAGCGGCGGGACGATAGACGTCAGCACTGACCACCAGCACTTTTTTCTTGCCCGTTTTACGACCATGCTGAGCATGACCGCCTTCACTCAGCCATTTGGCCAGCTTGCCGGTGGTGGTGGTTTTACCCGCCCCTTGCAAGCCCGCCATCAGAATAATAGCCGGTGGCTGCGCCGCCAGGGACAGCTCGCTGGCGTCATCACCCAGGTCTGCCCCCATCAGATTGGTCAGTTCCTGGTGAACAACCCCCACCAGCGCCTGACCGGGGTTCAAACTGTCGGCCACTTCAACGCCAAGTGCTTTTTCTTTAACCCGTGCAACAAAATCACGCACGACAGGCAAGGCCACGTCCGCCTCCAGCAGCGCCAGACGCACTTCCCTCAACATCTCCTGAGTATTGGATTCGGTCAGACGAGCCTGTCCGCGCATGGTTTTCACCACACGCGACATACGCTGGGTCAGATTTTCAAACATAGGACTGGGTTCGCTTAAACTAGGTTATCGTGTGGTCTACGAATAAGAATAAAATGGCCACTTGAGGTACGCCCCGTACCGTTTTTCAGGAAATCCGGGACTTATGTCTGCAAGTATTGTATTTCACTTGCTCGCCGCACTGGCGTACATCGTGCTGTCGATCTCGCTATGGCGTCCGTTGACTCGCGGCAGCACCCGAACCGTACTGAACGCCCCCAGCCGGGTGGCTTTGCTCTGCGCCATCATTGTGCATGGGGCGGGCCTGCTGCTGACGATTGTACTGCCCCAAGGGCTACATCTGAGCTGGGCGTTGGCCCTGTCGGCGGCAATCTGGCTGGGCATGGTGGTGTTCTGGTTTCAAAGCCTGTATCTGCGTCTGGACAGCCTGCTGCTCATTCTACTGCCTGCAGCTACAATCGTCAGCCTGCTGGCCATGGCCTTTCCCAAAGGCCATATCGTCAACCATGTCGGCAATGAATGGCTGCGCCTCCACTTGATGATTGCCTTGGTCGCCTATGGACTGAGCACCGTGGCCGCCCTGCACGCCGTCTTGATGACAGCACTGGATCGCCAACTGCACCGCCCTATTCTTCATCAGGAGCAACGTGGTTTATTTAGCCGAATGCTGGACACCATGCCGCCTCTACTGGTGCAAGAAGAGTTGCTATTTCGCCTGATCCGCGTCTCTTTTTTCATTCTGACCTTCACCATCCTGAGCGGCGCTGCCGTCTCCATGGCAATAGACGGTAAATTTTTACCCGCTGACCATAAAACTGTCTTTACCTTGCTATCCTGGGTTACATTTGGTGGCTTACTATGGGGCCGAAAACAGTATGGATGGCGGGGTCGCATTGCCTTGCGCTGGACCCTGGCCGGTTTTGCCTTCCTGCTGCTGGCCTATACAGGCAGCCACTTTGTACTGGACGTCATCTTGCAACGAGGGAAAATTGGGTAAAGTCTTATTCTGGGTTGTCGCCATTCTGGTGGGCATGATCATTGTCCGCATCCTGTCGCAAAACAAGGCCCGCAAACACAACCCACCCAACCCGACCATGCGCCCGCCCCGTAAACAAGGCAAGGCAGAAGAGATGGTTCGTTGCGCGCACTGTGGTATTTTTTTGCCCCGCTCCGAAGCCCTGATGAGCAATCATCACACCTGGTGCAGCCTGGAACACGCCAAGCGCGGCCCGCGCAGTTAAGCCCATGGCCCGCATGCACCACGCCTACGACCTGGACCGTCAGGGCTGGCTGAAACCTCATGCCAATGTCCTGCGTGCCTTATCCCCCAATCAGGATGATCGCCCCGAGGGGGACTCCCCAAGCTTGCTGGTGCTGCACAATATCAGCCTGCCCCCGCAAGAGTTTGGCGGGCCGTATATCCGGGATTTCTTCCAGAACAAGCTGGATATCAGCGCCCACCCCTGGTTCGAGAACATCCGGGACCTGAAGGTGTCGGCACACTTCCTGATCCAGCGTACTGGCCATATCATCCAGTTTGTGCCTACTACCCGCCGTGCCTGGCATGCGGGTGTGTCGCGCTTTGAAGACCGCGAACGCTGCAATGATTTTTCTATTGGCATCGAGCTGGAAGGTAGCGATTTCGAGCCTTTTACCGACGCGCAGTACCGAGAGCTATCCCGCCTGAGTCGCGCCTTGCGCATGCGTCATAACTTGACCGCAGTACGAGGCCACGAGCATATTGCCCCTGGACGCAAGACAGATCCGGGGCCTTTCTTTGACTGGGAACGGGTGAAACGCGAGCACGGCTGGCCCAAAGAAACCTTGCCGGAACAAGAGCTGGATCAGGGCCGATAAAGTACGTCGGGCTTGATATCGGCCAGGGTATTGCAGCCGGTCAGTGCCATAGCCACTTCCAGTTCCGCCCGCAAAATATGCAGGACATGCGCAACGCCGGCCGCTCCTGCTGCAGCCAGTCCATAAACATAGGGCCGGCCAATCATCACGGCGGTTGCACCAAGCGCCAATGCCTTGAGCACATCTGTTCCGCGTCGAATACCGCCATCCATCAAGACCGGTACCCTGCCCTGCACGACCTGACAAACCTGTGCCAAGACGTCCACAGAGGCGGGAGCACCGTCCAAGGTTCGCCCACCATGATTGGACACAACCATTCCGGCAACCCCTACATCAAGCGCACGCTGCGCATCTTGGGGCCGCATCACTCCCTTCACCCACACAGGCAGAGGACTGTTCTGCACCAACCAGGCCAGATCATCCCAAGTGGGCGCACTATTTAGCAAACCACTGCCAAATAAAGGGCTGGTTCCTGCTGCGCCCAGCACCGCTTGCTGCGTGGGAACACCTCGCAAATTCACGGCCTCCACACCCTCGGGCAAAGCAAAGCCTGCACGCTGCTCCTGATTACGCACACCATTGACCGCAGCATCCACCGTCAGCATCAATGCGGCATAACCCGCTGCCTGAAGCCGCGTCAGCAAATCCAGCGTCAATGCGCGATCCGTTTGCCAATACCACTGCGCCCACAAAGGGGCATGCGCCTGGGCTGCAAGCTCCTCAAAGGAACAACTGGCCTGCATACTGATTACGCTGGTCGCTCCCATTGCCCCTGCACCCAGCACACTGGCTAACTCGCCGTCGGGGTGGGCCAAGCGTTGATAAGCCACGGGAGCCAGAAGAATCGGGTACGCCATGGACTGCCCTTGCAGCGTCAAGCGGGTTGAGGGCTGATCAAATTCACTCAGGGCGGCAGGCCATAGCCCCCAACGCCCGAAGCCGGCCAGGTTGTCTTGCAGCGTAAGCTCATCGGCCGCTCCTGCATTGAAATACGCCCAATCTTGCGCACGCATACGCGCACGGGCATACGGTTCATAATCCGTCAGACAAGCAATCTGGGCCGGAATATGACTAAGCGGGGGCAGCCGTTCTTGGGACATGATCAATCAAGCTCCTGGCGATCAGACATCGCTCCATTCACGCAGCAAATTATGATAAATCCCCGTCAGGCGCGACAACTCCTGGGCATCCGCGTTCTGCTGGGCCAGTTGTTGAATACTTTGATCCAGTTCCCACAAAATCTTGCGTTGATGCGCATGGCGCACCATGCTTTGCGTCCAGAAAAACGAAGCATAGCGGGTTCCTTTGGTCACCGACTGAACACGATGCAGACTGGTACCGGGATACACCACCATATGCCCTGCGGGCAGCTTGATGGATTGTGTTCCGTACACGTCCTCGATGATCAACTCCCCACCCTCATATTCGTTGGGATCACTGAAAAACAGGGTTGAGGAAACATCGGTTCGCAAACGCTGCCCCGTACCAGGAACGGTAAAAATTGCGTTATCGATATGGTTGCCGTACTCCCCGCCACCTTCGTAACGATTAAAACGTGGAGGCAGCATGCGCAGGGGCAAGGCAGCGGCAATAAAGCCACTGTGCTGACCCAGTACATGCATTAAAAACTCCCCCATTTGCCGGGCGACAGTTGTCTCAAGGGGCAATTGCAGATTCCGTTTGCTGTGCTGGGCCAGATAACCCGCCGTCGTGCGCCCATCCTCCCACTGTGCCTGCTCCAGGGCCTGGCGACAATCGCGCAATTGCTCAGCGTTGAGAACGTCCGGGATAGTAATCAGCATGGGATACCTGCAAGAACAAGGAGAGACACAAGACCGCACAAAAAGCAGATAGGCCACCCCAACAGGCGGCCCATCTGACTTTACTTTACACGGCGCAACTTACTCGAAGCGGTAAGAGGCATTGAACATGTAGGAGCGGCCTGGACCAACGTTGGCAAAAAGGCCAACGTGGGAAGCATCATACATGCGTACATTGCTGATGTTATTGACGTTGAACTGGAAGGACACGTTCTTGTTCAGGTCGTAGCGCGCCATCGCATCGTAACGCCAGTAAGAAGGCAGCTTCAATTGATTGGCATCATCCACAAAGCGTTTACCCACAAACGTGGCACCCGCCCCCAAGGTCAGCTCGGGCATGACTTTGTACGTCGTCCAAACGTTGAAGCTCTGCTTGGAGATGAACTTCATCTGCTTGCCGTCAAAGACATTCACTGTACCGTCACGCTGCTTGACCTGATAACTTAGGATTTTCGGATCCAGGTAGGTATATCCTGCCCAGATATTCCATTGCGGCGTAATGGCCCCCGCGGCCCCTAACTCCAAACCACGGACACGGTTGCTACCTGCCAAAGAGACATCCCCCGTCAGTGGATCACTTGCACGAGCATCTTTTTTATCAGTTTGGAAAACAGCCGCTGTTAGAGACAGTTTTTCATCAAAGACATCCCACTTCGTCCCCAACTCCCAGCTATAGCTACGCTCTGGCTTGATATTGTGAATAGCGGAACCACCTGCCGGGCCATCGGCGCCACCGGCTTGACCGAGATTTTCACCACTCGGATTAGACGAGGTGCCATAACTCAAATAAATGGAACCGTTACGAGCTGGCTTATAGACCACGCCCAACTGATAGTTCCACATATCATCTTTGCGGGATTCCTGGGTGTTGTCGACCTCAAAACGATCAAATCGCACGCCACCATTGACTGACCACTGCTCGTTGAACGCAATGGTGTCAAAGATATACGCTGAGCGCGTTTTGATATCGCCTGCTTTGGTTTTGGAACCATAGCTCAAGGAATAGTTGTAGCTGCGATTTGGATTCGGATTATAAAAAGAGTCCGTATCCGAGCCAGGCGTGCCCGTAATACTCCGGTTGTAGATATCCTCTTTGCTGAACTCAAACCCAGCCACCACATCATGTTTCAAGGTACCCGTTGTAAACGTACCGTATACGTCGGTTTGGTTCAGCAGGGACTCCGAGCTGCGCCAGCGCGCCCGATCCGATCGCGTAAACTGCAAGCCCTCCCCCTCACTGGCGCACGCCCCACCTGAATTGGCCTTGCAATTATCAAACGACGGTCTGGTCATCAAGTAATGATTCAAGGTCTTGCCATAGCGCGTCACGTTGCGAACCGTGAAACGTTCGTTAAGGTCGTGCTCAATCTGTGCTGTAGCAGTATCTGCTGTATATTCACGAAAATCGACCTGATGACGACCGTAAAAATTGTCTCGGTCTGCTTCCAAGGGCGTCACACGATCCGGATTGGCGGCATTCCTGAAGGGGAAACCCAGATCCGGCATGTCTTTATTTTCAAGATGCGAGTACGACAAGGTCACACGTGTGGGGGTACCCAGACCAAAGGCGATAGAAGGAGCGATCCCCCAACGATCAATTTTCACGCCATCACGACCGGCGACATCACCACCCATGCGCATCAGGTTCAAGCGGATTGCGCCTGTGTCCGAGAAAGCATAGTTACCATCCGCCGTCAGACGATATTGGTCCGACGTACCGTAACCTGCTTCCACCTCGAAGAAGTCTTTTAGCTTGGGAGACTTGGTCACCAGGTTCAGGCTACCGCCAGTGCCGCCACGGCCTGTATACGCCGAGCTGGGGCCCTTCAAGACTTCAACCGATTCCAGGTTGAAGGTCTCGTGTGAGCCACGGGAGTAATCACGCACACCATCAATAAAAATATCGGTACTGGCCTCATAACCACGGATAAAAGGACGATCTCCCACAGGAGTGCCGCCCTCGCCCGAACCCAAGGTAATGCCGGGAGTGGTGCGCAGCACGTCTTGCAGCGATGTCGCACCACGATCCTTGATCACCTCTTCCGGAATCACGGTGATAGAGCGCGGCGTGTTGAGCAAAGTTTCGGAGAACTTCACCGATTGCGCTTTATGGGCTTGAAAGCCATCAATGCCATTGGCATTTTCCGAGCCTTGAACTTTGATCGACTGCAACTCGGTCACGCCTGGATTGGCGGTTTGAGCGATCACAGGACTCGTCAGGGCAGCAAACAGGGCAGCAGACAAGACCGTCTCGGCAAAGCGACGAGGCGGCACAGAAGAAACGAACGACATTACCAACTCCATATGGTAGGTATCACTTTTTCAAGGCAATGCAATCAAAGCAGGGTTGATCACGTGTGTTAGCAGTGTTTCGATGCCTGATAAGTGCTTTTAATAGGAGATCGTAATATTAATCATTCTTATTATGAAGTCTATCCAAATCTTACGATTTCCTTAAATTCAACTCAAAATCAGTGGATTTTGGCCTACAGTGTCGTGTACATACATCGTATTACGATCAATTCTCATTTATGTAGACAAGACACAAAAAATCGCTTAACAAGCCCTTCCCTTTAACTGTGCCCTTCTTCCTGCAATAGTCTCTTTCAACAGACACAAAAAGGCCTCTATCGTCTACAGCACGATAGAGGCCCAGGAACTGATAACGGGCTCCACCTTAAGGCAGAGCCCGTAAGTATCAGACTTACAGATTCAGCAGCAAGCGGTTCACGCGTTTCACAAAGCTGGCAGGATCTTGCAATGCGGCACCTTCGGCCAGCATGGCTTGTTCCAGCAACAGTTGAGCCCACTCACCAAAAGCCTCATCGTCAGCGGCCTGAACCTTGGTGATCAAAGCGTGCTCCGGGTTGATTTCCAGAATCGGCTTGACCTCAGGGGCTTCCTGACCAGCGGCCTGCAGCATACGCAGCAGGTGCGGGCTCAGTTCGTTGGCATCGACCACCACGCAAGCGGGAGAATCGACCAGACGGGCTGTAATGCGCACTTCCTTGACCTTCTCGCCCAGGGTGGTTTGCAGACGCTCGACCAGCGGCTTGAAGGTTTCGGCCACTTCGGCCTGATGTTTCTTCTCTTCCTCGTCCGCCAGCGAATCCAGGTCCAGGCCGCCCTTGGCCACGGAAACCAACTGCTTGCCTTCAAATTCGCGCAGGTAGGACAGCATCCACTCGTCTACACGGTCGGACATCAGCAGCACTTCGATGCCTTTCTTGCGGAAGACTTCCAGATGCGGGCTGTTGGACGCAGCGGCAAAAGTGTCAGCCGTGACGTAGTAAATCTTGTCCTGACCTTCTTTCATGCGACCGATGTAATCGTTCAGGGACACGGTCTGGGCCGAGCCTTCCTGATTCGTGGACGCAAATCGCAGCAAAGCAGCGATACGGGCCTGATTACCCATGTCTTCGCCGGCGCCTTCTTTCAGCACCTGGCCAAACTGGTTCCAGAACTCGGCATATTGCTCGGGCTGGTTCTCGGCCAGATCTTCCAGCAAGGACAGAATGCGCTTGGCGCTGCCTTCACGAATGGCACGTACATCGCGGCTTTCTTGCAGGATTTCACGCGAGACGTTCAGCGGCAGGTCGGCCGAATCGATCACGCCGCGTACAAAACGCAAGTAGGCGGGCAGCAGTTGATCGGCGTCGTCCATGATGAACACGCGCTTCACGTACAGCTTCACGCCACGGCGAGCATCGCGGTCCCACAGGTCAAAAGGGGCTTGCTTGGGCACGAACAAGAGCTGGGTGTATTCGCTACGACCTTCAACCCGGTTATGTGTCCAAGCCAGAGGATTCTCGTAATCGTGAGCAATGTGCTTGTAGAACTCCTGGTACTGCTCGTCGGTGATTTCCGACTTGGAGCGTGTCCACAGGGCGCTGGCCTGGTTTACGCTTTCCCACTCGTCCTGCTTGACTTGCTGCTGCTTCTCTTCGTCCCACTCTTCCTTGCGCATTTGCACGGGCAAGGAGATGTGATCAGAGTAGCGACGCAGCACGTTGCGCAAGCGCCAGCCATCCAGGAAATCGTCCTCGCCTTCACGCAAATGCAAGGTAATCGTCGTGCCACGCTCGGCTTTTTCAGCGGCGGCAATGGTGAACTCGCCTTCGCCAGAGGATTCCCACAGCACCGCTTCCTGATCCTCACCGGCACGACGTGTCAGCACGGACACCTGATCGGCCACGATGAAGGAGGAGTAAAAGCCCACACCAAACTGACCAATCAGTTGGGTGTCTTTTTGCTTGTCGCCCGTCAGTTGGGAGAAGAATTCTTTGGTGCCCGAGCGGGCAATGGTGCCCAGGTTGGCAATGGCTTCATCACGCGACATACCAATGCCGTTGTCGGCAATGGTGATCGTGCGCTGCTCTTTATCGAACTCCACACGGATACGCATTTCCGGATCACCTTCCAGCAAAGCTGGATTGTCGATGGCCTCGAAGCGCAGTTTGTCACAAGCATCCGACGCATTGGATACCAGCTCACGCAGGAAAATCTCCTTGTTGCTGTACAAGGAGTGAATCATCAAATGCAATAATTGTTTGACTTCAGCCTGAAAACCTAGGGTTTCGGACGTATTCGCAGTGTCAGTCTGGCTCATGGTGAAAAAGCAAAAAAAGGGTTGATTGCCGCGCGCCACAGCGCGCCCTATTGGAGACAGATAGGGACAGCCTGCGATATTTCAAGAGAGTGATCAGGCAGCAGGACCGGAGGTCAAGGCAACAACCCCGCTGATCATGACGGCACAACCCAGCAAACTCCAGACATTGGCCTTCTCGCGCAGCACGATCATGCCCAACAACGTACCCGCCATCATGGACATTTCACGGGCCGGGGCCACCATGGACAAGGGAGCCCCCAGCCGCAAGGCCTGCAAAACCAGAATATAGGACATGGGTGAGAGCAGGCCCACAGCCGCCGCCAGTTTCCAATAGGGTTTAAGTTTGACGAAGCCATCCCGCCCGCGCTTGGCGATGAAAGGAGCCAACATGCCCAGACGCAGCACATTGCTGAACCAATCCAGCAGAAACGGCGAGATCAACAAGACCGTAACGCCATACGCATCAACCACGGTATAGGCGGCAATCAGAATCCCGGTCTGCATACCCCAGCGCACGCCCGTCAATGCAGAGGGGCTGAAGAACCGTCGTAGATGGCCTTGTGTGGCGATCAGCAAAATGCCCATCACCACCAGCAAAATGCCAAGCACCCCTAAAGGCCGTACCGGTTCGCCCAGCAAGATGAAGGCGCCAATAGACGAGAGCATGGGCCCGGTGCCCCGAGCGATGGGGTACACCACCGATAGGTCCGCCACCTGATAGCCTTTTTGCAGACTCAGGCTATAGCCCATATGCAGCAAGGCACTGAGCAGCAAACAGGTCATGGTTTCAATGGTCCAAGGCATATTGCCTTGAGTGAAAACCACCCACAACATGATGGGAAAATAAAACAGGATAGCGAAAAAAGAGTACGCAAATACGAAATGCGCTCCTGCCATCGCAGCCCGTTTGGAGAGCAGATTCCAACCCGCATGAATGAACGCAGCACACACCACCAACAACAAAGCGGTCCAGGACATGAGGGCTTCCAGCAGCAAATAGCAAAAAGAAAAACTATACGCCCCCTTCATGGGCGAGGCCAGCCAATCACGGCGCTTTCAACGTCCTATGACAAATAAGAGACAGTACTGGACAATTCAACCATCAAGGTATGATGTTCGGCACGTATTTTGATATGGAGCCAATCATGAGTACCTTGCTGTATGTTGATTTTCCTTACCCCGGTCCCTGGGGTCCAGAGATGAGCGAAGCCATGCAGGAACTGGCGCAATCCATCTGCCTGGAACCTGGACTGATCTGGAAAATCTGGACGGAAAACAAGGAGCAGTCCAAAGCAGGCGGCGTGTATCTGTTCAGCGATAAAGCCAGCGCACAGGCGTATCTGGACATGCACAGCAAGCGGCTTAACAGCTTTGGCATTACCGGCATTGATGCTCGCTTTTTCGAGGTGAACCAGCCGTTGACAGCCATTAACTCCGGCCCCTTGTCAGCTAACTAAAACGCAGCCAGTAAACGCAACAAAGGCCCCCACGCTGCGCCTTCGGCTTGCTGCCCCCCGAGGGGGCGCTTTTTGTCTTGGGGCGGCCCGGCGACAAAAAAGGCCCCCACGCTGCGCATTCGGCTTGCTGCCCCCCGAGGGGGTGCTTTTTGTCTTGGGGCGGCCCGGCGACAAAAAAGGCCCACACGCTGCACCTTCGGCTTGCTGCCCCCCAAGGGGGCGCTTTTTGTCTTGGGGCGGCCCGACGACAAAACAAGCCCACACGCTGCACCTTCGGCTTGCTGCCCCCCCGAGGGGGTGCTTTTGGTCTTGGGACGGTTCAAAACAAAAAAGGCCCGCCTGCCAGTACGCGGGCGGGCCATCACACAGCGTGCTTACGCAGTCAGTTCAACAGCCTTGAAATCCACTGGGACTCCCAGCGCATTGTTGATGTAGTTGGTGAACAGGTTCAAGGCAGTCACCCCAACCAGTTCCACCACTTCCCCTTCAGAAAAACCCGCGTCGCGCACGGCTTGCACATCGGCAGCCGACACTTGCCCACGCTGATCCACCAGCTTGAGCACAAATTTCAAAGCGGCGGCGGTACGTGGGTCATCAGACTGACCACGCTGAGCCTGGGCCAGCGTCTCCGGGCTCAAGCCGGCATTGGCACCGAGCACGTTGTGAGCGGCCAGGCAGTATTCGCAACGATTGCGATCCGCAATCGCTACGGCCAATTGCTCACCTAATTTCGCACCCAACTGGCCACCGGCAAAAGCGCCGAAGGAGCCCCACATGCTACGCAAGGCAGCGGGCGAATTGGACACCATACGGAACATGGCAGGCACACTGCCACCAAATGCTTTTTGAATTTCCTGCAAAGCGGGCTGGCTGGCAGCGGGAGCTTGGGCAAGGTCAGGCAAAGTAAGGCGGGACATGGTGATCTCCTGGTAAGAACGGCCAAGGTGGCCAAAAAGAAGCGAGTAGGAATAGTGTCTCGCCAACACCAGGATCATTGGATAAGATTAGTCCCGACAACTTACCTTTTCATCCAGACAAGGATGGTTTCATGAACCTGGATCGTCTCTCCCTTCTGCTGGAACAGTTCCGCGTTCGCGCCCATTTGTTCTACAACGGCTCTTTATGTGCTGTCACCCGATTCTCGGCCCAACCAGGGCGCGCCTTTTTACACATCCTGCGGCGCGGCCAGCTCAGCGTGCGCCACGACCCACGCGACCCGGTGCCGGAAGTCCTGACTATTGACCGACCCAGCCTGCTGTTCTATCCCCGCCCGCTGGAACACGCCTTCTACGACATGCCCAATGAAGGCTCGGACTTCACCTGTGCCACCCTGGATTTTGACGGGGGAGAGCATCATCCCTTGGCCCGCTCCCTGCCCGATCTGATTATTGTCCCGCTGGAAGAGGCCGCTGGTCTGGAACAAGCACTGGACCTGCTCTTTGCGGAAACCGAGTCGGTACGCTGCGGCCATCGCCTGTTGGCGGACCGTCTGTTCGAGATTGTCTTGTTGCAATTGCTGCGCTGGCTATTTGACCATCCCGATCGTTGCGAGATTCCCGTGGGCTTGTTTCGAGGCTTGTCGCACCCGCCGGTAGCACGGGCCTTGCTGGCCATTCAGACCGATCCGGGCCGGGACTGGACCGTGCAATCGTTGGCTCAGGAAGCCAAGATGTCACGCAGCGCATTTGCCGTGCAATTCAAACATTGGGTCGGCGATACGCCAGCCGACTATCTAGCCCAATGGCGCTTGTCGCTGGCCTGCCAGCGACTGGCCCAAGGCCAGTCTGCCAAACGCATTGCCCTGGATCTGGGCTATGCCAACCCTTCCGCCCTGTCCCGTCTGTTTCGGCAACGCACGGGGCAGTCAATGCGTGAGTGGCTGGCCGCCCGTCAATCAATGTGAGCGATTCTGCTCCAACACCGTCAGAAAATTCATCAAAGCCGGGTTGGTATTGTCCGAGACATAGGCACTCATCAGCTCAGCCGCAATATCGTCGGCATCCAGCAGGGGAAGATACTCCAAGGTATCGGTACGCAAACGTGCCAGGGAGGCGGGAACAATGGCTGGGGCAATACCCGCTTCCACCATAACCAACACCGTGGGCACCATGCTTTCCTGCGCAAAGCGCGGCAGACAGCCCGAACGCTGCAACATACGTTGCTGCAGCAAATGAAAATAGCGTGACTGCTGGCGCGAGTAGGCCACCATTTCATAAGAGAAAGCCTGGTGCAAGGTCAGCCCCTGACGATGCTCCTGAGCACGTGGATCATCACGCCTCACCACAAACACCATCGGCTCGGACTCCACCAGTTGCGGGTTCAGATCCGGAACGGCAAAGGAAGGCCGAATCAAGGCCACATCTACCCGGCGCTCATAAAGAGCCGCAGGCATATCGCTGGAGTTCATCTCGTGGATCTGTATGTCCACTTGCGGGAAGTCCTGGCGAAAGCGATACACATGCCTGGACACACCGGCATAGGCACTGCTGGGCTGGTCTACCTTGAGCCTGCCTGCGCCTGGTCAGAACAGCCCTTTACCGCTGGGTCTGCAATTGATCGGACAAGCGCATCAGGATGCAGCCTTGCTGGATCTGGCATCACTGATCTGCCCTGTTCAAGAGGGCTGACAAGCAATCAACAGAGTGACTCTGCAACACGCTGAAATCGCGTAAACAGCAACCGGAATCATTAACAAATACTTTAAATAACAACTATTTAGGGGTCCTTTGTGTTTTCTCAAAAAGCCCTTGAGTACTGACCCTACAAACCCCTGGGCAGCGTACTAACATCAATAAGATGTTTCCGGTACGCTGCATCGCTACGTTTTTCAGATAGCGAATACATAGCATCCGGCTCTTTCAAACAATCCGGACAAGACCATGCGTCGCCCTCTTTTGCTGTTGCTCTCTACCTTCTTGTTAATCTGGGCTGTGGAAGCCTTGTGGCTTGCCCCCTCGCCGCCGGGCGATACCCTGTGGCTGATACGTCAGGAAGGCATGCTGCTGACTGGCATTCTGGCACTGGGCACCATGACAGCCATTATGGTTCTGGCCCTGCGCCCCCGTCGTCTGGAGCCCTGGCTCGGTGGCATGGACAAAGCCTACAAGTTGCATAAATGGCTGGGCATTATCGCCATTTTGCTCAGTCTGGCCCATTGGCTTGGCAAGGAATCCAAAGGTCTGATTTCTGCAGCCATCGGCACGGGTGGCCGTCTGGCCAAAACCCCGGTTCCCGAATGGGTCAGCCTGTTCAAGCCCTATGCCAAAACACTGGGCGAATGGACGTTTTACGCGCTGATTCTGATGCTGATCATCACCCTGGCCCGCCGCACGATTTCCTATAAAAAATGGTACAGCCTGCACCGCCTGATGCCTGTGGCCTATCTGATCCTGATCTTTCACGGCGTGGTGCTGACACCGCCTGCCTACTGGAGCGGCATAGGCGGCTGGGCGCTGGCCATCACCATGGTGATCGGCACAGCAGCAGCCATCATCCAGTTGCTACGCGACTTGAGTTCGGCCTATCCGCACACGGGCACCGTCATCTCCTGTACGTCAGAAGGTGATGTGCTGGAGGTGCAATGCCGCATGGACCAATCCTGGCCTGGACACCAGGCCGGGCAGTTCGCCTTTTTACGTTTGAAGGGGGAATCGGAATCCCATCCCTTTACCTTGTCCGATGCCGATCAGGACAACCAGATTGTGCGCTTTCATATCAAGCAGTTGGGTGACTGGACACGCGAATTGCCCGAGCGTTTGCATATTGGTCAGGGCATCGAGCTGGATGGCCCTTATGGCCGCTTTACTCAACCGGACAGTGACAACACGGGTATCTATATCTGGGTCGGTGCCGGTGTGGGCGCCACGCCCTTTCTGTCTTGGTTAAGCCAGGAGCACAAAGAAGGTCATGCTCCCTACGCCTATCTGCAATATGCCTGTCGGCACGGCTATGATCCGCTGGCGCAAGCGTTGAGCAAAGCCGCCAAGGAACACCCGGATGTAGACCTTGAAATCTATGCCGATGGCCGCCGCTGGACGCCCAAAGAGGTGCTGCAGTACTACCATGCCGATAAACCCCTGCACATCTGGTTCTGTGGACCGGCGGCCATGGGCAGGCAACTGCGGCGTGCACTCAAACAGACTTTGCCCGCAAAATCCTGGACCTTGCACAAGGAACACTTCCAGTTCCGCTAAGTCTTTGCTCATCTAAAAACGGGGCCTGCTCCTTCATTGAGACAGGCCCCGTTTTGTTTATGACGGTCTGAATAGAGGAAGCAACATGATTGAAGGCACTCCCTCTGGACGCTCATGGCTTTGTCCACCATTTCCAAGTGTCGCGTAAACACATGGACAGCACCGTTCTAACAGCCTATTTTTTCTGGCAAGGTGGGGTCACCCCAAGCATGGACACAAACAAAGTCACCAGATTGTCTTCCATGGCGGCCCACTGCTCCGTCGTTTCCAGACCCATATTGTCGACCGCACCATGCATGCCTTGGTAGATGACCCAGGCAGTCAAATCCACATCGGCCACAGACCAGACTCCGGCGTTTTGCCCCTCGCTGAGAATCCTGTGCAACGGCTCGGTCACCACGTTGCGCTCGCCCTGGTAATTGCTGCGCATATGCTCTGAAAACACCAGATCGTGCATGTCCAGCGTATCTCTATACCCCTGTACCGAGGCCCGAATCCAACAGGTCAGACGCTGCACCCAATCATCTTGCGGCGCTTGTTCCAGCGCCCCTTGCACACGGTCGTGAAACTGCTGGATGAACTGCTCGCGCAAGGCGGCCAGGATCTCCTGCTTGGAGCTGAAGTAATGGTAGAACAAGCCTTTGGACATGCCCGCCCGCAACACAATTTCATCGACCGGCGTGGCATCAAACCCTTGTTGCAGAAACAAGGCAGCGGCGGCCTCCAGTAAATCACGGCGACGAACTTCAGAGGGTTGGGTGCGGGGTGTTTTGGCAGCGGTCATGAGCGTCAAGGTATTAGAAAAAATCCGACACAGTGCTTCGTCGGGGATCACCGCGCTATTTTAGCCAGCCTCTTTGTTTTTCATTGACTGACAGTCAGTCAATGTTTTATAGTCGTCGATAATAATTCTCATTTATTACCATGACACGCCGACTTGCTCTAACTATCGCTATTTACCTGGGAACTTTCATGGTCACCCTGGACATCAGCATCGTGAATCTTGCCTTGCCCCGCATGCAGCAAGCCCTGCAGACCGATATGGCCGGGCTGCAATGGATTGTGGATGCTTATGCGCTGTGCCTGTCCGCCTTCATGTTGTCCGCCGGGCTGCTGGGGGATCGCTACGGACGCAAGAAAAGCTGGCTGCTGGGCGTGCTGGCCTTTACCGTTGGTTCCATGATGTGCGCCCTGGCCGGTTCACTGAGCGCCCTGCTCTGGGGCCGCGTCGTGCAAGGCATGGCCGGGGCTTTGCTTATTCCCGGCGCCCTGTCCATCCTGACCCACGCCTTCCCGGACCCGGCCCAGCGTGCCCGTGTCATTGGCGGCTGGTCTTCCTTGAGCGCCCTGGCTCTGGTACTGGGCCCGATTCTGGGCGGGGTGCTGGTTGATGTGGCCGACTGGCCTTCGATCTTCAGTCTGAACCTGCCACTGGGTTTGCTGACATTAGGCTTGGGCATGTGGGGCATTCAGGAATCGGCCAACCCTGAACACGCGGCCTTCGACCCGATCGGCCAGTTGCTTAGCGTGATCTGGCTCGGCTCCCTGACCTATGGCCTGATTTGCGCGGGTGAACAAGGCTGGCATGCCACCGAAACGGTTCGCTCCCTGGGCGTGGCCGCAGTCACCTTCGTCGCGTTTATCTATGCCCAAAGCCGCGTCGCCCGCCCCTTGCTGCCTTTGAGCCTGTTTCGGGACTACCGCTTCAGCACCGCCAATATCGCCTCCTTTGTGCTGGGCTTTGCCGCCTATAGCAATGTGTTTTTCCTGTCCCTGTTCTTCCAGAATGCCCTGGGCTGGAGTGCCACCCAAACCGGCTGGGGGCTGGCTCCCCAATTCATCGGCATGGCCGTGCTGGCCTCCCGTTTCGGTGCCTTGAGCCAAGGCTTTGGACTGAAAATGATCCTGACTACGGGTTTTGGTCTGATGGCAGCCGGTTCCTGGCTAATGATGTTGCTGCAACCCGGCGCGTCCTACTGGATGGCCG